>JBKPPO010000339.1:0-12477 GCA_046733635.1 Pseudomonadota bacterium | reverse complement strand
GTGCTTGGCCGCCTCTCCGAGGCCAACCAGATCACCGTTCGCGTGACCGAAGCCACGAAAGACGGCACCGCGAAGATGGTGTTCTCTGCGCCGGTGACGGATACGCGCCTCAAGGACTTCGCGGCGCGTTAGCCGCCGGTCTGCACTTCTACTTTCGGCATCACCACCTGCGTGCCGGCACGCAGGTCCGACAGATCCATGTCGGGGTTGTACTGACGCAGCAACCAGATCGGCAGGTTGTTGAACTTCTGCGTCATGGTCCACAGCGAGTCGCCACGGCGCACGATGTAGACCTCGGTACCCGCGATGCGGTGCTGCGCGAAGAACTCGCCCTGTAGTTTGGCGTGGTAGTCGCGACGGAGCTGCTCGAAGCTCTCGCGCGACACCTTGCCGTAGTCGAGCTGCAGCTTCTGGCCGAGCAGCACCGGCTGGCGCGCCTTGAGCTTGTTCACGGTGCGCAACCGTTGCGTGGGGATCTGCAGCCAGTCCGCGTACTGACCCAGCGTCTCCGTCGCTTCGACGCGGATCGTGCCGTCTTCGCGAACCTGATAGTCGATGGAGTCGGCCAGGGCCTGCGGCACGGCAGCCGGGCCCAGCGCAGGACCGAGTTCTTCGGCCTGGGCCGCCGAGACCGGCTCGCGCGCCACTTCGGCGGCTTTGACGACGGAGCTGGCGACGGCCGGCGTGGTCGCCGCTTCCATCGCAACGGCGGCGGCGGAACGCGGCCGTCCGCGCGTGGGTTCGCCACTGCCGATGGGCCGCGTCGTCTCCTCACGAACCACTTCCACCACGGCCACTTCGCGCTGGGCTTCGCCGCGCGCCGCGTCGATGGCTGCGACCTTCACTTCCGACTCGGGCTCGCGCGCCGCGATCTCGGCCTTGAGTTCCCCGCCGATGCGCAGCCGCTGACCTTCGTACAGACGATCCGGGTCCTTGAGCGAGTTCAGTCGCAGCAGTTGCGCCTCGGGCACGCGCACACGCTGCGCGATGAGCTGCAGCGAGTCGCCGCGTCTCACGACATAGAAATCACCGGTCGGCGCTGTGGCCGCCGTGGCGTTCTGCGGCGACGGCGTCGTCGGCACGGGCGTGCTCGCCACGACACCGCCACCGAGTACACGCGGCAACTGCTCGGGCAAGTTGAGATGCCGGCCCGCGCGCAGCGTGGCGTTCGCGGAAAGACCGTTCATCTCGGCGAGGCGGCTGGCCGTCATGCCATGTCGCTGCGCGATGGACGCCATCGTCTCGCCCTTGCGAACGCGATGCGTGCGCGGCGTGATCTGTCCGGCGTAGAGCTCGTTGCCAGGCAACTTGTCCATGAGCGAGGTAGCCGTCCACTTGTCCGCGGTATCGGCCGGCAGACGCAACTTGTATCCCTTGGGGATGAGCCGCGTGCCGTTGAAGATGGTCGGGCGCCACCCCGGATTGAGGGTGCGCAACTGCTCGCGGTCCACGCCCACCACCCGCTCCAGCGTGGCGAGGCGCACATACGCGGGCATCGTTACTTCGTGGAATTTCTGCTCCGGCCGGCGTTGCAGTGGACCGAAGTATTTCTCGGGATTCTCGTCGATGGTCAGCGCGGCCAGGAACGACGGGAAGAAATTGCGAGAAGCGAACCCGAACGTGCGGCTCGTGTAGGTACGGTTGATCTTCACGAAGTCGTCCGTCCCGACGGTCTCCTTGGCGCGCCGCATGCCGGCGGCGCCATGGTTGTACGCGGTGAGCGCCAGCGGCCAGCTGCCGAGCACGCGATAGTTCAGCGCGAGGAACTGCGCCGCGGCTTCGGTGGAGCGGTACGGATCGAGTCGTTCGTCCACGGCGTCGTCGATGCGCATGTAGCGTTTGCCCGTGGAGCGCATGAACTGCCAGAGCCCCGCCGCGCCGACCTTGGAGTACGCGGCGGCATTGAAAGAAGACTCCACGTGCGGCAGCACGGCGAGCTCCGGCGGGAGGCCCTGGTTCGCGAACGTCTCGGCGATGTGCGTCTCCCACTGCGACGAGCGCAGCAGGCCTTCCTTGAAGCGGTCCGCCTGGCCGAGCTGGAAGCGCACGCGCTTCGTCGCCTCCTTGAGGATGACGGTGCTGGGGTTCGGACCCCAGAGCGCGAGGATGCGTTTGTCATCGGCCGAGAGCGCTTCACGCGCAGCGGCGTTCGGCAGCGCCGCGATGATTCGATTGAGTGCGGCGATGTGCCGGTCACGGCGCTCGTCGACGATGCGCTGCCGCTCCTTGGACGAACCACCCGGACCGAATTTCAGCGTGTCGTAGACGACCGCGAGATTCCGCTCGTCGTGCAGGAAACCCTCGTTCGTGGTGACTTCCGAATAGACACGGATCCAGAAGTTGACGTCGTCCCTGATCCCTTCCGGTCTCGGGATGGAGGCGGCGCTCACGGGCCACGAGATCGCCACCAGTACCGGCAGCAGCATCGCGAGGAACGGGGCGCGGAAAGACTTGGCGACTGTCGACTTCATTTACACTCGATCGGGCTTCTTAAGTGGTTGTTGCGAGACGGGTTTTTCCGATCGGCTCGCCGCTTATGTCGCGCCGGCCGGCGTCCCATGCGTCGAAGATTTTGACAGCAGGGTCTCGGGTTGCGACGTGACATATTGCCCAAACTCGAACTTTCCCTCCGCCCGCGCCCCGGATTGCTCGATCAGGCGTCGAATCCCCCGTCAGAATCCTCTGGCACAGCGCTTGCTCTCTCCTCAGCAAGCGGCGCGACCAAGACCGCATCGGAACAAGAACAAGAAGAGCGGAACAACTCCTCCACAAACAAGCAAGCAAGCGACCAATGACCCCGCCGCAAGCGGGGTTTTTTTTGCGTGTTGCAACCCCGTCGCCCCGAGCCTCGTCCAAACGGCACGAGGAACGAAAACCAAAGGGGCCGACATGAAACTCTTCACCTGCATCGCCGCCGCCGTATTCGCCTGGATGATCTGGAGCGGCAGTTCCGTGTTCGCGGCCAGCGACGGCAGCCATCTTCGCGCCGTCAATGGATCGGTGACCGCGCGCGAGGGTCAGTCGTACACCAAGGTCAGCACGGTGAATGGCGACGTGCGAATCGGCCGAGGCGCCAGCGCCGACGAAGCCGAGACGGTCAATGGCAGCATCGACATCGATGACGACGCGCGTCTCGGACGCGTGAGCACCGTCAATGGCTCGCTGAACGTCGCGAACGGCGTCGCGATTTCCGGCGCGGCTTCCACGGTGAACGGCGACGTCGATCTCGAACGCGCCAGGGTCGGCGGTGACGTGACCACCGTGTCGGGCGATATCGATCTCAAGGGCTCGGAAGTGACCGGCGGTCTGCGCACGGTGAATGGCGACATCGAGCTCGCGGAAGGGGCGCGCGTACACGGCGGCATCACCGTGAAGAAGAACAAAGGTGGCTGGAGCTGGGGCGAAGACGATCCGGTGAAGGTCCGCATCTGCTCCACCTGCGTCGTCGATGGCGAGCTGCGCTTCGAGCGCCCGGTGGAGCTGCGTGTGGAAAGCGGTGGGAAGATCGGCCAGGTGATCGGCGAGAACGTCAAGCGCCTCTGAGCCGCAGTCTCATTCCGCGAGCGTGAGCCCGTAGAGCCGGACGTCCGGCTCATCGGGCCTCACCGAAACCATGCGCTCGAATTCCATGCCTAACTTCTCGAGCACGCGGATCGACGGATCGTTTCCCTGCGATACGATGGCGAGCACGCGTTTCAGCCCGAACTTCCGCGCCGCGTGCTGCAGCGTCGCGGACGCGGCCTCGAGCGCGTAACCCTTACCCCAGAACTCCGGGAAGAACGCATAACCGATGTCGACATCGGGCAAGGTGTCGCGGCGAAGCAGGCCGCACATGCCGAGCGCCACGCCATCCTCGCGCCTCGACACGTGCCAGAGGCCGAAACCGTACTTCTCGTAGAGCGCCATCGGTCCTTCGCGCAGATACCGCTGCGCATCGTTTTCGTCGCGCACGCCGCGATCGCCGATGTTCGCGAGGAACGAAGGCTCATTGAGCAGGCGGACGAGGAAGGCGGCGTCGCTGGATTCCAGGCGGCGTATCGCGAGCCTTTCCGTTTCGAACTCAGGCGGCGCCGGCATCGCCCCACCGGGCGCGCGGAAGCGCTTTCAACGTACATGTTCCGGCGCATGCGGGACCGAGGTCTCGCGCTTCAAAGTCCTGGATCAATCCCCGCCTCCTGTCTCGCGGACAGCGAGCTTAATCGAGTGCACAAAAAAAGAGCCCCGCCACGAGCGGGGCTCTAGTCGCGCGGAAACGGGGGTCTTGTTCCGCAGCTTGGTCTGTGTCGCCCAGTAGGGTTCCGGGCTCCACGAATACTCTGTGTCACGAGCGCCGTTTTTCTCTCACCCCTAGGAGCGCTTTATCACGTGGGTGAGACCCGCGTCAGGCGGCCGGGTTTGGACGCAAGTAGGAGGCGGCGAAGCGGTCCCACATCCGCTCGATCTGCGAGCGGCGGCCCTCGCCTGCAACAATGGTTGCACGAGCCTCCGGCTCGGTCATGCGGCCGAGGCGGCACAACACGATCACGGCCGCGGCCACGCGCCCGAAGCGCAGCGAACGGCCCAGGGAGTTCTCCATCTGCAGCTCCGCTGCCAGCGTCTGGCTCTCGAGTGCGTACTGCACGCGGGGTGACAGCTCCCAGCTCACCGCGATGCGTCCGGCGGTCGGCGCCACCCAGGTCTCGAGCAATCTGGCGATGCTGCCCGGATCTGCCGCGAGATGCGGATGCGCGGCGAACTGATCGCGCACGATGCGGAACACCACGATCGCCGAGAGCCCGTAGAGCAGTCCGCAGAGCTGCGCGACGAAAGGCTCGGCGTTCTCGACCTGCGTCGCATGTGTCTCCGCGGCCATCGCCGAATACAACGTGTGCTCCCACACGAATTCAGGGAAGCGGCCATATGCGCCGGTGTTGCTGGTCATCACCGGCTGCAGCAACGCCGTGGCGATGATGGCGCGGATGCCGCGCACGCCGACGAGCGTCACTGCGCGATCGATGCTCTCCACGGGCAGACTGCTCATGCGATAGAGCGGGCTGTTGGCGATGCGCAGCAGGTTTCCGGTGAGCGCCGGATCCTGCGCGATGATTTGCGACATCTGCGCCATCGTCGCTTCGTTGTCGTTGACGGTGGCGAGCAGCTTGGGCAACAGCGACGGCCGGCGCGGAATGTATTCCGGACGGGCCTCGATGTGCTCGAGGACCTGCCTCACGGCCTCGAAGACGGGCGCGTGTTCCGGGTTGGGCGGCTGGCTCAGCGCATCACGGGGCGCATCATCGAGCGCATAGGCCACGAGGCGTCGCAGCGCCTCATCGAAGCTCAGACGATTGCCCGTGGCATCGGCCTCGGACACGGTCAGCGTGCGATTCGAGCCCGTAGTGGTCGAGATGGGGTTGCTGACGGCCGGACGACGGCCGGAGGACTTGCGCCAGGCCAGGAAAGCAACGATGGCCACCACCAGGGCGCCGGCTATGACCGCAACGAGGGAACCACTCATGCTGCGAGGCTACCGAATGGACGGTCCGGACCGCCAGACGCGGTTAACGATATAGGATGCAGCCGGCATCGAGCGTCATTCAGCCAGCAACCGCCAGCAAAAAGGAAACTCCATGGCCAGCGTCAGTCTTCGAGTGAACGGTAAAGCCCTGTCGGCCGATGTCGATCCGAACACTCCCCTGCTCTGGGTGTTGCGCGATTCGCTGGGATTGGTTGGGACCAAGTTCGGCTGCGGCATGGCGCTTTGCGGCGCCTGCACGGTGCTTGCCAACGGCAACCCCATCCGCGCGTGCTCGACGCCGGTCGCGAACCTCGTCGGCCAGGAGATCACGACCATCGAAGGTCTCGCGCCTTCGGCGTCGAAGCTGCATCCGCTGCAGGAAGCCTGGATCGAACATGACGTGCCGCAGTGTGGTTACTGCCAGGCGGGTCAGCTCATGTCCGCCTCCGCATTGCTCGCGAAGAATCCCAAGCCGAGCGATGCGGACATCGACGCCGCCATGGCCGGCAACATCTGCCGCTGCGGCACCTATCAGCGCGTGCGCGCCGCCATCCACACGGCCGCCGGCAAACTCGCCGGAAGGAAAGCCTGATGAACGCCATCATCCAGCCCGATGCCCTGGCCGACGCCGAGCTCCGCGACCTGCTGCGTGACGTCGAGAATGGTTCACCGGTGGCGCAGTTCCGCGCCATCAAGCTCGATCGTCGCAGCTTCCTCAAGTTCACCGGACTCGCGGGCGGCGGACTCGTGCTCGCGTTCAGCCTGGGATCCGAAGCGAATGCCGCGAGCCAGGTGGGCGAATTCGCGCCGAACGCGTTTCTGCGGATTTCTCCCAAGGGCTCGATCCTGATCTTCAACAAGGGTCCCGAGATCGGCCAAGGCATCAAGACCGCGTTCCCGCTGATCATCGCGGAGGAACTCGATGCCAGGTGGGCCGACGTCGTCGTCGAACAGGCGCCGGTGAATCCCGCGGTGTTCGGCCGGCAGAGCGCGGGCGGCTCGCGGTCGATCCCCGATAGCTGGGACCAGCTCCGCAAGGCTGGCGCCACCGCGCGTGCGATGTTGATCACCGCCGCCGCGAACACCTGGAAGGTGCCCGAGGCCGAATGCACCACGCGCGAGAGCGCGGTGTGGCATGGCAAACGCAGACTGGGTTACGGCGCGCTCGTCGCCAAAGCGGCGGCATTGCCGATACCCGACGCGGCCGCCGTCAAACTCAAGGACCGCAAGGACTACCAGTTGCTCGGCAAGTGGTACACGGGTGTGGACAACCACGCGGTGGTCACCGGCAAACCGCTGTTCGGCATCGATCAGAGGCTGCCGGGCATGAAGGTGGCGGTGTACCAGCGCTGCCCGGCGACCGGTGGCAAGGTGCGCAGCGCCAATCTCGACGAGATCAAGAAGCTGCCTGGCGTGCGCGATGCCTTCGTCATCGAGGGCAACGGCAAGACCACCGAAGTGATGCCCGGCGTCGCGATCGTCGCGGACACGACCTGGCAGGCGTTCGAGGCGCGCAAACAACTCAAGGTGGACTGGGACGAATCGGCCGCGTCGAAGGACAGCTGGGCCGCGCTGAGCCAGCAGGCCGCGGAGCTGTCCAAACAACCCACGGGCGCGACCACGCTCGCGAACCTGGGCTCCGTGGACGACGCGCTCAAGGGCGCGGCGAAGACGGTGTCGTCGTTCTACACCTACCCATTCGTCTCCCATGCACCGCTCGAGCCTCAGAACTGCACGGCCTGGGCGCACGATGGCATCGTGGAGTTCTGGTCGCCGACGCAGACCGCGGACCGTGCGATCGACACGGTGGCCGGTGCGCTCGGCATCACGAAGGAGCAGGTGAAGATCCATCAGACGCGCGTGGGCGGCGGATTCGGCCGCCGGCTCATGAACGACTACATGTGCGAAGCCGGCGCCGTCGCGCAGCGTTACAAAGGCCCCGTGAAGCTCGTGTGGACGCGCGAGCAGGACATGGCGCACGACTTCTTCCGCGCCGGCGGCTTCCATTCCCTGACGGGCGGCGTCGATGCGCAGGGCAGACTCACCGCCTGGCGCAATCACTTCATCTCGTTCACGCACGACGGCAAGGCGCCGTCGAGCGGCGCGGACTGGCCGGCGAACCAGTTCCCCGGCCTCAACGTTCCTAACTACCAGCTCTCGCACACGCTGCTGCCCATCAAGACGCCGACCGGCCCCTGGCGCGCGCCCCGCAGCTGCTCGGTCGCCTGGGTGATCCAGAGCTTCCTGCACGAACTCGCCGTGGCCGCGGGCCGT
Source organism: Pseudomonadota bacterium (assembly GCA_046733635.1). Taxonomy (GTDB): domain Bacteria; phylum Pseudomonadota; class Gammaproteobacteria; order Steroidobacterales; family Steroidobacteraceae; genus CADEED01. The sequence goes on along the minus strand of JBKPPO010000339.1, from coordinate 4,709 downwards.
GATCATCGCGACTTCCTGCTCGAGGTCATGGGCGAACCGCGCATCCTCGATGGCGGACTCAACACCGGACGCGCGGCCGATGTGATCAAGCTCGCCTGCGAGAAAGCCGGATGGGGCAAGAAGCTGCCCGCGGGTCACGGCATGGGACTCGCGTTCCACTACAGCCACGCGGGTCACTTCGCGGAAGTGGCCGAAGTGAGCGTGGACGCGAACAAGAAGATCAAGCTCCACCGCATGGTGGTGGCCGGCGACATCGGGCCCATCGTCAACATGAGCGGCGCCAACAACCAGTGTGAAGGCGGCGTGGTCGACGGTTACAGCACGATGCTGGGGCTCGAGATCACGATGGAGAACGGGCTCATCGAGCAGTCGAATTTCCACCAGTACCCGATGCTGCGCATCACCGATCACCCGAAGGTGGAGACGTACTTCATCCAGAGCGACAACCCGCCCACGGGAGTGGGTGAACCGGCGCTGCCCCCGGTGGCTCCGGCTATCACCAACGCCATCTTCGCGGCCAGCGGACATCGCGTGCGCACGCTGCCGCTGACCCGCGAGGGCTTTTCCACCTGAACCTGGTCCGCGGCGGTTCGCCGCGGATGATCAGGCGGCTGCCGGTGCGGGAGATTGCGTGTTCACACGCCCCGGCCGCCGCAGCGGCAGGTCATAGGTGACGCTCGCGCCGTAACGCTCCGGTGACTGCGGATCGGTGCGCAGCCGGTCGAACGTGAGCAGGCGCGTCCCCAGGGTGAAGCTCTCGGACAGATCGTGCGAGACCATGAAAATGGTCATGCGGTTCTCCTCCCACAGCTTGAGGATGAGCGCGTGCATGTCCGCGGTGACGCCCGGATCGAGCGCGCCGAACGGTTCATCGAGCAGCAATATCTTGGGCTTGCAGACCACGGCCTGCGCGATCGAGAGCCGCTGCTGCATGCCGCCCGACAGCTGCGACGGGAACTTGTCGCGCGCAGCCGAGAGCCCCACGGATTCGATCATGGCCAGCGCGGCGTCTCGCGCTTCACGCCGCGCCGACCCGAACAACCTGCCGAGCAGCGGCGCGCGCCGGAGCTCGAGGCCCAGCATCACGTTCTCGAGCACCGTGAGATGGGGAAACGAGGAATAACGCTGGAACACCACGCCGCGTTCCGGATCCGGCTCGGGGCGGATGGGATTGCCATCGATCAGGATCTGCCCGCGCGTGGGATGCTCCATGCCCAGCAGCATCTTGAGGAACGTGGTCTTGCCGCAGCCCGAGGCGCCGACGATCGTGACGAACTCGTGATCCGCGATCTCGAGCCGCACGTTCTCGAGCACCACCTGCGAGCCGTACTCCTTCCACACGTTGCGTATCGAGACCGTCGACATCGATCAGCGCTCCGGCTCGGCCCAGCGGAACGCGCGCGCGCGGATCTGGCGCAGCAATACGTCCGTGAGCACGGCTAACAAGGTGATCCAGACCACGTAGGGCAGGATCACATCCATCGCGAGGTAGCGCCGCACGAGGAAGATCCGGTAGCCCAGCCCCTCCGTGGATGCGATGGCTTCCGCCGCGATCAGGAACAACCAGGCCGATCCCATCGCGAGCCGTAACGAATCGATCAATCGCGGCCAGAGCTGTGGCAACACCACGCGTGTGACGATCTGCCACGTCGAGGCGCCGAGCGTCTGCACCTTGATGATCTGCTCGCGGGGTAGTTCGGCCACGCGCAGCGCGAGATCACGCGCCACGCAGGGGAACACCCCGATGACGATGAGCGCGATCTTCGACGTCTCCTCGAGCCCCAGCACGATGAACAGGATGGGCAGCACCGCGAGCGGCGGGATCATGGCCACCGTGTTGAGCAGCGGCGAGAGCAATGCACGAAGCCGCGGCACCACGCCGATGGCCGTGGCCAGCATCATGGCGAGCCCCGCGCTGATCACCAGCGCCGCGCCGATGCGCTTGAGGCTCGCCGCGGTGTCCGACCAGAAAAGGTATTTGCCGCTGCGCCGGTCTTCCTCGAAGGCGTAAGACTGGAACGTTTCGGCGATCGTGCTCAGCGAGGGCAGCAGCTTGTCGCTCTCGTTCTCCGCCAGGCGAATCTGCGACGCCACCACGTAACACACGAGCAGCGCGATGAAAGGCAACACCCCGAGCGCGAGCCGCGCGCCCGTCCCGGGGTGCTGGTTGATCAGACGACGCATGTCGAAGCCGCAGGGGCGACGTTTTACAGCTTCCCGTCGGCCGCCTGCTTCATGTACGTGGTGTCGAAGCGCATCTTCACGTTCTTCTTGTCACCCAGGGTGACGCCCCCCGGGAACTCGATGCCCACGGCATCGACGGTGCGGGCGCCTTCGCCCAGCAGGCCATGATCGAAAGAGAACTTGCGCACCAGGTCCATCTTCTTGACGAGATCGGGGCTGGTCGTTGCGGCCACCGCCGCGGCGGGCGTGGCGTACAGGTAGGTCGTCGCGAGCTGTTCCTTGAAGCCCGCGAGATCGGTGCCCGATGCTTTCGCCATGGCTTGCAGTGCCGCCGCGGCTTTCGCGTCCTTGCCCGCCATGACCGTCATCGTCTCGTACCACGCACCCACGAGCGCCTTGCCGAGTTTCGGATTCGCCTTGAGCACGGCCGAATTCACGACCATGAGATCCAGGATTTCGCCGGGCGTCTTGCTGGAATCGAACACCAGCGTGGTCTTGGGCTGGGCGACCAGCTCGGAGAGCAGCGGTTTCCACGTCACCGCGGACGTGACCGAAGGCGCCGCAAACGCGGCCACGAGGTCGGCATCGGAGGTGTTCACCACCTTGATGTCCTTCTCCGAGAGCTTCACCGAATCGAGCGCTCGCGCCAGCAGGTAGTGAGACACGGAAAGTTCGACGAGGTTGACCGACTGGCCCTTGATGTCAGCGAGCTTCCTGCCCGCGCCCTTGAGCACGATGCCGTCGTTGCCGTTCGAATAGTCGCCGACGATGAGCGCCGTGGAATCCACACCGCCCGCGGCGGGAATCGTCAGCATGTCCATGTTGGTCATCACGCAGGCGTCGTACTGGCCGGCGGTGTATTGATTGATCGATTCGACGTAGTCGTTGATCTGCGTGAGTTCGATCTTGATGCCGTATTTGTCGGCCCATTTCTTGAGGATGCCGCTCTGCCCGGCATAGTCCCACGGCATCCAGCCCACGTAGATGCTCCAGGCCACCTTGAACGAAGTTTTCTCAGCGGCGGGCGCGGGCTTGGAAACGATGAGGGCGATGGCCGCGAGGGCGAAGAGGAAGAAGACGCGCGCGAAGGATCGGAACCGGGCCTTGATCTGGGCCATGAGAGTCTCCCGTTGTTGTTCAGTTCATCAGGCATCTCCCGGGCTTTTGTCCCGCCGTGTATCCCCGGCGCGTCATGCGCCATCGGACTGCGTCTCTCGGACCAGCGTTGATCGCTCAACCGGAACCCTAGACGCACATTCTGGGATTGAGTTTTGCAAGAGGTGTGCCGCGCGCGCGCAGGTTGTTTGGCGTGCGGCACGCGTGTCGTCGGACACGCCATGCACCACCCACAGGCAATCGCCCGATCTGCCGCACGAAACCCGTGCAGGCTCATGCAGCTTTCCGCCGGCGGGGCACGCAATCGATGCACTCGTGCTGGTACGTGCCTTGCAGATGCGAGCCGGCATGCACTGGGAAGAAGAAATCATCGGCGGCGCGCACTGGTCCGGGGTCCTGCGCCGCGGTTCGCTGCTGCGCCTGACCGCGCGCGGCGACGACGCCAACCTCGCCGCCCTTTTCTATAGCCGTGAGCAGCCGCTCGAACGCTACAACATGGCGGACACGCTCAAGGCCCAGCACACCGCGCATCTGACCACCGGCTGCGTGTGTTACTCCGACATGGGCCGCATCCTGTGCTCCATCGTCGCGGACACCTGCGGCTGGCATGACCCGATCTGCGGGCTCACGGACGACGCGCACGTTGCCGCGCGGTATGGCGCCACCAACTTCCAGCAGCAGCGCAATGCGCGCTACATCAGCGGCCAGCAGGCGATGCTCGTCGAGCTCGGCAAATATGGCCTGGGCGCACGCGATCTCGTCGCGAACATCAACTTCTTCAGCAAACTGCTCGTCGACGACGAAGGCCGCATGCGGCTCGCCACCGGACATTCGCGCACCGGGCAATACGTCGAACTGCGTTTCGAGATGGACACCATCGTATTGCTGCATGCCGGCCCGCATCCGCTGGCCGAAGGCAACGTGTTTGCGCCGCCCGGCATCGGCCTCGAAGTGCGCCGTGCGCCGCCGGTGAGCGGCGACGACGTGTGTCGCGTGCGCTGTCCCGAGAATGCGCGCGGCTTCATCAACACCGAGAGGCACTGCGCCGCGTGAACGCCGTCACTCCTCTCGCGGCTGTCACGGACACCGTGGTGCCCGCGGGCGACCCCTGGATGGGCACCGTGAAGGCCGGCGCCACGATCCGCATCGTGGACCTCGAGGGCAACCAGGCCGTCGACACCTTGTTCTACAACGCGCGCGACACGGCAGAGCACTACAGCGCCCAGACCACGATCCAGGCTCAGCGCAGCATCTATCTGACTGCCGGCTCCGTGCTGCTGACCAATCGCGGCCGTCCGCTGCTGCGCATCGAACAGGACGATTGCGGCCGCCACGACACGCTCGGCGGCGCCTGCTCGGCCGAGAGCAACACCGTGCGTTACGCGCTCGAGAAGCGCCACATGCATAGC
>JBKPPO010000338.1:0-10175 GCA_046733635.1 Pseudomonadota bacterium | reverse complement strand
GTATATCGCATGGTTGCAGCGTGCCTGTGGCCTGCTCGCGAGACCATTCGCTGCGCTACCTAGAAGGTCCGTGGTATTGCGTACTCCCTAGGCATCTCCGCCTCCCGATAATCGGGGGAATGTATTCGAAGGAGACGCTCGCCTTCATGGAGGCCGCCGTGGATGCGGTCATCGTGATCGATCATCGCGGACGCATCCTGGCCGTGAATGGCGCCACATCCCGGCTGTTCGGCTTCGGTGCAGAAGAACTCGTGGGCGAGAACGTCGGCAAGCTCATGCCGGAACCGGATCGCGGCAGCCACAATTCCTTCATGCGGCGCTATCAGGACACGGGCGAGGCAAAGATCATCGGTATCGGCCGCGAAGTGATGGCCCAGCGGCGCGACGGCTCTCTGCTCCCGGTGCGGCTGACGGTGGGCCGCGTGCCCGACAGCCACCCTCCCCGATTCGTCGGCATGTTGCGCGACGTGAGCCCCGAGCATGAGGCGATGGCGGCGCTGAAGCTCGAACGCGACCGCGCCAATGCCTATCTGGAGCTCAACGATGCAATCCTGCTCAAGCTCGACAACGATCACCGCATCGTCGAGATCAATGCGAGGGGCGCGGAGCTCTTGCGTTCAACTCGCGAAAAACTTCACGCACGAAACTGGCTCGACTTCATGAAGGACGGGATGGATCGCGAACGGGCGCGGTTCATGCTTGCCGGCGCCCGGCCGGAAAATGGCTCGCGCGAGCGGGAATTCGACGTGCGGGATTGCCTCGGAGAGTGGCGGCGAATCCAATGGCGCTGCATCGCGCTCGGCGCGGCGGACGGCACTCCATCAGGATGGCTGATATCCGGATCCGATTGCACGGACCGCCGGCGACGTGAGGAGGAGGCCGCCGTTGCCCAGGAGCGCGTGACTCGCGTGGCGCGGCTCGCGAGCATGGGCGAAATGGCTTCGGGCGTGGCTCACGAGCTCAATCAGCCCTTGACCGCCATCACCACGTACGCACGTGCGTGCGAACGATACCTGGCCATGGCGGAACCGGACTTTGCCGAGATCAAGGACGCTGTTCGGGAGATCGCCTCCGAGGGACTGCGTGCTGGTCGCGTCATCGACCGTCTGCGTCAGCTCGTGCGCGGTGATGGACCCGCAGTGCTCGTCACGCTCGATCTCAACTCCGTGATCGCGGACCTGCGCGCGTTGCTGACAGCCGATGCACGCATGTTCGAAACCAGTCTGGAATTCGACCTCGAGCATGGCATACCCAGGATCCGCGGCGATTCCGCGCAAATCCAGCAGGTCGTCCTGAACCTGGTGCGTAATGCCTTCGAAGCGCTGGCCGACCAACCACCGGAGACCCGAAAGGTCCTGCTGTCCACGTCGCGTCCTGCCGTGGACCAGATCGAATTACAGGTGATCGACAGCGGGCCCGGTTTCCCCGCCGAGATCATGAGCCGGCTTTTTCATCCGTTCGCCACCACCAAGAGATCCGGAACCGGCCTGGGGCTTGCCATGTGTCGCACCATCGTCAATGCCCACGGCGGAACCATCGGCGTGCGGACCGACCTGTCCCGAGGCGCCGGCGTATTCGTTAGACTGCGCGCCGTGGAGGAGAATCAGTGAGCATCGATGACGCCATAGTGATGGTGGTGGACGACGACACCGGCGTTCGCAACGCCATGCGCGCACTCCTGAAGTCGGTAGGGCTTCAGAGCCAGCTGCATGCGTCCGCGCAGGACTTCCTCTCTTCCTACAGTCCGGCGCAGCCCGGCTGTCTCGTGCTCGACATCCGCATGCCCGGCATGAGCGGTCTCGAATTGCAGCAGGAACTCAACTTGCGCGGCGCGACCATTCCCGTGATCTTCATGACCGGGCATGGCGACATACCGATGGCGGTGGAGGCCATGCAGCACGGTGCATTCGATTTCCTGCAAAAGCCGTTCCGTGATCAGGACCTCCTGGATCGCATCCAGAAAGCGATCGCACGGGATGCAAAACTCCGGCTGTCGTTGAGCGAGCATTCCAGGATTCGTTCCAACCTCGAATCGCTGACCGATCGCGAGCGTGAAGTGCTGGACCTCATGATCCTCGGCAAGCAGAACAAGGCGGTGGCCCAGGATCTCGGCGTCAGCCCGCGCACCATCGAGATCCACCGCGCGCGCGTGATGGAAAAGATGGACGTGCAGTCCGTGGCCGAGCTGGTGCGCATGATGCTGGACCTCAAGCAGGGCACGAACGGCCGCTGAACCTACGTGGTTTCACGCATGTCGCACGCATTGCGACGGATTCGATACTCTGTGCACCCGGCCTAGCATCTCCTCACATCGACGAGGAGAAGGACCATGCAGGAAGTGCTCATGCAGAAGGAAGGCGGACACCCTCGGTACATGGAACACCGTTGGGGCAAGCGCATGCCGGTGAGCCTCGCGGTGCAGCTCGAGACGCCGGGATGCGGCCGGATACCCGGGGAGATGGTGGACGTCAGCGTGAGCGGCGCGCTCATCAAGACGCGCCTCCGGCTTCAGCCTCTCAACTCCCTGCGGCTCATCGTGGTGACTGAGCACGTCCGCGTCGAACTACCGGCAACGGTGGCGAGGGCCACGGAGGACGGTTTCGCCGTGGAATGGCGCGACATGGCCTGCCCGGAATTACTCCAGCTGCTGAATGCCAACGAAGGCGCGTTGATGGCGCGCGACCGGGTGTTCGGTTAGTTCGCGCTCACGCGCCAGATGACGTTGCCGACGTCGTCGGCCACGAGCAGTCCGCCGCGCTTGTCGATGGCTACGCCCACCGGGCGGCCCCAGGCCTCGCCCTTCTCGCTCACGAAGCCGGTGAGGACATCGATGGGCATCCCCGTGGGTTTGCCGTTCACGAAAGGCACGAACACCACCTTGTAGCCGGCCTGCGGCTTGCGGTTCCAGGAACCATGCTCGCCGATGAACATGCCCTGGCGCAGATGTTCCGGCAGCGTGCTGCCATCACCGAACGCCAGTCCCAGCGCTGCGACGTGCGCGCCCAGCGCGTATTCGGGCACCAGCGCCTTGGCGACGAGATCGGGACGCGGCGGCTGGATACGCTCGTCCACGTGCTGGCCAAAGTAGGAATACGGCCAGCCATAGAACCCGTCGCGCTGCACGGACGTGAGGTAGTCAGGCACGAGATCGTCGCCGAGCTCGTCGCGTTCGTTGACCACGGTCCAGAGCACGTTGGTCGAGGGCTCCCACGCCATGCCATTGGGATTGCGCAGACCGGTGGCGAACAGGCGCTTCTCGCCCGTGGCCACATCCACTTCCCAGATCGCGGCGCGCCCCTGCTCCTGGTCCATGCCGTTCTCCGCGACATTGCTGTTGGAACCGACGGTGGCGTAAAGCTTCGCGCCGTCGGCGCTCGCGATGATGTTCTTGGTCCAGTGATGATTGAGATCGCCGCCCGGCAGATCGGTGAGCTTGACCCCGGTGGCGCCGACGCTCGTCGCGCCCTCGGTGTACGGAAACTTCACGATGGCATCGGTATTCGCGACGTAGAAGTCCGCGCCGATGAGCGCCATGCCGAAAGGCGAGTTCAGGTTCTCGAGGAAGGCCGTGCGCACTTCGGCGACGCCATCGCCATCCGCGTCACGCAACAGTGTGATGCGATTGGCCGAAGGCACGCCCGCGCCCGCACGTTCCTGCACCTTGTTCATGACCATGGTGCGCAAGCCCTTGCGGTCGGGCCGCTTCGGCGCGTTGGATTCGGCGACGAGCACGTCGCCGTTGGGCAGCACGTACACCCAGCGCGGATGATCGAGTTTGTCCGCGAGCGCGGTCACCTGCAGACCGCCGCCGGTCACCGGCTTGCCGCCTTCCGGCCAACCTACCGCCTTGGAGATCTGCACGGTGGGAACGAGCTTCTTGCCTTCGGGCTCGGGCAACTGCGGCGAAGACCCCACCGTGACGGCAGGTGAAGCCTCGGGTGCGTCATCCGAAGTGAACGAGGCGCAAGACACCACCGTCACCGTGACGGCGAGCAGCAGGAGGATGAAGAGTCCGATCCAGAGGCGGTTGGCGGCTTTCATGGCGCGGATTGTTAGCCCCGCATGCGTCGAAGTCTGGCGGTGAAGGCCCGCAGCCGTGTAGGACTGCATCGCTCGTACCCGGGCCCGTGGCACACTGGCGCCGATGATGCGCACCATCCTCCTCTACGGCTTCCTGCTCGCCGCGCTGGCCGTGGGTCTGCAATGGCTCGAGTTCCAGTACGTGGTCCGCACACACGCGACGGAAACCTACGTGGTGCTCGTGGCGCTGGCCTTCCTGGGATTGGGAGTCTGGGCGGGTGCGCGGCTGTTCCGGCGTTCGCCGCCCGCGGCCGAGTTCACGCCGAACACGCTGGCCCAGCAGTCCTTGCGCATCAGCGAGCGTGAACTCGAGGTGCTCGGGAGGATCGCGGCCGGCCAATCCAACAAGCAGATCGCGCAGGAGCTCGGCGTCTCGCCGAACACGATCAAGACGCACGTGGCCAATCTGTTCGAGAAACTCGAGGTCGGCCGTCGCACGGAAGCCATACTCAGGGGTCGCGAACTCGGGCTGATCCGGTGATCGGCGTCGCCCAGCGGGTGATTCGCCCCGGATCACCCGTTTGTACGATGGCTTCGAGCGGCCGCTCGCGGCCAGATGCGCTTCCCATTTCACGAGGTGCGCCATGACTGCATTGATCCTCCGCTTCGGAACCATCGCCGGCCTGATCGTCGCCATTCCCATGGTCTGGCGGATGCTCACGCTCGACGCCAGCCAGACCACCGAGCCGCTGGGCGGCATGCTGGTCGGATACCTCACCATGATCGTCGCGCTGACCATGGTGTTCATCGGCGTGAAGCAGTATCGCGACAAGGTACGGGGCGGCACGATCCGTTTCCTGCCCGCGTTCGGCGTCGGCCTGGCGATCAGCACCGTGGCCTGCCTGTTCTACGTGGTGGGCTGGGAGATCTCGATGGCTTTCAGCGAGTTCGACTTCACACGGTACTACTCGAACTACATGATCGAGTCCGCGAAGGCCAAGGGCGGCTCGCCCGAACAGATCGCCCAGGCCGCGGCGGATGCGAAGGAGTTCGTGGCGATGTACGGCAATCCGCTGTTCCGCATGCCCATCACCTTCATCGAGATGTTCCCGGTGGGGCTACTGGTCTCGCTGATCAGCGCGGCGATCCTGCGCAACAGCCGGGTGTTGCCGGCGCGATCGCCGGCGTGAATCACAGCGGCGCGGCCTTCCCGTCCAGCGTGGCGCGGAAGGGCGCGCCGTTGCGGATGATCAGGCTCTCGAAGCTCGGTGGTTTGCCGAGTTCCTGTTTGGGATTCACCTGCACGGCGATCACCTTGCCGTCGAAGAGCGGCGTGATCGTGGGCACGATGGTGTGCCCGATGAGTATGCGCCGCGCCGCGAAAGTCTCGAGCGAAAGATCCACGTCCGCCGCCGACGCTGCGGGGTAGTCCCGGTGATCCGGGAAATAGCCGCGATACCAGAGCGGCCCGAGCGTGCCCATCACGAGTTCCTGCATGGCGCTGCGCTGATCCACCGACGCGTCGAGCGCCCCGCGCGCGGTGTCGTTGATCTCTTTCAGCGTGAGCGTGCTGTCGAGCAGTGCGCGGGAGATGCCGCCGTGCAGGCACAGCAGATCGCCGACGCGCAGCACCGCGGGCTTCGTGCGCAGCCACTGGCCTAACAAGGTGTCCGCGCTGAACAGCACGGCGTAATCGCGCACACCCAGCGCGGTGGTGGTGCCGGTGTACCGGGGATGCAGGTAACGAAGGTCACCGCGAAGGACCATCGTCTCGTGATTGCCGAGAACCAGGTGTGCGCCGCCGCCCGCGGCGCGCGCTTCGGCCTCGAGCTTGTAGAGCAGCCACAGGATCTCCACCTGGTTCGGACCGCGATCGAAGACATCGCCGAGCACCACGAGATGGCCGCGGCCGAACTTCCACTCGAGCTTCGGGCCGATCACGCGGTGCGCCTGGAGCATCGTCACCAGCACTTCGTATTCGCCATGGGTATCGGCCACGACGAACACGGGCGACCTGGCCGCGGATGCCACGACATCCGGCGCGACGGCCGCCGGTTCGCGAATCTCTACCTCGAAGGCGGGATACTGTCCGACCGCCGGAACCGTGAGACTGCCGCCGACCGCCACGGGCGTTCGCTGGATCGCGGCGGGATCGCCCGCGCCCACTGTCACCGCTTCCCAGCCGCCGGATGCGTTACGCAGCAGGTACGGTCCGTCCGCGCGCGCCGCTTGCGCCAGGGCGCAGAGCATCGCCACGACGGACAACCAGCCGATCCTGGCGCCTGTTCGAAAGTTCATGCGGCCGAGCTTACACTCGCCCCACTCCGCTTTTTACGACGAGGTTCGCATGGCACAGCTCGGATTCATCGGATTGGGCCGCATGGGCGCGAACATGGTCCGCCGGCTTTCCGCCGCGGGTGTGTCCTGCGTGGTATTCGATTCGAAACCGGAGGCCGTCAAGGCCGCCACGGCCAATCCGCACGTCACGGGCGTCGATTCGCTCGAAGCGCTGGTGAAGGCGCTGAAAGGTCCGCGCGCGATCTGGTTCATGGTGCCTGCCGCCGTGGTGGATGCCGAGATCGCGAAACTCGCGCCGCTGTTGAGCGCAGGCGACATCCTCATCGACGGCGGCAATTCCAACTACCGCGATGACATCACGCGGGCGAAGTCACTGGCCGGAAGCGGCATCCGCTACGTGGACGTCGGCACGAGCGGCGGCCTCGCGGGCGGCGAGCTCGGCTATTGCCTCATGATCGGCGGCGAGAAAGCGGCCGTGGATTCACTCAAGCCCGTGTTCGAAGGGCTGGCGCAGAAGCCCGAGCCCGATGCCTCCGGCAAGGAGATCGCGCGCAGCTATCTGCACTGCGGTCCGAGCGGCGCCGGTCACTTCGTGAAGATGGTCCACAACGGCATCGAATATGGCGTCATGGCGGCGCTCGCCGAGGGCTTCAACATCCTGCACAACGCCGACATCGGCAAACGCAGTCACGAGAAGGACGCGGAGACCACGCCGCTCGCGCACCCTGAGTTCTTCCAGTACGACTTCGATCTCGCGGCGATCTCGGAGCTGTGGCGCCATGGCAGCGTGATCCGCTCCTGGCTGCTGGACCTCACGGCCCGTTCACTGGCCGAAGACGGCACGCTGTCGGGATTCTCGGGCCGCGTCTCGGATTCCGGCGAAGGCCGCTGGACCGTCGCCGCCGCCATCGAGGAAGGTGTGCCCGCGCCGGTGATCACCACTTCTTTATTCAGCCGGTTCGAATCGCGCGGCAACGCGGATTTCGCGGACCGGCTGCTGTCCGCAATGCGCAAGCAGTTTGGCGGGCACGTGGAGAAGAAGCCGGGCTGACTACCGGCCTTTCAGCAGGCTCCGACCGCGCGAGTACGCGAAGTAGATCGCGATGCCGATGAGGTTCCAGATCGCGAACCGGATCAGCGTGCTGTTGGGAAGGCTGAAGATCAGATAGGCGCAGCCGAGGATGGCGAGTGTGCCCACGAGCATGGGCTGCGGGCATTTGAATACGCGCGGCAACTCCGGCGAACGCTTGCGCAGGATCATCATGCAGGCCGCCACGGCGATGAACGCCAGCAGCGTGCCGGCGTTCGCGAGCTCCGCGATCTCGTCGAGACGGAAGAATCCCGCGATGGCCGCGACGAAGATGCCCGTGATTCCCGTGATGAGCACAGGCGATCCGGTGCGCGGCGAGACTTCGCTGAGTTTCTGCGGCAACAGGCCGTCGCGCGCCATCACGAAGAACGTGCGGCTCTGCGCGTACATCATCACCAGGATGACCGAAGGCAGCGCGACGAGCGCGGCAAGGCCGATGAGCTTGGCGGCCACCGGATGCTCGAGCGTGCGCATCACGAACGCCAGCGGCTCGGAGGAATCGCCAACCAGCGTGTGATTGACCGAACCGATCGCCGAGATGGCCACGAGCATGTAGATGGTCGTGCACAACGCCATGGAGCCGATGATGCCGATGGTGAGATCGCGGCCGGGATTCTTGGCCTCCTCCGCCGACGTGGCCACGGCGTCGAAGCCGTAGAACGCGAAGAAGACGATCGCCGCGGCGGCCATCACGCCGCGCGTGACGCCATCCGTATCGACCGTGCTGCCGAGCCCGTAAGGCGCGAACGGCTCGAGGTTGCCGGTGTCGAACGAGGGCAGCGCGAGCAGCACGAAGGCGGCGAGCGCCGTCAGCTTGATGATCACCAGGATGATGTTGAGCGTGGCGCTCTCGCGCGTGCCGGCCATGAGCATGCCCGCGACGGTCAGCGCGACGATGACCGCCGGCAGATTGATGATTCCGCCCGCGTGCGGACCGCTGAGCAAGGCGTCCGGTAGTTCGATACCCGCGGATTGCAGCCAGCCGACGAGATAGGCGGACCAACCCACCGCCACGGTGCTGCACGCCAGTGAGTATTCGAGGATGAGGCTCCAGCCTACGATCCACGCGATGGTCTCGCCGAGCACCGAATAAGAATAGGTGTAGGCGCTGCCCGCGCGTGGGATCAGCGTGGCCATCTCCGCATAGGCCAGCGCGGCGCAGGCGCAGACCATACCGGCGACGGCGAATGCCAGGATGACGGCGGGACCGGCGCGATCCGCCCCGACTCCGGTCAACGTGTAGATGCCGGTGCCGACGATGGCGCCCACACCCAGTGCGATCAGGTGCGGCCAACTCAACGTCTTGCGGAGCGTCCGGCTTCCCTCCCGGGAGCCCAATTCCGAATCCAGCGGCTTGCGGGGTCCCAGGAGCGCACTCATCGGCTGGCGGCCTCAACTTTATTGGGTGTCTGCGAAAGGGGGCGTGTGTCGCGGCATTTTTCCACGCGGGCGATGACGTCGGCGCGGCGGGCGCCCGACAACGGCATTCTCGGCATGCGCACGCGTTCCGAGCCGCGGCCCATGATCTGTTCGGCCAACTTGATCGATTGCACGAGGTCGTGGTCGGCGTCGAGATGCAGCAGCGGCATGAACCAGCGGTAGATGCGGCGCGCCTCGTTCCAGTCGCCGCGTTCGACGGCGGCCACCAGGGCCACGGATTCGCGCGGGAACGCGCTCGTGAGGCCGGAGACCCAGCCGGCAGCGCCTAACAAGAAGCCCTCGAGCGCCACGTCGTCGAGACCGGCCATCAGCGTGTAGCGGCTGCCGAATCGGTTGATGATGTCGGTGAAACGGCGCGGATCCGGAGCGCTCTCCTTCACTGCGACGATGTTCGGCACGCTGGCCAGTTGTTCCAAGGTCTGGATCCCGATGTTCACGCGGTACGCCGGCGGGTTGTTGTACAGCATGACCGGCAGGCTCGTCGACTGCGCGACGGCACGGAAGTGCGCCACCAGTTCCTCGTCGGTGGGCACGTACACCATCGCCGGCAGCAGCATGAACGCGTTGACGCCCAGCTTCTCCGCATCATGAGCGTATTCGATGGCGCGATCCGTGGTGAACTCGGAGACGCCCGCGACCAGCGGAACGCGGCCGCCGACTGCCTGCACGGCCTCGCGCAGCGCGACGCGTTTCTCTTCGGGCCGCAGCGAATTGTTCTCACCGACGGTGCCGAGCAGGATGAGCCCGTCGACTCCGTCGTTGACGAGCTCAGTGACGGTACGTCGGTAGGCGGGGAGATCCAGCGAGAGGTCCGCGGCGAACTGCGTGGTGGCGGCGGGGTATACGCCATGCCAGAGAGGCTTGGGCAACTGCGATCTCCTGATTGATTCGCACCGACAGGGTGCGGATCTCGAGCGGCACTGTATTCATTGCGATCTCAGGCTACCTCAAAGCCCCGATAGAGCGGAAGGAACTCATCCGGAGCGGCGAGCAGCAGCTCGCGTGGATCGATCGGTGGTGGCGGATCGTCTCGAACGCATGGGTTACGGTGACGACTGGAAAGCCGCGCTCGAACACGCCAAACAAGCGGCGCCGCCCTGTACCAGGCCGCCCGCATTCTGGGGGCTGCGCGACCCCGGCTTGACGCCCTACCCTCAGATGCTCGCCGTCAGCACCGAATCGCCATGCGCACGTCGAAGAGCGTTCAGATCGGGGTGCTGGAGTACACCATCACGCTCGACAACATCCGGATAGAGGATGGTTACGGCAGCCAGGGATTCGACGCGAGGGAACTGCAAGTCAGCGTCGATGTCGCCCTCCGCCCGGA
>JBKPPO010000337.1:0-5660 GCA_046733635.1 Pseudomonadota bacterium | reverse complement strand
TCCGGAAGGGGCTGCTATGATGCCACCCGCTCGCCAATTGACCAGACTCTGTCCGAGAGACCCTCTTCGATGAGGGCGCCGAAGGCGCAAGTTTCCGCCCGGAAACGCTCAGGCAAAAGAACGGCAGGGGTACTGAGGCGGGTTCTGGAGAGTGATTCCCTCTTATATAGAGGCGATCCACCGAAGGGGTGCGGTTCCTGGGCTTTTGGCCGGAACCCGATCTCTCAGGTCCAAGGACAGAGGGGCGGCAGGGGGAGGCAACTCCTTCTGCCGCCTTTTATTTTCTGGATGCCACGCGGGGCATCCGAGGAGAAGTTCTTGGGCAGACGCACACCTTTATATGACCTCCACGTGTCCCTGGGCGCCCGGATGGTCGATTTCGGCGGCTGGGACATGCCGGTCAACTACGGCTCCCAGATCGAGGAGCACCACGCGGTCCGCCAGGACGCCGGCGTCTTCGACGTGTCCCACATGTGCGTGATCGATGCCAGGGGCCCGCGCGTGCGCGAGTTCTTCAGCAAGCTCATCGCCAACGACGTGGCCAAGCTCAAGGTCCCGGGCAAGGCGCTGTACAGCTGCCTGCTCAACGAGCAGGGCGGCGTGATCGACGACCTCATCGTCTATTTCCTGGACGAGTCCTTCTTCCGCGTCGTCGTGAATGCCGGCACGCGCGACAAGGACCTGGCCTGGATGCGCCGCATCGCGCCCGGCTTCGGCGTCGAGCTCACCGAACGCACCGACCTCGCGATGATCGCCGTGCAGGGTCCGAACGCCCGCACCAAGGTGATCAGCCTGCTGCCCGAAGAACATCGCTCGAGCGCGCAGGCGATCGAGGCGTTCTTCGGCAGGCAGCTCGGTGACTGGTTCGTCGCGCGCACCGGTTACACCGGCGAAGACGGCTTCGAAATCATGCTGGCCGCGGATCAGGCCGCCGGTGTCTGGCGCAAGCTCAACGAGTTGGGCGTGAAATCCGCCGGCCTCGGCGCCCGCGACACACTGCGCCTCGAAGCCGCGATGAACCTCTACGGCAACGACATGGACGAGAGCCAGAACCCGCTCGAGTCCGGGCTCTCGTGGACGGTGTCCTTCGAGAATCCCGCGCGTGATTTCATCGGCCGCAAGGCGCTCGAAGCGCTCAAGGCGAAGGGCGTCGAGAAGAAGTTCGTCGCGCTGCTGCTCGAAGACCGCGGCGTGCTGCGCGGCCATCAGAAGGTCATCACGCCCGCGGGCGAAGGTGAGATCACGAGCGGTACGTTCTCGCCGACGATGGAAAAGTCGATCGCGCTGGCGCGCGTGCCCAAGGCGACGGGTGACCGCGTGCAGGTAGACGTGCGCGGCAAGCTGCTGAATGCGCGCGTGGTCAAGGCGCCGTTCGTGCGCAACGGCAAGATTCTGGTCAGCTAACAAACATAAGGTCCGAGGAGCAGACACATGAGCGATTCACCCGCCGATCTCAAATACACCAAGTCGCACGAGTGGGTGCGCACGCTGGCCGATGGCAACGTCGAGGTCGGCATCACCGATCACGCGCAGAGCGCGCTCGGCGACCTCGTGTTCGTCGACGTGCCCGAGGCGGGCAAGACGCTCAAGGCCGGCGACACCTTCGCCGTCGTCGAATCCGTGAAGGCCGCCTCCGATGTCTACGCGCCGATCGCCGGGACCGTCGTCGAGGGCAACGCCACGCTGGGCAGCCAGCCCGAACTCATCAATTCCGAGCCTTACAAGGGCGGCTGGATCATGCGGCTCAAGCCTTCGGGCGCGCCGTCGGGTCTGCTCAGCGCCGCCGAATACCAGGCGCATCTCGCCGCCGAGGGTTGATCCATGCCATTCATTCCGCACACCCCCAAAGACGTCGCCGACATGCTCGCCACCATCGGGGCGAAGAGCATCGACGACCTGTTCGATGAGATCCCGAAGGAGCTGCGCATCGAGTCGCTGGCCGGCATTCCGGACGCGCTCAATGAAATGCAGATCGGGCGGCTCATGACGGCGCGTGCGGCGCAGGATGGCACTCCGCTCAACTTCATCGGCGCGGGCGCGTACGAGCATCACATCCCGTCGGCGGTGTGGGCCATTACCACGCGCGGCGAGTTCTACAGCGCCTACACGCCCTACCAGGCGGAAGCCTCGCAGGGCACGCTGCAGCTCATCTACGAATACCAGACCATGATCACGTCGCTGACGGGCATGGATGTGTCGAACGCGTCGCTGTACGACGGTGGCTCCGCGGTGGCCGAAGCCTCACTCATGGCCATCCGTTCGCATCGCCAGAGCAAGTCGCAGCGGATCCTGGTGCCTACGACGCTGAATCCGAACTACCGCAAGGTCGCGGTGGCCACGACCAGCGGACAGGGCGTGAGCTTCGAAGAGGTGCCGTGCCCGAAAGGCCACCTCGCCGTCGCCGATCTCGCGAAATATGCCGGACAGGACTTGACTGCGCTGGTCATCCAGCAGCCGAATTTCTTCGGCGTGCTCGAAGACGTGGATGCGCTCACGGACTGGGCGCATGCCAACAACATATTGGTCATCGCCTCGGTGAACCCGACCTCGCTCGGCATACTCAAGCCGCCGGGCGAGTGGGGCGCCACCGGCGCGGACATCGCCTGTGGCGATTGCCAGCCGCTGGGTGTGCCGCTGTCCTCGGGCGGACCGTACGCGGGTTTCCTCACCACCAAGATGGCGAACGTGCGCCAGATGCCGGGCCGCATCGTCGGCCGCACCGTGGACGCGAACGGCAATCAGGGCTTCGCGCTCACGCTGCAGGCCCGCGAGCAGCACATCCGCCGCGGCAAGGCCACGTCGAACATCTGCACGAACCAGGGCCTGCTGATCACCGCGGCGACTATCTACCTGAGCCTGGTCGGCCCCGAGGGCCTGGCGCGAGTAGCCAGCGAGTGCCACGACCGCACCAACGATCTGGTGAACGCGCTCACGCGCGTCAAGGGCGTGAAACTGGCCTTCGATCGCCCGCGTTTCCATGAGGCCGTGCTGCTTTTGGACCGTCCCGTCGCGCCCGTGATCGCGGCGCTGGCCGAACGCGGCATCATCGGCGGCTTCGATCTGTCCGCCGACTACCCGGAACTGGGCAATGCCTTGCTCGTTTGCGCCACCGAAACGCGCACCGCGGCCGACATCCACGCCTATGCCGACGCCCTCTCCGAAACCCTCAAGGCCGCCGTGCGCGCCGCCTGACCGGGAGAACACAAATGGCCATGCTCAAGCAACCCGAAAAGATCCTGTTCGAATACTCCCGTCCCGGCCGCGGCGCCTACGCGCAATGGCCCACCGAGGCGGACACGCCCAACAAGGTGGCGGGTGATATCCCGGCCGCGCTGCTTCGCAAGAAGCCCGCCGCGCTGCCGGAGGTGAGCGAGCTCGAAGTGGTGCGCCACTTCACGCGTCTCTCGCAACTCAACTTCTCGATCGACACGCACTTCTACCCGCTGGGTTCGTGCACGATGAAGTACAACCCGAAGGCCTGTAACCAGTACGCGATGCTGCCGGGCTTCCTCAATCGCCATCCGCTGACGCCGGACGCACAGGGCCAGGGTTTCCTCGCCTGCATGTACGAGCTGCAGGAGATGCTGAAGGAGGTGACGGGCATGCAGGGCGTGGCGCTGTCGCCCATGGCGGGCGCGCATGGCGAATTCGCCGGCGTGGCCATGATCCGCGCCTATCACCGCGCTCGCGGCGATCTCGCGCGCAACGAGATCATCGTTCCAGACGCCGCGCATGGCACCAACCCCGCCACCGCGACGATGTGCGGCTGCGTGGTCAAGGAGATCCCGACCAAGGACGACGGCGATATCGACGTCGAAGCGCTGAAGCAGGTCGTGGGTCCGAACACCGCGGGCATCATGCTCACGAACCCTTCCACCTGCGGCGTGTTCGAACGCCGCATCAAGGAAGTGGCCAGGATCGTTCACGATGCCGGCGGCCTGCTGTATTACGACGGCGCGAATCTCAATGCCATCCTCGGCAAGGTGCGCCCGGGCGACATGGGCTTCGATGTCATCCACATGAACCTCCACAAGACCTTCTCCACGCCGCATGGCGGCGGTGGTCCGGGCGCGGGCGCCGTGGGTGTGAGCCAGCGTCTGCTGCCGTTCATGCCGTTGCCGGTGGTCGGCAAGGAGGGCGAGAAGTACCGCTGGCTCAACGAGAAGGATCTGCCTCAGTCGATCGGCCGCCTGTCCGCGTTCGCGGGCAACGCGGGCGTACTGCTGCGCGCGTACATCTACATGCGCATGCTGGGCCGCGAAGGCATGCATCGCGTGGGCGAGTTCGCGACGCTCAACGCCAACTACCTCATGGCCGCGCTCGCCAAGCATGGCTTCGAGCCTGCGTATCC
This sequence comes from Pseudomonadota bacterium, assembly GCA_046733635.1. Taxonomy (GTDB): domain Bacteria; phylum Pseudomonadota; class Gammaproteobacteria; order Steroidobacterales; family Steroidobacteraceae; genus CADEED01. Next base: position 1,309 of record JBKPPO010000337.1, on the reverse strand, counting down.
GGGCCGCCGCGCGAGCCACGAGTTCATCATCACCGCCAAGAAGCAGAAGAACGAGCTCGGCGTCTCGGCGATGGACATCGCCAAGCGCCTGCTCGACTACGGCTTCCACGCGCCGACTACCTACTTCCCGCTGCTCGTCCCCGAGTGCCTGCTCATCGAGCCCACGGAGACCGAGAGCAAGGAAGCGCTCGATGGCTTCATCGATGCGATGGTCGCGATCCAGAAGGAAGCCGAGTCCCAGAGTGACCTCGTCAAGTCCGCGCCGCACACCATGACTGTGCGACGTCTCGATGACGTCCGCGCGGCGCGTCAGCTCGATCTCACCTGGAAACCTGCTGCCTGAGGCAGCGGACGCCGGGCATGACCTGTCGCAATTCGAAGTAGGCGTGACGGAAGACGACGCGACGTGAATTGCGATAGTTCGTGCCCGGCACCATCCCGGTCAGGGTAGAGTTATGCCGATGAACGAGATCGGCGAACGACTGAAACCCACCGGATTCACACGAATGTTCCGCGCTTTTGGCGCGAGCATGAAGGGATTGTCTGGCGCCTTCCGTGAAGAGGCCGCCTTCCGTCAGGAACTCGCCCTGGCAGTGGTGGTCATCCCCTTGGGCCTCTGGCTCGGTCAGAATGGCATCGAACGCGTGCTGCTGATCGCCCCGATGTTCCTCGTGCTGGTGGTGGAGCTCATCAACAGCGCCATCGAAGCGACGGTGGACCGCATCGGCCTCGAACGGCACAAGTTGTCGGGTCTCGCCAAGGACATCGGATCCGCGGCGGTGCTCCTGTCGCTGGTCCTGCTGGCGGTGGTGTGGCTGCTGATTCTCTGGCCCCGCTTTGTCTGACGAGCCCGTTTTGCCTGACAAGCCCGTTTGGCCTGACAAGAAGGAGAACGCATGACCTTGCGCCGCCGCCTGGTATTGCTCGGCCTCGTTTCGGTTTCGAGCGCGCTCGCGCTGCCCCTGTCCGCGCAGAACGCGCCCCCGCAGATCGTCGCGCAATCCCAGGCCGCCCAGGCCGCCATTCCGCAGAATGAAGGCGAGAGCGCCGCATGGCGCGGTACCCTGGCGCGCGTGGCGGAGAGTGTGGTCGCGATCGAGATCGACCAGACCCGCGCGTTCGACACCGAGTGGAACACGTCTTCGCAGGCCACGGGTTTCGTGGTGGACGCCGAGCGAGGCCTCATCCTCACGAACCGGCACGTGGTCACGCCCGGACCCGTCACTTCGGAAGCGACATTCCTGAATCGTGAAGAGGTGCAGCTCTACCCGCTGTACCGCGACCCCATCCACGACTTCGGCATCTACCG
>JBKPPO010000336.1:0-24878 GCA_046733635.1 Pseudomonadota bacterium | reverse complement strand
CGCCGTCTATGCGCTGTCCGCCGCGTTGCGAGAGTCGCTCGAATCGACGGGCCGCGCGGATCTGTGCGTCGACCTCGCGCCGACGCGCGACACGGAGCAACTCCAGGCAGCGCTCGCCAGAGTCTCCTCCCGTCGTTCGGTGACCGAGCACCTGCGGCGCGCACTGGGTTTCGACGGCGTCAAGGTGGGTCTCCTGTACGAATTCGTGCCGCGCGACGCGATGCATGATCCGGCGCGCCTTGCGACTGCGATCAAGTCGTTGCGTATTCCGCTGCGGGCGCCACGCCCGATCGCCGAAGCGATCAGCACGGCGGGCGGTGTTCGTTTCGAGGCGCTCGATGAGGGCCTGATGCTCGCGGCAAGACCGGGAGTGTTCTGCGCGGGCGAGATGATCGATTGGGAAGCGCCGACGGGCGGCTATCTGCTCACCGCATGTCTTGCGAGTGGGTTGATCGCGGGGCGTGCCGCAGCGTCGTGGCTGAGCCGCTGACGCGGCCCTGCCTCGCCGGCGCGGTGACGACTTGCGTCTAGCCGAATACCGCGCGCGAATCGAACACGGGCCCGTCGACGCAGACGCGCTTCATCGCCGGGCCCTCCGGCGTCTGCACCTTCACGGTACAACCGGCGCAACCACCCACGGCGCAAGCCATGAATTCCTCCAGCGAGACCTGGCAGGACACGCCGTGCTTCGCCGCGACCCTGGCCACGGCTTCGAGCATGGGCGTGGGGCCGCAGCTGAAGATTTCCACTTCGGCCTTGGCCGCAGCGTCGAGCGAGCCTAACCACTCGTCCGCGAGCTGCGTGACGAAGCCGTCGTAGCAGCCGGGGAAGCCGGCCTTCGACGCCAGGCGGCTGGGCACACCCCAGCCATCGAGCAGCGGCATCGCGGCGATGCTGCCGGCCGGAATGCCGGGCACGAGGATGGTGGAGGGGCGCGCCTTGAACGGGAACGGGATCTCCGAGCCCATGAGCACCAGCGGCTTCCAGCCGCGCTCTTGCGCCACCATCCACTCCGCCAGGAACACCATCGGCGGAATGCCGACACCGCCACCCACGAGCAGCGCGCGCGGACGCTTCGGATCCGGACGGAACGGCTGGCCGATCGGGCCGAGTACGGAAATCTCATCGCCCACGCGGCGGCGCGAGAGCGCGCGCAGTCCGGGGCCCATCACCTTGTAGAGGATCTCGATCCAGCCTTCGGCCGCGTTCACACGCTGGATCGACAGTGGCCGGCGCATGGGCACGTCCGGGTCGCAGGTGAGATGCACGAAGCTGCCCGGTTCGGCGCGCGCCGCGCACTTCGGCGCCGACACCCGCAGCACGAACTGATCGCCAGGCCATTCTTCCTGCGCGAGCACCTTGCCGTCTTCGAGGAAGATGCTGCCGCGATGCGCGGGATGGACGCCGGCGCTGCGACCGGCTTCCTCTTGCGGCAGCGCGCTCACGAGCGCCCCTCGATCACGGATTCGAGCACGGCCATGCGCACGGCGACGCCATTGCGCACCTGGTCCCGGATCACCGACTGCGGCCCATCGGCCACGTCGGATGCGATCTCGATGCCGCGGTTCATCGGCTGCGGATGCATGACGATGGCATCCGGCCGGGCTCTCGCGAGGCGCTCGGCCGACAGGCCGAACTGCGCGAAGTAGCGATCCGCGTCGGGAATCTGCGCCGTGGCCATGCGCTCCTTCTGGATGCGCAACATCATGACCACGTCGACGCCGGCGATGCCGGTGTCGAGCGAAGTGAAGCGTTCGCAGCCGGCGAATTCGCCTTCTTCCGGCATCAGCGCCTTGGGCGCGACGATGCGGATCTCCGGCACGCCGAGTGCGCGGAATACGTGCCACGCGGAACGCGCGACGCGTGAATGTTTGACGTCGCCGACGATGGCGAGCTTGAGGCCGTCGAACTTGCCCTTGGATTGCAGCACGGTGAGCGCGTCGAGCAGGCCCTGCGTGGGATGCGACACGCTGCCTTCGCCCGCCGAGAGTACGCTCACGTGCGGCTTCGCATTCGTGGCCACCAGGCCCGGTACCCCGGCCTCGGCATCGCGGATCACGAACACGTCCACGTGACAGGCTTCGAGCGTGTAGATGGTGTCGAGCATGCTTTCGCCCTTCACGCGGGACGAGAGCTGCACTTCCAGGTTCACCACCTCGGCGCCGAGGCGTTTGGCCGCGAGCTCGAACGACACACGCGTGCGCGTCGACGGCTCTGTGAACAGGTTGGCGACGGTGATGCCGGCCAGTGACTCGCTGCGAACCGGCGCCTCGCCGATGGGCTTCACGAACTTCTGCGCGCGCGCGAGCAGCGCTTCGATCTGCGCCCGGCTCAGGCCTTCGAGCGTGAGCAGGTGCCTGAGTGAGCCGTTGGGTCTGGTCTGTGAGGTCATTTCGTATTCTGTATCTCGAACCACCGTTCCAGGATGACCGCCGCCGCGGCGGCATCCACGTCTTCCTTCGTCACCCGCCGCCGGCGTTCTCCGCTGGCGCGCGCGCCGCGCAGCCGCTCCTCGGCATCCTGCGAGGACCAGCGCTCGTCGACGAGGTCGACGGGTAATCGGCTGCGTTGCGCGAGCTCGGCGGCGAAGCGCCGGGCGGCTTCGGTCAGGGCGCTCACCGAGCCGTCGGCATTATAGGGCTCGCCGACGGCGATGCGGGCCGGGCGTGTATCCGCGAGCTGGCGGTTGAGCCCGTCCCAGTCCGGGCCCTGGGGGCCGTTGCGAACCGTGGCGCGTGGATGGGCGGAACGCGTGAGCGAGTCGCCGCTGGCGACGCCAATACGCTTGAGTCCGAAATCGAGAGCGAGGACGACGATGGGCGCCGTGGGGGCGCGCTCAGGCATGTCCGGCGAACGAGGTGAGCTGCGCGGCTTCCACGCCGAGCAGCCGGAGCGATGCGAGCCAGCGCTCCTCGTAGGGCAGATCGAAGATCACGCTTTCATCGGCGGGCACGGACAGCCAGGAATTGTCGAGCAGCTCCTTCTCGAGCTGGCCGGCTTCCCATCCCGCATATCCGAGTGCGATGAACGCCTTCTCCGGACCCGTGCCCGAAGCCATGGCCGCGAGCACGTCGCGCGAGGTGGTGACCTGGATCTGGTCGGAGATCTTGTGTGTCGAGTCCCATTCGCCGCCCGGGCGGTGCAGGACGAAGCCACGATCCTGGTGCACGGGGCCACCGCGCAACACGGGCAGATCCGCGGCTCGTTTGTCCGTGGGATCGATCTTCATCTGCTCGAAGACTTCCGAGAGCGTCATCGACAGCGGGCGGTTCAGCACGATGCCGAGCGCGCCTTTTTCGCCGTGCTCGCAGATCAGCGAGACCGTCTGCGAAAAATTCGGATCGGCGAGCTGCGGCATCGCGATCAGCAGGTGATTGGAGAGAGAAGTGACGCCGCCTTTCATGCGGCACAGTCTATTGCGAATCGCGGGGAGCTGAAAGGATTCCGCGGCGGGGTTTCTCACCCTCGAACTGCCACTGGTAGGTGAAACGCAACAGGCGGTATTTGTCGGCCATCTCCTTGGGGAAAGGGTCGAACGGGCTGGCCAGTTTCAGGATGTCGAGCGCCGCCTGGTCGAGTTTGGCGGAGCCGCTGGAACGCTTGATGACGGCGGATTCGAGCGAGCCGTCGGCCAGGATGACGACTTCCACATCAGGATTGCGCGTCGCGGGCGCGCGCCAGGCCGCCTGCGGGTAGTTCATGGTGCCCAGGCGCTCGATCTTGGTTCGCCAGCTCACGAGGTAGGGCGCCAGCAACGCCTCGCGCGTGTCAGGCGTCACCCACAGCTCGTCGCGCTGCGGGCCATGGATCTTCTGGTCGCGCGCATCGTCCACGCCGATCTTGTCGCGTTCGTTGTTGCCTTCGGTGAGCACCGGCACCTCGGTCATCTCCGTCAGGCTGGCGGGCGGGGCGAAGTACAGGATCTCGGGCATGGAGCCGCTGGTAGTTAGTACGCGGTCGTCGGCCGTGGACATCAGCGCGCCGGCATCGTCCTCGAAGGTCGTGCCATCCACGCGGCCGTCATGCGCGGCGTATTCCGAGGCCGCGCGCAGCGAATGGGCCTCGTCGGCATCGGCTGAGTTCCCGGAGCCGAGCTGCGTGCGCTGCGCGAGGTAGGCGGCGGTTTCGTTCTTCTGCGCCTCGGGCACGTCGTTCGAGACGATGATGACCTCGAGCCCGCGCGGCAGGCCTTCCTTGGAGCGCGGCGCGCCGAAGGTGATGCCGACGATGATCACGCCATGCACGAGCGCCGCCATGAAGATCGTGGTGGTCAGGCGGTCGCGCGATGGGGCATTGCCTTCACGCAGCTGGAGGGCGCGGGCGCTCATTATCTGCGGGCCGAGGCGAGCCGGCGTTCGAAGGCGGCAATTACCATATCTCCGATATTGAGCCCGAACTGCTTGTCGAGTTCACGGATTCCTGTCGGACTCGTGACGTTGATCTCGGTGACGAAGCCGCCGATCACGTCGATGCCGACGAACACCATGCCGCGGTCGGCGAGCACAGGGCCTATCTGCGCCGCCAGCCAGCGATCGCGGTCGGTGAGTTCTCGTCCTACGCCTTTGGCGCCCGCCGCGAGATTGCCGCGGTTGTCGTTGGCCGCGGGGATACGTGCAAGTGCGTAAGGGACTGGCTGACCGTCGATGAGCAGCACGCGGGAATCTCCCGTGGCGACGATGTCCGGCACGTAGCGCTGGGCGATCGCGAACCGCGCACCGTTGTCAGTGAGCGTCTCGATGATCACAGGAAGGTTCTTGTCACCCTTCTCGGTGACGAAGATGGACTTGCCACCCATGCCATCGAGCGGTTTCACGACGATCTTGCCGTGCTCGTCGGCGAAGCTGGAGATTTCGGCGGCGGATCGGGTGATGAGCGTCGGCGCGCAGCACTGAGGGAACCACGCGGTGAACACCTTCTCGTTCATGTCGCGCAGGCCCTGCGGATCATTGGCGACGAACGCGCCCGCCGCCTTGGCGCGATCGAGGATGTACGTGGTGTAGATGTACTCGGCGTCGAAGGGCGGATCCTTGCGCATGAACACGACGTCGAACTTCCCGAGTTCGTAGAGCTGACGCTCGCCGAGTTCAAACCACTTTTCGGGATTCGCGAACACCTGCAGCGGCTGACCGCGTCCGAACGCGACGCCATCGCGAAGGAAGAGGTCCGACTGCTCGAAGTAGGTGATCTGCCAGCCACGGGCAGCCGCGGCAAGCAACATCGCAAGTGTGGAGTCCTTCGCAAATTTGATCTTCGCGATGGGGTCCATTACGACGGCAAGACTAGTAGTTTTCGGCATCAAGAACTCCGACCTCAAAAACGTGACGTGACCGGCATAGCCGGGGGTATTCCTATATGTTAAAACGCCGAGCAGCTTGCCAAGCCGGACCCGGTTTTAACAGCGGGAATGAAGCGATTTCCGGCGGCTTTTTTGTTTGTTCAGCAGAGGATTGCGTGTGAACGACACCAGCTCCCACCTCAAGGGTCTGAAGGTCCTCGTCATCGACGACTCCAAGACCATCCGCAAGACGGCTGAGACCCTGCTCGCCAAGGAAGGTTGCGAGGTCTATACGGCGGTCGACGGGTTCGACGCGCTGGCCAAGGTGGCCGACTACACGCCCGACATCGTGTTCGTCGACATCATGATGCCGCGCCTCGATGGTTATCAGACCTGCTCGCTCATCAAGCACAACAAGGTCTTCAAATCGATTCCCGTGATCATGCTGTCCTCGAAGGACGGCCTGTTCGATCGCGCGCGTGGACGCATCGTGGGCTCGGAGTACTACCTCACGAAGCCGTTCACGAAGGACGAACTGTTGTCCGCCATCGAAACGCACGTGGGTGCGAGGTGAACATGGCTCTCATCCTGATCGTGGATGATTCCCCGACCGAAGTGCACGTCATGAAAAAGGCGTTGGAGAAGTCTGGCTACCAGACCGCCACCGCCAACGACGGCGCGGAAGGTGTGCGCATGGCGCGGGAGATGACCCCCGATCTCATCTTCATGGACGTGGTGATGCCCGGCGTGAATGGCTACCAGGCCACGCGCACGCTCGCCAACGATCCGAAGACCAAGACCATTCCGATCATCATGGTCACGTCCAAGGGCCAGGAGACGGACAAGATCTGGGGTCTGCGCCAGGGCGCGGTGGACTACATGGTCAAACCCGTGTCGCCGGACCAGCTCGTGGCCAAGGCGCAGGCGACGCTCGCGGCCTGATATGTCCGAGGTCGCAACGCTCAAATCCCTGCGCGATCGTCCCTTCGAGCTCCTCGCGGAACTCGAGAGACGCGGTCGCGCCGTCACTGCTGCCGCCGCCTCCGAGAATCCGGGCGCGCGCGAGTGGGTAGGCGTGGCGTTCCGCATGGCTGGCGAGTTGTATCTCGCCGCGCGTGAAGAAACCCGTGAAGTGCTGGCGGTGCCGCCGGGACTCACCCGGGTCCCGGGCGCGAAGACCTGGGTCAAGGGAATTGCCAACGTCCGCGGACAACTGTTGCCCATTCTCGACCTGCGCCAGTACCTGGGCTCGGGCGTGACGCCGAACTCGCGCAACGTGCGCGTGATCGTCGTGAACCACCGCGAAGTGCCCGCGGGTCTGCTCGTGGACGAAGTGCTCGGCTTCCGCCGCTTCTCCGAATCCGAATTTTCCGGTGACGCGCCGCCGACGGTGGTGCGTTGCGAACGATATCTTGCCGGCGCGTTCAAGCGCGGTCCGGAGCAATGGCCGGTATTGAGCCTGCGTCAGCTGGTGGAGAGCCCGTCCTTCCAGGAGGCCGCGGCATGAACCCTGAAATCGGCGGCGGAACCCGCACGCTCAAATCCCTGAACACGCTGATCAGCACCACGCTCGCCTGCGTCGTGCTCGCTGCGCTCACCGCGGTCGCAGGCTACTTCGTGCAGATGCAGCTCCTGTATCTCGTCGCTGCCGCGCTGGCGCTGGCGGCCGCCGTGCCCTGCATGCTGATGTTCCAGCGCGTGAAGGTGGTGGAGGCCGACATCGGCCACCGCGAAGCGCTCTCGCTCGCACAGCGCAAGGAAACCGAACGCAATCAGCAGGCCATCCTGCGCCTGCTCGACGAACTCGCGCCGCTCGCGGATGGCGACCTGACCGTCCAGGCGACCGTCACCGAGGACATCACGGGCACGATCGCGGACTCGATCAACTACGCCATCGGCGTGTTGCGCGACCTGGTGAGCACCATCAACCAGTCCGCGATCCAGCTCGACGGCGCTACGCGCCAGACGCAGGCGCTGTCGCAGCACCTCGCAAAAGCCTCGAGCGCGCAATCGAAGCAGATCTCCGGCGCGACGGAATCGGCCGGCAGCATGGCCGCGTCGACCGAGGCGATCTCGGGGAATTCCGAGCGCGCGTCCGACGTCGCGCGTCATTCGGTGGACGTCGCGCACAAGGGTGGCGACGCCGTGCGCCGCACGATCGACGGCATGAACACGATCCGCGAGACCATCCAGGAGACCTCCAAGCGCATCAAGCGCCTGGGTGAGTCGTCGCAGGAAATCGGCAACATCGTCGAACTCATCAACGACATTGCCGAGCAGACGAACATCCTCGCGCTCAATGCGTCCATCCAGGCCTCGATGGCCGGTGACGCGGGCCGCGGCTTCGCGGTGGTCGCCGACGAAGTGCAGCGCCTGGCCGAACGCGCCGCTGCGGCAACGCGCCAGATCGAAACCCTGGTGCGTGCGATCCAGGCGGACACGAACGAAGCCGTCGTCTCGATGGAACGTTCCACCACCGACGTGGTGGGCGGAGCGCTGCTGGCCGAAAACGCCGGCGCCGCGCTCGAGGAGATCGAGCAGGTTTCCAATCAGATCGCGAGCCTCGTGCAGAACATCTTCGCGAGCTCGCGCCAGCAGGTGACCGAGGCGCAGAAGATCGCGCGGAACATGCAGGTGCTCAAGGAGATCTCCACGCAGACGGCGGAATCGACCACCGCCACCTCGCAGAGCATCTCCAAGCTCGCGCAGCTCTCCGCGGCCATGCGTCAATCCGCTTCCGGATTCCGTCTGCCCGGCGCGCCGGTGCCGCGCCAGGTCGCTGCCGCGGGCGCCGCCATCGCGGCCGCGGCTGCGGCGACCACCGGAATCGTCCCCACGGCTCCCGCCAGCGGCGCGACGACGCGCACGCGCTCCTCGGTGTCGCTGGCCTCGTAAACGGATTTACTGACCAAGAACGAAATGCCTGAAGTCGCCTCACAGACTCTGGATCTAGTCGGCCGCGAGCTCAACCACACGCTGGGCGAAGCGCGCACCGCGCTCGAAACCTTCGTCGAACAACCCGAGAACGTGGTGCTGCTGCAGCGATGCATCAGCGACCTGCACCAGGTCCAGGGTGTGCTGCGGTTGCTCGAGATCTTCGGCGCCGCGTTGCTCGCCGAGGAAATGGAGCAGGTCACTCACTACCTGCTCACGCCCGCCGCGCAGAAGAACCAGGCTGAAACCCTCGACGCGCTCATGCGCGCCATGGTCCAGCTTCCCAGCTACGTCGAGCGCGTGCTCGCGGGTGGCCGGGATCTGGCGCTGGTGCTGCTGCCGCTGCTCAACGACCTGCGCGCCGTGCGCGGCTCGCCGCTGCTCTCCGAAGGCACGTTGCTGCTGCTCAATCTCAAATCCGACCAGCAGGCTGCACCGGTCGCGCCTGCGGCCGGCGAACCGCAGCTCACGGTGGCGCAGTGGGCCCGCCGTCTGCGTACACGATTCCAGCTCGGCCTCGTGGGCTGGATCCGTGGTGAACGTCCCGAACAGAACCTCGAGATCCTCGAGACCGTCGCGCACCAGCTCGAGCAGGTGGCCACCAAGCAGCCGGTGTTCCAGCTCTGGTGGGTGACGGGCGCGATCATCGAGGCGCTCCGGGAAGGCGGTCTCGAGACCGGCGTCTCCATCAAACGGTTGTTAGGCCTCGCGGATCGCGAGATCCTCCAGCTCTACACGCAGGGCGAAGGCCGCTACGCGCAGAACCCGCCCGTCGAGCTGCTCAACAATCTTCTCTACTACGCGGCGCGCGCCACCACGGACGGCCCCAAGATCACCGCCGTGCGTGCCTCGTTCCGCCTGAACGAACTGCTGCTGGTCGACGATTCGGTCGAGCAGGAACGCGAGAACCTCTCGGCGCCGTCGGTGAAGCTCATGCACACCGTGTCGGCCGCCATCCGTGAGGACCTCGGCAAGGTCAAAGACGTGCTCGACATCTACGTGCGTCGGGGCGGCCAGCCGGCCGAGCTCGAAGCGCAGGTCGGCATGTTGCGCAAGATCGGCGACACCCTCGGGGTGCTGGGTCTCGGCGAACTTCGTCAGCTCGTGCTCGAAGAGACGAGCCGCCTCGAAGCCATGGCCGCGGGCAAGACTCCGGCCGATCATGCCGCGCTGGTGCACATCGCGGCCACGTTGATCAATGTCGAAGACCGGCTGGATCGCGAGCTCATCGGCCTCATCGTGCCGAAGACCGCGGCGCCCGGGGGTGAAGAACCTGCGCAGACCGATGCGGACTTCCAGGTCGTGCAGGCCGCGGTGCTGCGTGAGTGCAGCGTCAATCTCGTGCGCGTGAAGGAAGCGATTGCCGCGAATGTCGCAGGCACGCTGGATGTCGCGGCGCTCGATGCCTGGCCCGGTCTCGTCGCCGGCATCAAGGCCGGCCTCAACATGCTCGGCAAGACGCGTGCGGTCGAGATCGTCGACGGCATCGCCAAGAACCTGAAGGAACTGCTGCAGCCCGGTGGCACGGCGGTTCCGCCCAACTACCTCGACCGTCTCGCGGACGCGGTAGTCAGTCTCGAGTACTACATGGAGACGCTGCAGGCCGGCCGCGCGGATCCCTGGTACATGCTCGACAACGCGCAGACGTGCCTGCTCGCGCTGTCGCAGATGCCGAAGCGCGTGGTGCCCACTGTTCCCCCGCTGGGTCCCGAAGCCTATGCGGCCACGGTGCTGCTGGCCGACGCGGGCGCCACGGCGCGCGCGCATGCGCTGCAAGCCGGTGTCGCACCGGCCTCGCAGGGTGCGCCGACGCTGCATGGCTCCACCCCGCCGGCCCACAAACAGGTCCACATCGATCCCGAGCTGCTGACTCTCTATATAGAAGAGGCGCGGGAAGAGGTCGCCCGCATCGGGAAACTGTTCCCGGTCTGGGAACAGAACCCGCTCGAGGCGGAATCGCTGTCCGGAGTCCGGCGCGCGTTCCACACGCTGAAGGGTTCGGGCCGCATGGTCGGCGCCACGGACATCGCCGAGTTCGCCTGGGCGATCGAGAACCTGCTGAACCGCGTGATCGACAATACGCTGCAACGCTCGCCCTCGATCCTGGCAACGGTGCGCGATGCCACCCAGGTGGCGGGCGAACTCGTGAACGCGCTGGAGGCGGGCAGTCCGCCGCCGGCTCGGGTCAAGGACATCGTAGACCGCGCGCATGCGCTGGCTGCCAACAAGGGCGCGCCCGCCGCGCCCACCGCAGCGATGGAAGCGCTCGAGCGCACCATGGACACGCGCCGCGACGATGTCATCGAAGCCACGAACCGTGTGGCCGCGTTGCAGTCGCCGGCCCGCCCGGCGCCGGCCAATGTTCCTCCGGCGAACATCCCGACGATCCAGCCGCCGGCGGCATCGCCGCCGCTGGATTTCCCGCTCGAAGAGCCTGCGGAGATCGCGTCGCTCGAAGACACGTCGATGCAGCCCGCGATCGAAGACTGGGGCATCAGCGTCGAGGAATCGCAATCCTCGGACGTGCCCGGTGAGGAGATCGTGTTGTCCGCGCCGGATGAAGAACCCAGCGCGGATCTGCAGCTCAAGGAGATCTACAGCCGCGAGACTCAGGTGAACATCCAGGCGGTGTTGCGCTGGGTCGAGGCGGAGCGCAAGCGAGCCGAGCCGCACATCGTGAGCGAAGAGTGTTACCGCGCCTGCCACACGTTGTCCGGCAGCTCGCGAATGGCGGAGGCCCGTCATGGCATTCGCCTCACGGCGCCGCTGGAACATTGGATCCGCAAGTCCTTCGACAGCGGTGTGGGTCTCGAGACTCAGGATCTCGCGCTGCTGAGCGACTGCATGAACGCGATGGGAACCGTCGCCGCTCACCTCGATGAATCCACGGGATTCTTCCACTCGCACAGCGCGTTGCTCGCGCGCATCGAACGAGCCACCGAACAACTCGAGGGGCGCCTGATCGCGGCGGCCCGCGCGGCGGAACTCGCCGCGGCTCCGCCGCCCGCGCCTCCCGCTGCTCCCGCGCCGGCGGTCGCGGCGCCCCCCGCTCCCTTTCCGGCAGCCGAAAAGACTGTAGTCGGCGCGGCGGCTGCGCCAGCGCAGACGGCGCCAGCTCCCGCGGCCGCAGCGCCGGAAATCACCGAGGACGTGCTCACGGATTTCGACCAGGAGATCGCGAGCATCTTCACCGACGAAGCGGTGGAGCTCATCGATTCCTCCCAGAACGCGCTCGCGCAGTGGAACGAGAATCGCAGCAGTGTCGACGGGCTCACGGCGCTCAAGCGCCCGTTGCACACGCTCAAGGGCGGCGCTCGCATGGCCGGGCTCATGCCGATGGGGGACCTCTCTCATGAGCTCGAAACCCTGTTCATGCAGATCGACAGCGGCGTCGTGGCTCCCGACGATCGTGCCTTCAGTCTTGCGCAGTCGGCGCTCGATGAGCTCGCGCGCATGCGCGAATGGGTCAGCTCGGGCAAGGGTGTTCCCACCGCGCGCGGGCTGATCGCCAGGATCCATGGGTTGATCACGGGTACGCCCGCGCCGGCTGCGCCAGCGCCTGCCGCGCCCGCGCCGGCTGCGGTCGTCGCACCTGCGCCTGCACCTTCACCCGCACCCGCTCCCGCACCCGCGAGCGCGGCTTCGGAAGAACTGCCGGATTCGGTTCCGCCGGTGAGTCTGGCCTCTTCGTGGGCGCGAACCGATTCGCCGCCGCGCGTGGAATCCGCGCCGGAAGCGCCGTTGCTGGCCCCGGTCTGGAATCCCGCGCCGTCCTCGCAGGACGTGACATCGGATTCGCTCGACGTGTTGCCGCTGGATGCGGATTTACAGGCGACTTCCGACCTGGTGGAGCCGGTCTCGGTCGTCGAGCAGGCTGCACCCGTCGACCCTGTGTCGATCGTCGAGAAAGCGCCGGCCTACGAGCCGCCCACCGTCGTCGCCAGCGCGCCGGCCGAGCCGCAGTCCATCGTCACACGGGCGCCGGTGCGCGAGCCCGTATCGGCGGGATTCAACAAGGTTGCCAAGGACAGCGAGGCGCCCGATGCGCCGTTGCTGCCGCCGGGCGCCGTGCCGCCGGGCCGCGAGCCGTCCGCGCCTTCGGATCGCCCCGAACTCGCGCGCGTCGACGCGGAACTGCTGGATCAGCTCCTCAACAACTCGGGCGAAGCCAGCATCGCGCGCGCGCGCCTCGAACAGCAGATCGGCTCGATCGACTTCAACGTGGGCGAGCTCTCGCGCACGGTCACGCGCCTCAAGGAACAGCTCCGCAAGCTGGAGCTGGAGACCGAAGCGCAGATCCTGCATCGCTACGAAGAAGAGGGCGGCCAGCGCAGCGAGTTCGACCCGCTGGAGCTGGATCGCTACTCCTCGATTCAGCAGTTCTCGCGTGCGCTCGCGGAAACCGCCAACGACGTGGGCTCGATCCAGGGCTTGCTCGAGAACCTCACCAAGGACACGCAGAACCTGCTGACCCAGCAGGCGCGCACCATCAACGAGCTGCAGAACGGCCTCATGCGCACGCGCATGGTTCCGTTCCAGCGGCACGTTCAGCGTTTGGCGCGCATCGTGCGCCAGGCCGCGACGGACACCGGCAAGAAAGCCGAGCTCACCATCGAAGGCGCTTCGGGCGAACTCGACCGGCAGGTGCTCGAGCGCATGATGCCGCCGTTCGAACACATGCTGCGCAACGCCGTGGCGCATGGCATCGAGAAGCCCGAGGACCGCAAGAAGGCGGGCAAGAACGAGTCGGGCACGATCACGATCGCCTTGCATCGCGAAGGCTCGGAAGTGGTGGTCGAAGTGTCCGATGACGGCGCCGGCCTCAACCTCAAGGCCATCCGCGACAAGGGTATTTCGCTCGGCATGGTCCGCGCGGATCAGCAGCTCTCCGACGACGACATCATGCAGCTCATCCTCGAACCGGGCTTCTCCACCGCGGGTGCGGTGAGCACGCTTTCCGGCCGTGGCGTGGGCATGGACGTCGTGGCCAACGAGATCAAGAAGCTTGGCGGCGCGCTGCACATGGAATCCCGGCAGGGCCAGGGTTCGAAGTTCGTGATCCGCCTGCCGCTGACGCTGGCCATCAGCCACGCGCTGATCCTGCGCGCCAACGATGAGTTCTACGCGTTGCCGCTGCCCACCGTGGAAGGTGTCGTACGCCTCTCGCGCGCCGAGGTGGAAGCGCACCTCGGGCCCGAAGCGCCGCCGTTCGAGTACGGCGGGCAGAAGTACAAGTTCCAGCACCTCGCGTTCTACGTGGGACGCGAGCCCGGTCCGCTGCCCGACGGCGACGTCACCGTGCCCGTGATCCTCGTGCGCGCGGGCGAGCACTCGACCGGCCTCGTCACCGACGAACTCGTCGGCTCGCGGGAAATCGTCGTGAAGAACGTGGGTCCGCAGATCGCCGCCATCCGCGGCATCTCCGGCGCCACCATCCTCGGCGACGGCCGCATCGTCATCATTCTCGACATCGGAGCGCTGGTGCGCGCCGACTGGCGTGCGCGCACGGAACCGGTGATGCCGCGCGAGAAGACCGACACGCGTTCGATCGCGCTCGTGGTCGACGACTCCATCACGGTGCGTCGCGTGACGCAGCGCCTGCTCGAACGCAATGGCATGCGCGTGCTGACTGCTCGCGATGGCGTGGACGCCATCGAGATGCTCCAGGAGCACACGCCGGACATCATCCTGCTCGACATCGAGATGCCGCGCATGGACGGTTACGAAGTCGCGACGCAGGTGCGCGCGGATTCGCGGCTCTCCGGCATCCCCATCATCATGATCACCTCGCGCGTCGGCGAGAAGCACCGCGCGCGCGCCATCGAGATCGGCGTGGACGATTACCTGGGCAAACCCTACCAGGAGGCGCAGCTGCTCGAAGCCATCGAGCCGCTGATCGCACGCCGCCGCGAAGCGCACCTGCGCGAGGCTAACTAGAGGCTCGTATGGCGGAAAGAATCTCCGAAATCTACAGCCTGCTGATCCCCTTGCTGGACGGCCGCCTGATCATCCCGCGCTCCTGCGTCGCCGAAGTCGTGGGTTTCAACACACCATCGGAGATGCCGGGCGCGCCGCCGTGGTACCTGGGCACGTTCGCCTGGGGCAGCCGCAACATTCCGCTGGTGTCGTTCGAAGGCACCTGCGGGCAGACGATTCCGCCGCTCACGGGCCGCACGCGTGTCGTGGTGCTGTTCGCGCTGGGATCGCAGGTGGAAGGCGGGTATTACGGGATCGTGTCGCAGGGCTTTCCTCAGCTCGTGCGCGTCAGCGCGGACATCCTGCGGCCGGATCCGACGCGGACGTTCCCGGAACGCACGCCGATCATTTCGCAGGTGCGGATGATCAACGAAGCGCCGTGGATTCCGGATCTCGAGCGCATCGAAGAGATGATCTCGGAAGAGACGTCGGTACTCGTCGAGTAGACCTGCTCGCGGCTCATCGAGCCGGAGCAGACCTCACCATGCTGTCGAGCAACGCGTCGAGTGTGCCGCCGGCGTCGACGCACCGGCCGCCGTGCACGGCCGAACACTGGATGATGGTGCTGCGAGGCGCGACGAGCCAGTCGAAGCGTTCGCGTTTGGCGAGTTGTCCGATCGGGCCCGATTCCGGTCCGCCCGCGCAGATGATGCGGAAGCTCGCGAGATGCCGGCGGATGGCTTCGATGTCCGCCGCGGGATGCAGCGCGAGCAGCCGGGCTTCGTCGAGTTCGATGCGTGCTTCGAGCACGTCGCGCTCCTGGCACCAGACGACCACCCCGGCGTTGATGAACTCCTGCCGCTCCACGCGCGGCACGACGCGGATCACCGCGTAGTCATACGAGCAGGGCGCGTGCACGGAGTGCCTCCTCGACGAAAGAGCGCGGCGGCTGGAGCCGCTGCCACAGGTGATTCACATAGGCCTCGCGTATGGCCGCGGCCGGGCCGAAGGCGTTGGGGCCGCCGAGCCAGTCTTCCGGCACCTGCCCGACGATGGCGCGGATCTTTTCCTGCGTGAGAGCGGACGCGAGTTCCGCATCCACATCCGCCAGCGCGGCGGCGTACCGCAGCAGCACGTGATTCCTGATCAGCGGGAACGGGTCGGCCGCGCGGGGCGTGCCGTCCCAGCCATGGTGGAAATACAGGGCGGCGCCGTGGTCTATCAACCAGAGCTTCTGGTGCCACATCAGCATGTTGGCGTTGCGTGCGGTGCGGTCCAGATTGCTCGTGAAGGCGTCGAACCAGACGACGCGCGAGGCGACACCGGGATCGGGCTGGTCCGCCACGGGATCGAACGTGACGGAGCCGGGTAGATAGTCGAGCGCGAGATTGCGTCCGGCGCTGGCGCGGATCAGATCCTGGATCTCGCCGTCGGGTTCGGTGCGCGCGAGGTCGGCGTCGAGCTCCATGAACACGATCTCGGGCACGGCGAGACCGGCGACGCGCGCGAGCTCACCGACGATGAGCTCGGCCACGAGCACCTTGGCGCCCTGGCCGGCGCCGCGGAATTTCAGCACGTACAGACCCTGGTCTTCGCCTTCGACGATGGCGGGCAGGGAGCCGCCTTCACGCAACGGGGTCACGTAACGCGTGACGTGCAGCGTGCGCAGGCTCACCGCGAGAAATCTCCGCCCAGCGTCTGCAGCGCCGCGATGGCCGCGAGTCCCGCGGTCTCGGTGCGTAGGATGCGCGGGCCGATGCGGTAGCCGCGGAAGTCGTGGGCACGGGCAAACTTCTGCTCGTTGTCCGCGAGTCCACCTTCCGGGCCGATGAGCAGCGTGACGGGCCCGCCCACGGGCACATCGGACAGCGGTGCGTCGCCATCCACGGCCAGCAGGCAGCGTGCGCCCTCGGCCGGGAGCGCGGCGATGGCGTCGCCCAGCGATACGGCTTCGGCGACCGGCGGCACCCGGTTTCGCCCGCTCTGCTCGCAGGCGGCCACGGCGATGGCCTGCCAGTGGTCGCGTTTGCGATCGCGTTGTTTGGCGTCGATCTTCACCACCGAGCGCTCGGCGAGCACGGGCACGATGCGCGTCACGCCGAGCTCGGTGGCTTTCTGGATGATGAGATCCATGCGCTCACCGCGGGAAATGCCTTGCAGCAGCGTGATCGACAACGCGGACTCGCGCTCCACGGCGTGATGTTTTCCGACCTTGGCCCACCAGTTCCTTCCGTCGCGCTCCAGCGTGCCCTCGTATTCGCCGCCGCTGCCATCGAACAACGTGACGGGCGCGCCGGGATCGAGCCGCAATACACGCGTGAGATGTAGTCCAGCCTGCTCGGGAAGCCCGACGCCCTTGCCGGAGACGAGTCTTTGCTCGACGAATATCCGCGTCAGGCGCATGCGAGTTCGATGCCTTCGGTGGCGATGCGCGCGAGCGTGCCGATCTCTTCGGGTGTGATCACGTAGGGCGGCATGAAATAGACCAGTGTGCCGAGCGGGCGGATCAGCGCGCCCTGCTCGAGCGCGTGGCGATAGATGCGCAATCCGCGGCGTTGCTCGAAAGGCCAGGGCACGCGGTCCGCGGCATTCTTCATGACTTCGATCGCGAGGATCATGCCGCACTGGCGGATCTCGGCCACGTGCGGATGGTCTTCGAGATGGGCAACGCTCTCCCGCATCGCTCGCGCGAGCTCGCGATTGCGTTCGAGCACGGGCTCCTCGCGGAAGATCGCGAGCGTGGCATTGGCCGCGGCGCAGGCCAGCGGGTTGCCCGTGTAGCTGTGCGAGTGCAGGAACGCGTTGAGCTTGACGTATTCGTCGTAGAACGAGGCGTAGATCTCGTCGGTGGTCATCACGATGGACAGCGGCAGGTAGCCACCCGTGAGGCCTTTGGAGAGACAGAGATAATCCGGCCGGATGCCGGCCTGCTCGCAGGCGAACATCGTGCCCGTGCGCCCGAAGCCGACGGCTATTTCGTCCGCGATGAGCTGCACGCCGTAACGATCGCAGGCCTCACGCAGCAGCTTCAGGTACACCGGGTCGTGCATGCGCATGCCGCCTGCGCATTGCACCAGCGGCTCGACGATGACCGCGGCGACTTCCTCGTGGTTGTCTTCGAGCGCGCGTTCCATGTGCGAGAACATCAGCCGCGCGTGTTCGGCCGGCGTCGCTCCGGGCTCACGCATGAACGCATCCGGGGAAGGCACGGTGATCACGTCCATGAGCAGCGGCCGGTAGATGGACTTGTAGAGTTCCACGTTGCCGACCGCCAGCGCTCCCAGCGTTTCGCCGTGGTAGCTGTTGGCGAGCGTGATGAATCGCGTCTTGCGCGGCATGCCGCGATTGCGCCAGTGGTGGAAGCTCATCTTCACGGCCACTTCTATGGCCGCCGAGCCATTGTCGGCGAAGAAGCAGCGGTTGAGTCCCGCGGGCGCGAGCCGCACGAGTTCCTCCGCGAGCGTGACCGCCGGTTCGTGCGTGAAGCCCGCGAAGATCGCATGCTCCAGGCGGCCTAACTGCCGGGTGACCGCCTCGTTGATGCGCGGGTTCGAGTGGCCGAACAGGTTCACCCACCAGGAGCTGATGCCATCGATGTAACGCTTGCCGGCCTGGTCCTCGAGCCAGACGCCCGAGCCCGACTTCAGCGGGATCATGGGCACGGACTCGTGGTCCTTCATCTGCGTGCAGGGATGCCAGACATGGGCGAGGTCGCGCGCGGCCCATTCGGAATTTGGAGAATGTTGATTCATCGTTCGTGCAGCGGTTGGCCGCGAATATTGTGGCATGCTCGCGCCCCATGCGTGTCGACTCCGCCACCGGCCTCCTGATCGGCATCAAGCAGGTGTTGTGTCCGTTCTTCGATGAACGTCCCGCGGGCGTCGCGCCCGATCTGATCGTGCTGCATGGGATCAGCCTGCCGCCCGGCGAGTTCGGCGGACCCTGGGTGTCGCGATTGTTCACGGGCAGCCTGCCGCCGGCGGCGCATCCCTACTTCGCGGAAGTTGCCGCCCTGCGCGTATCCGCGCATCTCTTCCTGCGGCGCGACGGCGAGGTCATCCAGTTCGTGTCGTTCAAGGACCGCGCCTGGCATGCGGGGCGGTCGAGCTGGCAGGGACGCGAAGCCTGCAACGACTATTCGATCGGCATCGAATGCGAAGGCGCGGACGACGTGCCCTACACGGACGCGCAATACGCGGCGCTGCGCGATCTCCTGCCGAAGTTGTTAGCCGCCTATCCCGCCATCACGCCCGACCGCATCGTCGGCCACAGTGACGTGGCGCCGGGACGGAAGACCGATCCCGGGCCGTCGTTCGACTGGAGCCGCGTGCGTTGAACGTGTTGCAGAGTTCGCTGTACGCCGCGGCGGTGAACCCCGGCGCCGCTTTCTAGAGTCCGAGGAACGTTCCGATTTGTCCGACGGTCACGAGCGGCCGCGGTCGTGGCGCCACAGGACTTCGGACCCGTTTTCGTGACGCGCCAGCACTCGGGCGATGACGAACAGGAGATCGGAGAGGCGGTTGAGGTATTGCGGCACTTCGGTATTGACGGCCTCGGACTCCGCGAGCGTCCACACCCGTCTCTCGGCGCGCCGCACGATCGTTCTGGCGAGATGACAGGCGGCGGCCGCGGCGCCGCCGCCGGGCAGGATGAAATCCTTGAGCGGTGGCAGCGGATCGTTGAACCCATCCAGAAGCTGCTCGAGCTCCGTGATGCGTTCAGCCTTGATCATGCTGCTGCCGGGGATGCAGAGCTCGCCGCCGAGATCGAACAGGTCGTGCTGGATCCCGGTGAGCGCCCGCGTCACTTCCCCGGGAAGGCCCGGCACCGCGAGCACCACGCCAATCGCGCTGTTCGCTTCGTCCACGGTGCCGTAGGCCTCGACGCGCGCAGCGTCCTTGCGCACGCGGTTCCCATCGCCGAGTCCGGTGGTGCCATCGTCGCCCGTGCGCGTGTAGATCTTGCTCAAGCGATTGCCCATGGCGCCTCCGGTGTCGTTCAGTCGAAGCTGAAGCGTACTCCGATCGTGTACGTCCGGCCTTCCGTCCGGTAACCCTGTGCGAACGCGTAGTCCTCATCGAGCAGGTTCTCGAAGCGGCCCTGGACGGACAGCGCATCCGTGGCGCGGTAACGCAGCGTGGCGTTCACGAGCGTGTACGAATCCAGCGTCGCGGCGCCGACATCCTTGCGATTGCCCGAAGCGACGACGTCCACGCCCAGGTCGAGTTTGCCCACGGTGCGATTCACGGCCACCGACAGGGCCTCGCGCGAACGGCGCAGCAGACGGGTGTCGGTGTCCTCGTTGCGCGGATCCTGCAGCGTGAGATCGGCGCGTGCGCGCCAGGCTTCTCCCGCATAGGCCCAGCCCAGTTCCACGCCCTTGATGCGCGCGCGGTCGATGTTCTGGTTCTCGCCGTCGAAGGTATTGAAATCCAGCACCACGTAATTGATGAGATCGCGGATGCGGTTGTCGAAGGCCGCGAGCGAAAGCTGCTGCTTCTCGCCCAGCTTCTGACGCACCGAGAATTCCACCTGGCGCGAGACTTCAGGCTCCAGGTCCGGATTGCCGCCGAAGCCGAAGCGATCCGTGGCGTCGGGCGCGCGGAAAGCCTTGCCGCCGGACAACGCGATGCGCGTGCCCGTGTCGAAGCCCACGCCGACTTCGGCGTTCCACGTGAGTTCGTTGCCGAAGGTTTCGTGATCCACGAAGCCCACGGCGAGGCGCGATCCCACGCGGCCGATCTCGAACTGGTCCTGCGCGAACGCCTGCGTCACCGAGGTGCTCTCATCGAAGCCGGTGCCGAATGACAACGCGTCCGTCTCCTCGTCACTGCGCTGCAGGCCGAATGTGAGCGCGTGGCCACCGACTTCCGGCAGATCCACCTGCGCATCGATGTTGTTGCGGCGGGTGTGCGCGAAATCGAAGCTGCCAAAGTTGTCCTGCAGCTGATCGATGTCGTCGTTGGCGCGGCTGGCCGTCACGCGGACGCCGAGACCGCTGGCCGCACGGTAGTCGCCTTCCACCGAGTACACGCTGGTCTCGAAATCGTTGGAGCGGTCGATGAAGTCGCCGCTGAAGAAGTCCTGATCGGCGTATTCGGTGCGGCCGGTGGCGCGCCAGGCGCGCGCGCGGACGGTGAACGCTTCCGTCGCGGCGAATTCCACGGACGCGCGGCCCGTGACGTTGCGATAGCCGCGGTCGGTCGCGCTGTCGACGAACACGGGGATGCCTTCGCTCTCGGCGTAACTGCCGCCGAGGCCGAAACGCCAGCGTTCGCCGGCCGCGAACGCGGCATCGCCGAACAATTGTTGCGTCTCGTTGCTGCCGTACGTGGCGCCGGCGCTGAAGCCTTCCTGCGAGGCGCCGCGCGTGAACACCTGGATCACGCCGCCGATGGCATCGGTGCCATATAAAGAGGAGCGCGGGCCTTTGACGATCTCGATTCGCTCGATGGATTCGGGCGCGATGTTCTGCAGGGCCGCGCCGCCGATCGTGCCCGGATTGATACGCACGCCATCGACGAGCACCACGGTATGGTTGCTGTCGGTGCCGCGTGTGAACAGTGTGGTCGTCTGGCCGAGTCCGCCGTTGCGCGAGAGCTCGAGCCCGGCCTGGCCGTGAAGCAGTTCGCTCACATCGGTGGCGAGCGAACGCTCGATGTCATCGCGCGAAATCACGATGACCGGCGCGCCGACCGAATCCAGCGGCACCGGGGTGCGTGTGGCGGTGATGACCGTCTCGTGCAGTTCATCCTGCGCGATGGCCGAAGTAGACAGGAGCGCGGCGGCGATGCCGGCCGACAGCGGA
Organism: Pseudomonadota bacterium; assembly: GCA_046733635.1. Taxonomy (GTDB): domain Bacteria; phylum Pseudomonadota; class Gammaproteobacteria; order Steroidobacterales; family Steroidobacteraceae; genus CADEED01. The sequence continues at coordinate 3,945 of JBKPPO010000336.1, read as the reverse complement.
GAAAAACGGAATTGGCGAATCACAGAGGAGTCCTTCCATGCACGCCCGCATGGCTGAAAGGTGAACACCCGGTGACGAGAGGAGAGAGGGCCGATGGCCCGTCCCGATGCCCGCCGCATCACTGGGAACTACCGATCGGCCGGTCTCCGGACTCTCGAACCGAAGCCGGGCGCGGAGGCCTGGCTTCCACATGCCGCCTTCCCAGGTGTCCTCGTCGTGAGGACCACCCAGTGGCGTCTGGCATGCTGCGGGTTCGATCACCGTTGCGGGGGCAGTGCTGGAATCGCCGTTTTTCCCGGCTCACCAGCTTCCCGTAACCTTTCGGCGGGGCGCACTCTAACGGCATTCCCCGTGAATTGACAGTTCCGGCGGCGCTCCCGCAGGCTTCGCCCGCCATGACCGCACCCTCCCAGGAACTACAGGCCGCACTCGACGCGGCCCGCGCCGCCGCCGACGTGATCCGCGGCTTCTATCAACGCAACGTGAAGATCGAAGTGAAGGCGGACAAGACGCCGGTCACCGAAGCCGATGTGCGCTCGGAAGAGGCCATTCGCGATCTTCTCTCGAAGCGTTTTCCCTCGTATGGCTTCTACGGCGAGGAGACCGGCAAGTCCGACATGGACGCCGAGAGCGTCTGGCTGGTGGATCCCATCGACGGCACCAAGTCCTTCGTTCGCGAGTGCCCGTTCTTTTCGACACAGATCGCGCTGATGCGCGGCGGGCGTTTCGTGCTCGGCGTGTCCTGCGCGCCGGCCTATGACGAACTCGCCTGGGCTGAAACCGGCAAGGGCGCGTTCCTCAATGGCAAACAGATCCACGTGAGCAAGGTGGACAAACTCGAGAATGCCATCGTGTCCACGGGCAATCTCAAGACGCTGGCGGCATCGCCGGCCTGGTCGCGCTTCGGCGGGTTGTTAGGTGGCATCAGCCGCATCCGCGGCTACGGCGATTTCGTGCATTACCATCTGCTGGCGCGCGCTGCGCTGGATGTGGTTCTGGAGTCCGACGTCAACATCCTCGACATCGCCGCGCTCACCGTCATCGTGGAAGAGGCGGGCGGCCGTTTCACGGATCTCAAGGGTGCGCCCGTGAATTTGGCGACGACCACGGTGCTGGCCACGAATGGTCCCTTGCACCAGTCCATCCTCGACACGGTGAGGTTCGGTACCTGATGGGGCCGTTCCTCCGCTGGGGCATCTTCGGCATCCTGGCGGTGGCGGCGTTGATCTACGCCTACAACGCGAGCAAGAGCCTGGCGGAGCAACGTCAGGCGGCGAGCCAGGCTGCTGCCGCACCTGCGGCCGAATCGCCGGCCAATGGCGAGGCAGCGCCCGGGATCGAAACCGCGGACGATACGGCTGCGGTGACAGTGAAGCGGGACACCGGCATGCCCGAGCATTGCGAGGTGGAGTTGTTCGTCGCGATGCGCGCACTCGACGCCAGGCGAAATGGCGATCCGCTCGATCGCCTGCTGCGGATCCAGGAGATCGCGTTCGTGGAGGACGAGGCGGTGCGCCAGCGCCGCACGGACGTGGCGACGCGCTGGTACAGCCTCGAAGGCGAGCCGCCGCCGTTCGAATCGTTGATCGACCGCGTCGTCAGCGATTGCCGGAGTTTCAAGCCGGGGCCATGAGCCTCAGCGCCCCGAGACGTGTCTCGCCGTAGCGCAGTCCGTAGAGGTCCTCCAGGTGAGCCGGCGTGAGCGCGCCCGTCGCCACGATCTCCATCGAACCATCGCCTCGCATGAGGCCGACGCGATCCGCGAATCGCAATGCCAGGTTGGGATCGTGAAGACTGGCGATGATCCCGGCGCCTTCCCGCGAGAGTTCCTGCATCCGCTGCAACACCGCGATTTGTTGCGCGGGGTCCAGGTGGTTGGTGGGTTCGTCCAATAGATAGATGGACGGCGCCTGCACCAGCAGGCGCGCGATGGCGGCGCGGCGTTGTTCGCCGCCCGAGAGCGAACCGAGGTCACGCGTGCCGAAGCCGGCGAGTCCGACGACTTCGAGCGCATGATCGACGCGTGCGACGTCGGCGGCGCTCGTGGGTTCGAAGAAGCCGAGGTGTGCGAATCGGCCCAGTAGAAGGGTATCGTGCACGAGACCCTGGGGCGCAGCCTCCGGATCCTGCGGCAGGAATCCCAAAGCCCTTGCGACGGAGCGACGGTCCATGGCCTCGATGTGATCGCCTGCAACGCGGATGGCGCCGCCCTGAGGCGCGCGCAGGCCGGCGAGCGAGCGCAGCAGCAGGGACTTGCCCGCGCCATTTCCGCCCAGCAGGGCGACGAACTCACCGGCCCGGAGATCGAAGTCGAGGTCCCGCACCAGCGCGCGGCCCGGCACCGTGACCGTGAGAGCTGCGGCCTGCAGCAGCGTCGTCACTGGCGGATCCACCGGATCTCGAGCGCCGTGGCCGGGCCCACGATGACCTCGTCGAGCGAGCGGGGCATCTCGAACTCGACGGGCGTAACCGCGCGCCGGCCCGCCATGATTTCGGTGAAAGGCTGCGGAAACCTCGGATAACGATCGGGCTCGGCGTACCCGATCGGGAACAGCGGCGCGAGACTGGTCAGGTCGTATTTGTCACTGGCGCCCAACGTGTGCAACACCTCGTGCGCGATCACCACGTTGTTGGCGCCGCGTGTGGCGTCTTCCGCGAACGCATGCACCACGCCCACGAGCCCTTTCTGCATGCCAACGGAATGCGGCACACGCTGCGTGAACGAGGGGTTGTGATACCGCACGAAGATCCGGATCTGCGGTGCAGGCAGTCCGCTGGCGCGCGAGGCGCGCCGCGCATACAGGCGCATCTTGAGGCTCCACCACATGTTGCCCAGGATGCCGCTGCTGGCGTCGCGTTCAGGCGGCGGTTCGGTCACGGGGGGGAACATGCGGACGCTCACCGGTGTGGGAATCCCGATTCCGTATTCCCGGGCCTCTTCGTTGAGGAAGTCCTGCACATCGACGACGTCGCCGTGGTCCAGAGACCCGATGTATGCGCGCGTGACCGGATCACCTGCGTCATCTATTGGAAAAACGCCGATCGTGAGCGTCTCGTCCCAATCGGTGGTGCTCAGCCGGTCATACCAGTTCGACCAGGCGGCGATCGCGAGGATGAACAGCAGGAAGCCGATGCGGATCTGGCGCCACACGCGGACGAGATCCTGTCGCTCAGGGCTGCAGGCGAGTCGCCGACCACGGACCGGCGCGGAAACCCGCGCCCGCGGTAGTTAGCGAGCGCGTCCATCGCGCGCGTTCGTGGATGCGCGAGGCGCCCTCGATCCAAAGCTCCACGGCGTCCGCCCAGACGTAGTAGCCGCCCCAGAACGGCGGACGCGGAATCACCGCGGCCGGGGTGTCGTTGATGTTCTCGAGCGTCGGTTCGGGCGCGCCGAATCTGTCGGCCGCGGCCTTCACGGCCAGATTGAGTTGCTCGCGTGAGCGCAGCGGCTGGCTTTGCGCGCTGGCCCAGGCACCGATGCGTCGTTGCCAGTTGCGCGAGGCGAAGTACGAGTCACTTTCCGCGCCGGGCGCCTTCACGACGACGCCTTCCATGCGGATCTGGCGATGCGAATGGTCCCAGTGGAATACCAGCGCGGCACGGGCGTTCTCAGCGAGTTCGCGGCCCTTGCGCGAGTCGTAATTGCTCACGAAGGAGACGCGGCCCTGTTCGACATCGAACTCCTTGCAGAGCACGATGCGAGCCGAGGGCATGCCGTCGGCGCTGGCCGTGGCCAGCACCATGGCGTCGGGATTGGGCTGCTGACGCGCAGCGAGCGCGGTGCTGAACCAGGCATGGGCGAGCGCCATGGGTTCGGCGGGCAGGGGTTCGGGAAGCAGGTCGTTGAACAACTCCATGGGCGCGTATGGTATCCGTGACGCGGTAGCCTTGCAGTCATGCGTGGTTGCCGATAAAAGCTAGCTCGGACTTGAACTTACAGTTGCA
>JBKPPO010000335.1:0-4675 GCA_046733635.1 Pseudomonadota bacterium | reverse complement strand
CCGATGGCGTCGTAGATGATGTATACGCGCACGCCGCGTTTGCGCGCGGCAGCCAGCAGTTCGCTGAGCTTTCGGTCGCCTTCCACGGCTTCTTCGAAGATGAAGCTTTCGACCAGCACGTATTCGCGCGCCTTCTCGATCGCGGCAAAGACGGCCTGATACGTGCGCGGACCGTCGATCAGTAGTTCGACCTGGTTGCCGAGCAGGAGCGGCGGCGCGCCGATGTCGCGCATGGCGGCCAGGTGATAGTCCAGCAGGGCGGTGTCGCCGGTGGCGGCGAGCTTTCGCGTCAGGCGCAGGCTCGTCGCCCGGCCCACCATTCCTTGGGCGCTTTCGATGTCGACCGGGACTCGGGACCGCGAGACGGGCAGCGTGCGCGCAAGTTCGACATCGGGGAGTGAGCGGCAGCCGGCCAGTGCGGTCAGTGCTGCAATGAAAACGAGCCATCCGGTCCAGCGACGAAAACGCCGCTGGACGGATGGCTCGGTGGTCGTATGACGCGAAATTATTTCGAGGGGAGGGGCTCGTCGCGTCACTCTTCCACTTCTCCACTAGACGGAGAGCAGTATCCGCCAACTGCACTGGAAAGGCGCGCAGCACAAGGGCAATCTTCATGTCGGCCTAGTCCTACCCGCCGTGCGCAGCAAATCTTAGTGTGACGCTCCCATACCCAGTCCATTCTGCCGACCCAGAGAGGTGTCTATGCAATCAACTGCCAACCAATCCGAGTTCTCCCCGGCCCAACCCGCCGTGGATGAACTGAATCGCATCGTGTCCCAGGCCGAAAAGCTGCTGCGGGACCTCGAACAACAGGGCGATGACGCGGCGGTTGCGGTGCGGGAGCGCGTCACCGAGACCTTGACCCAGGCGAAGACCCGTCTTGCCGCCACGGCCGTCGAGGCCGAGGAAGTCGTCGAAGGGCTCGCAGACCGCGCCGACAAGTACGTCCGCGCCAACCCCTGGCAGTCGGTCGCCATCGCGGCCTTGTTAGGCGGCGCGATCACGTTGCTGATCACGCGGCTGTCCCGCAAATGAACGTGCCCGAAAGCGAATTCCCGTCGGCGCCACCCGAAGAAGGAGGCATGTCCGCAGCGCGGGAAATGTCGCTGCACATGCTGCGGATGCTCGAGACACGAATGGACGCCGCGGGCATCGCGATCCAGGGTGAGACGCAGTTGCTGCTGGCAAGACTGCAGCTCAAGTTGTTTGCCGCCGCGGCGATCTTCATCGCCATCTGGGGTGGCATCGTGTTGCTGGCGATCGCGCTGCCACCCAACCTGCGCGTACCCGTTCTGTCGCTCGTGGTCGTTGGATTCATCGGCCTCGGTATCGGCGCGCAATTGATGGCCCGGAAAAAGGCGTCGTCGAACGAGATCGGTTCGTTGCACTGGTTTCTCGACAGCCTGCGCCAGGATCTCGAGGTGTTGTCTCGTGCCCTTGCGCGTCCGGCGGGCCGGACGCCGCCGATGAGCGAACCGCCGGCGGACAAACCACCGCAAGCGACGCCGCCCACCGACAGGAGCACGCCCAGTGATCTCGCCGCTTGAACGCGCCAAATTGCTCGACGCCGAGATGCAGCTCCAGCGCGCCTGGCTGGAACTCAACCTGCGCGAGGTTCGCGCGGCAGCCGCGGATTCTCCCTGGGCCAGGCTGCGCTCGCTCAAGCTCGGCTCGATGGGGCTTTCGCTGCTCAAGCATCGGTCGCTCTGGCTCGCCGCAGTCAGTTTGCTGATCAATCTGTATCGTCGTCACGCCACCAAGGAGAAGTCGTGAGCGCCATCCCTCGTTGCGTAGGACGAGAATCACGCCGCATTCCTCGTTGATTTGCCCGGGGAATTACCGAACTATTGATGCCCTCGTAGGCGACGCTTCCAGAGTCGACGTGCCAGACAAAACAGATTCCAGCCAGCAGCGCATCGCGGAACTCAGCGATCTCTCCACGCATCTGCTGAATACGACGGAGCGTGATCGCTCCGAACTCGCGAAGCAGTTGCACGACGAACTCGGCGGACTGATCACCGCCGCGAAGATGGACATGCAATGGCTGTCCGCGCATATCGGCGCGTCGCTCGACGCGCCGGCCACCGAGAAATTCAACTCGGTGGTGCAGATGCTCAACCAGGCGATGATCCTCAAGCGCCGCGTGGTGGAAAATCTGCGCCCGTCCTTGCTCGATCATTTCGGGTTGGGTGTGGCGCTTCGCAGTCATTTCGAGGAGCACTGCCGTCAGGCAGGGGTGGAATGCATCGCGACGCTGCCCGATGACTCGCTGGATCTGAGCCCCGCGGCGCAGCTCACGCTGTTCCGGGTCGCGCAGGAAGTGCTGACCGGCATTCTCGGGCGCAGCAGTGCGAAGAACGTGGAGATGGTGATCGAACCCGAGGAGGGCGGCTACTCGCTCGTCATCGGTGACGACGGCGGCGCCATGGATGTGAACCTGGCGCGCTCGATGCCGAGCGTCCGCCATCGCCTGGGGCTCATCGGCGGACGCATCGAAGCAGAAGCCCGCGAAGGCGCGGGCAACCAGGTCAGGGTTTTCGTCCCGATATCTGCAGCAGGATCGGCATGAGTTGGTCGATCTCGCGCATCTTGTCGAGGAAGTAATCCGCACCCGCGGACATGCACCGCTCGCGCACGGTGGGCAGGTCGTAGTTCGTCAGCACGATGATCCAGACGTGTCCGCCCTCGGGCAGATCCTGGTTGCGCGCCCGCGCTTCCCGAATGACGCCGATGCCGCTGCCAGGGCGTAGCTCCACGTCCACGACGATGGCGTCGTACGACGTCGTATCGAGTTTCTCCACCGCTTCGGCCTCCGCGGCAGCGAGCCCGGTGACCTTGAACGCCGTGTACTGCGACAACATGCTCTCGAGGCGGCTGCGAAGCAGCGGGGAGTCCTCGACGAGCAGGATGCGTAATGGCTTCCCCGGCGAACCATTGGGCCGGGGATCCTTTCCGCCAGAGAGGCGGGCCTGATGTTCCGTATTCGTCCCGGAACCGGGGTGCAGTGAAGGTTGCATGACCTCGTCCATGGCGCCCGTCCGAAGGGCTAACTATTGAACGAGGTTATTCCGCAGCGCATAAGTGGTGATGTCAGCATTACTCTTCATGGACATCTTCTCGAGGATACGGCTGCGGTAGGTGCTGACCGTCTTCACGCTCAGGAACAGCCGATTCGCGATTTCCGACACCGATTCGCCCTGCGCGAGCTTGCAAAAAATCTGGAACTCGCGTTCCGAGAGGATGCTGTGCAGCGGGGCATTCGGGTCGCCACGTACGCCGGCCACCAGCAGGTCCGCAAGTTCGGGACCGACGTAGCGGCCGCCGCGCGCGACCGTGCGAATGGCTCGGAAGAGTTCGGATTCCTCGGTTCCCTTGCCGACGAACCCGCTGGCGCCACCGCGAAGCACGTTCAAGCCGTACTGAGCTTCAGGGAAGGCCGAGAGAATGAGCACGCCCACGGATTCATAGTGAGCCTTGGCGTGTTTGAGCACGTCGAGACCCGACACGTCCGGCAGGGAGAGATCGAGCAGCAACACGTCGATCGTGTGCTGTCGGAGCTGTTCCATGGCTTCACGGCCAGAGCTCGCTTCGGTCACCACCGCGAGATCCGGTTGTCCGTTGATCAAGGTTTTGAGGCCGGCGCGAACGACCTGGTGGTCGTCGACGATCATGACTCTGGTGCGATTCATGGGCCGGGAGGTCTCCACAACTTGTTGAGTTATCTCGTGCATTGCTGAAGTCTACCTTTGCGGGGTCCACCGCCTGTCCGGCGCACGGGCCCTACCGCAGTCAGAAGTATCCTACACCCCTGTCGAGGTGCGCCCCTCGGCGAATCGCTTCGCCGCCTTGTCCCAATCGATCACATTCCAGATCGCCGCGAGGAAATCCGGGCGGCGGTTCTGATATTTCAGGTAGTAGGCATGTTCCCAGACGTCGACGATGAACAGCGGCGTCGCCTCCCAAGCCGGAGGTACCTGCTGATCGTGCAGTTCGACGATCTGTAGTTTGCCGGCGCGCGAGATCAGCGCGACCCAACCACTCGCGAAATGTTTGGCGGCGGTGTCCGAGAATTTCTTCTTGAAGTCGTCGAAAGAGGCGAATTCCGCGGCAATCGCCTTGCCGAGATCTCCGCCCGGTTCGCGCGGACCCTTCGGCGAACCGAGCGAATTCCAGAAGAGGTCGTGGTTGTAATGCTGGCCCCCGTTGTTCTTCACGGCGGAACGCAGTGCGTCCGGTAGTTTGTCGACGCCGCGGAGTAGTTCGAGCAGCGTCTGCTTCTGGAGCGCGGGTTCCTTCGCGAGCGCGTCGTTCAGCTTGTCGACGTAGGCCTTGTGATGTTTGTCGTGATGGATGCGCATCGTCGCTTCGTCGATGTGCGGTTCCAGCGCGTCATACGCGTAGGGCAGGTCGGGCAGGGCGAACGGATAAGTCTGACTCGCGGCATCTGGCATTGGACGGAACTCCGGGATGGACAGGAAAAGGTAATCGGTACCCACAGCATGCACATCCGGACACGTCGTGCACATCGCCCTTTGGCGGGAGGCGCTGGTCAGAATGCGCCGATGCTTTCAGGCCGACGGAAAGAGACCACAGCCATGGGCGGTTTCACCTGAGTGTGGCGAAAACGCACATCGCCTAACTTCATCGCCAGTTCGTTACAACCCAAGGATGTCAC
>JBKPPO010000334.1:0-7153 GCA_046733635.1 Pseudomonadota bacterium | reverse complement strand
GTCGTATTCCATCTCGATCCACCGATTGAAGGCCTCGACGGTGCGCGGATCGAAATCTTTGCCATTCGCGGGCGAGCGGTCGGTCAGGTAGTCGATGAGCGTGGTGATGGCGATCTGGATCAGATAGATGCTCGTCGACTCGAGCGGCTCGAGGAATCCGCCCGAGAGACCGATGGCCACGACGTTGCGATTCCAGGTCTTGCGCCGCCTGCCGGCCGTGAAGCGCAGCGGCCGGGGTTCCGCGAGCGCCTTGCCATCGAGGCGCGACAGCAATTTCGCTGCGGCTTCGTCGTCGCTGATGAATCGGCTGCCGTACACGTAGCCATTGCCGGTGCGATGCTGCAGCGGGATGCGCCACTGCCAGCCGGCTTCGCGCGCGGTCGCTCGCGTGTAGGGGGTCAGCGGCCCGAAATTCTCGCAGGGTACGGCCATGGCGCGGTCGCAGGGCAGCCACTTCGTCCACTCGTCGTAGCCGGTCTTCAGGGCCTGCTCGATGAGCAAGCCGCGGAATCCGGAGCAATCGATGAACAGATCGCCGGTGACGGAGCTGCCATCGGTGAGCTTCACGGATTCCACGCGCCCGTCTTCGGCATGGAGCTGCACGTCGACGATCTTGCCGTCGGTGCGGCGCACGCCGCGTTTCTCGGAGAACCCGCGCAGGTATTGCGCGTACAGCGAAGCATCGAACTGGAACGCGTAGCCGAACGTGGACATCACCGAGGTCGGATCCTCGGAAGGCAACGCGAAGCGGTTCGCGCGCGACGCCATGATGGGCAGCGAGTATTCGTCGATCGCGGTGGCGTCGCCGGACTCCCGCTGACGCAGCCAGTAATGATGGAAAGGCACGCCCGCCATGCGCGAGCCATAGGCGCCGAAAGGATGGATGTAGCTGTCGCCCTTGCGGGCCCAGTCCACGAATTCGATGCCGAGCTTGAACGTGGCCTGCGTGTGGGCCATGAGCTCGCGCTCGTCGATGCCGATGCGGCGATTGAAGAAGCGGATGTGCGGCAGCGTGGCTTCGCCCACGCCGACGATGCCGATCTCGCTGGATTCGATGAGGTGGATGTCGCGCTGATCAGGGCGCAACACGCCAGCGAAGGCCGCGGCCGTCATCCAGCCCGCGGTGCCGCCACCGACGATGACTATCTTGAGCGGAGCATTCACTCGCCGACCTCACGCGTAAAAAAAGGGCGCGCCGTATCGTAACGGCGCGCCCTCGTTTCTTCAGGCCCGTGCCTTACTGGATGCGATAGCGCACACCCAGTTGCACGCGGCGGTCGTTCATGAACCACGAACGCGGCAGCTGCAGACCTTCCTGGTTGACCTGCTGACGGAGCACCGTCTCGGCCTGCAGGACGTTCTGCAGATCCAGGAAGATGTCCCAGGCCTGCGTCGGCTTGTAGCGGACCGACGCGTCGAGCTGACCGTAGGCATCCTGCCAGATGGGCAGTTTGATACAGCAGTCCGACTGGCTCACCAGGTAGTCATCACGCCAGTTCCAGGCCAGGCGAGCCGAGTACTTCTCCTGCTCGAACATGAGCACGATGTTGTACGCGGTCTTCGAGAAGCCTTCGAGCGGCAGATCCGTGAACGTGATCAGCGGATCCTGCGCCGTTCCACCGGTGCCGCCGACATTCGACAGGCCGGCGTTGCCGACGCCCTGGTTGTCCACGTACGTGAAGTTGGTCTGGATACCCAGGCCATTCCACGGAGCCGGCAGCTTGTCGAAGAAGGTCTGGTAGGCCACTTCGAAGCCGCGCAGGCTGGCGCCGTCCGCGTTGGCGGGACCGGTCACCGTGACCGGGCGCGTCACGCCGTTGTTCGTGAAGTCCATGTTGTAGGACACGTTGGTCACGTAGTCCTTGAACTGCTTGTAGAACAGCGCCGTGGTGAACGAACCCGTATCCGAGAAGTACCACTCGTACGTGAAGTCCAACTGGTTCGCGGTCGTCGGCTTGAGGCGCGGGTTGCCCACACCGGCCGTGTAACGCGGGTTGTAGCCCACGGGGAACGTGCTGCAGTCACCGGGCGTCGCGTACACGACGTTGCCGTTGGCGCAGTTCGGCTCCACTTCCGTGATGTTGTAGTAGAACTTGTACAAGCCCATGTCCGGACGGGCCATCGCTCGCGACGCGGCGAAGCGCAGGAACTGATCCTCGGCGAAGCCGAAGCGCACGTTCAGGCTGGGCAGCCAGTGTTCGTGTTTGGCGCCGGCCGCGTCCACGAACGTGCCGAAGTTCATGAACGCGATGTCGTCCGCGGGCGTGAACAGTCGGGCGTTCGGAGCCTGGCCCGGATCCGGGAGGCTCGGCATCTGGAAGCGCGGATACTGCTGTCCGCCCACCGACCAGACGTCCGTGGTCACGTAACGCACGCCGATGTTGCCGCGTACGTTGACCGAACCGATGTTCGTCTCTTCGTTGCCGAACTTGAACATGATGTAAGCGGCTTCGGTGTCTTCCGTCACCTTCAGCGCTTCCACCGGGCAGTACACGGTGCCGGGGATGACCGGACACGTGGTGCGATCCGCCAGCGCGACCCAGCTGTTGCTGCGGCCGTTGCCATACAGTTCGCGCGTCGCATCGTAATTGCTGACGTCTGCATAACGCGGATGCAGGAACGTGCCACCACCGAACACGCCGCCACCGACGAGATCCGGTCCGAGGTCCTTCGGCGTGTACGTGTTCTGCCAGTAGCCCTGGTTCAGGAACAGCGGGACATCTTCCTGCAGGCCCCAGAGCGGCTGCACGGAACCCCAGTTGTACGTGGACCAGTTCACGTCCTGATCGCGATCGGCCTTGCGGACACCGACGCGCAGCGAATCCGCCCAACCGTCTTCACTGAGCTTGATGTCGGCATCGAGACGGATGGCGAGTTCCTCGCCCGTGCTGTTCTCGAAGTGCTCCATCGTCCACTCGTGGTGGTAGTTCTGCGGGTCGGCGAAGCCGCCCGGCGTGAAGCCATAACCCGTGGGCGCGCGGAACTCGAAGTACGGTTTGCCGCCGCCTTCGATGTCGAGGTACAGGTCCGTGGCCGTGCGGTTGTTCGAGCTGTTGTCGAAGTTGTCGACCGACGACTCGATCTTCTGGATGTCGAAGTTCAGGCCGAGGCGATCGTTGACCGTCCAGCGCAGGTTCAGCGAGAGGTCTTCCGTGAGGTTGGTCTGCTCGGAATGGCGCGTATCCACGCCGAGACCGATGCCGCGCGTGGTCGGGCAGTTGGCCGCCGTCCAGTTGTAGCAGATCCAGCCCGGATAACCGTTCGGGTGAGCCATGTGGCCCGTGGTGGGATTGCCCACCCAGGCGTTGTTGGCCAGCGAGTCGTTGATGATGCCGCGCGTGAACACGCCGCGGCTGTCGAACTCGTACGCGGGCGTGCCCTGGGCCGCCGCCGAGAACTGGTTGGTCTGCACGAGGTTCTGCGGCGTCTGCGCGTTACCGACGCTCGCACCCAGCGCGTATTCTTCCCAGTCGTTCTGGTACTCGGAACGGTTGTACTGCAACGTGGCGAGCAGCGACTCGTCCGGGTTCTGCCATTGGGCAGCGAGCGAGGCGCCTTTGCGCGTGCGGTAGTAGGTGTTCTCGCGGAGGTCGATACCGCCGGGAATCCACTTCGTGCCGCCGCCGTATTCGGCGACGCCGTCGGCGCGGAAGAAGCGCGTGAGCTGGACGCCCTGCGATTCCGTGGTCACTTCCGAGTAGGCGGCGTTGGCCATCACGCCGATGTCGCCGATGCCGGTTTCCCAGCGATTGCTGACGAGGAACGAGCCCGAGGGCTTGGTGTCCTCGGAGAGATCGCCGTAACCGAGTTCGGCCGAGAAAGCCGCCACGAAGCCCTGCGAGTCGAAGGGCACGTGGGTGCGCAGATTGACCGTGCCGGCGATGCCGCCTTCGATCATGTCCGCGGTGGCGTTCTTGTACGTGTCGACGCCGGCCATCAGTTCGGGCGAAACGTCGCCGAAGGACAGACCGCGCGAGCTGTTCGCGTTGAAGCTGTCACGGCCGTTGAATTCGCTGCGAACCTGCGGCAGACCGCGGATCACGACGCCGGAGGGTTCGGCGGAGAAGTGCGACGTGTCACCGGTGGCAGCGAAGCGCGAAACGGTGATGCCGGTCATGCGCTGCAGCGCCTCGGCGACGGACTTGTCCGGGAACGCGCCGATGTCGGTGGCCGTGATCGAATCGACCACGGTGTCGGCGTCTTTCTTGATTTCTTGCGACGTCTGCAGCGCCTTGCGGATACCCGTCACCAGGATCTCGGTGATGTCGGTGTCCGACTTGGCGGCGGAGTCCGTGGAATTCGTGGCAGCTTCCTGCTGCTCCTGCGCGATGGCGTACGGCGCCAACAGCGAGGCTCCAAGCGCAATGATGGATAGATCAACCACGCGGGAACGACCCGCGCTCACGGCGTTACGCCGCGTCTTCGATGCTTTGGACACTGCAATGCCCCCCCTGTATTTAAGACTTCGATTGCGAGCTAATTGATTCGTTAACCAATTGTTAGAATTTTTTGGAGTGTAGCCATATCGTGATCGCGCGCAAGAGTCGTTTTGCCAATAGTTGCTCGCGGGCCGCATGTCTCGGCAAGCCAAGAAATGGCGTGCCCGCATCCGCGGCGGCATCGGCGCAAGGGCGCGCTTGATCGTGCATCCGCAATTGCAACTCGTTGTTTCACTTGCGCAACGTGGGCGTGTCGACGAGGCCATGGCCGAAGCGGAACGTATCGCGGACAACGCCGTCTCGGCCGAGGCGTGGCGTGTAATCAGCCAGGCGAATGCGAATTTGCAACGCTTCGGCGCGGCGCTCGTCGCAATCGAGAATGCTTTGCGAATGAGCCCGGGCTCGCGAGTCATGCGCCTCGAACGCGCGCAATTGCTGGAGCAACTCGGCCGGCCGGCCGAGGCGCTCGAAGCGCTCGAGTCGCTGGCGCGCGAATCGCGCGATTCCCCGAGGCTCGCGCTGCAGCTCGCACGCGTGTTGCAGTACCTCGGACGACTCGATCGCGCGTCGTCGGAAACCTCGGCCGCGCTCGACGCCTGGCCCACCGACATCCCGCTGCATTTCCTGCATGCGCAGCTCCGTTGGCTCGAAGGCGCCGGCGGTGCGCTCACGGCGAGGCTGGAGACCGAGATCGCGCGTTTCCCCGCATTGATTCCCTTGCGGCTCGTGGCTGCGGATCTCCTGCGGCAGGCGGATCAACTGGCGCGTGCGCACGAGTTGCTCGCCGAGGCGCTGAAGCTGGCGCCCCGTTCGTCGGCCGTGCTCACCTCACTCGGCGTGGTGCTCGACGACCTGGGGCGGCGCGCCGAGGCGCTCGGGTCCCTGCGCGTCGCCGTGTCGATCGCGCCCGAGTCGACTGCTGCTCGAACCAATCTGGCCGCGGCGCTGTTGCGGTCCGGCGATGCCGCCGCCGCGCGGGAACACCTGGATTCCCTGCTGCGCAGATTCCCCGACGATCAGAAGCTCATCGCGTATCGCGCGACGGCGTTGCGGCTGTTGGGCGATGCGGAGTATGGCCGGCTCCACGACTACGCGAGACTCGTACGCTCCTATCGCCTGGAGCCGCCGCATGGATTTGCGGACATCGGCGCGTTCAACGCCGCATTCGCGCGCGAGGTGCGCGCGTTGCATCTGAATTCGCAACGTCCGCTCGCGCAGTCCCTGCGTGGCGGCTCGCAGACGGATCGGAATCTTCCGTCGGAGTTGCCTGCGGTGGCGGCGTTCCTCGAACGCATCCGGGATCCGATCGCCGATTACATCGCGCGCCTGGGAAGTGATCCGGCTCATCCGACGGATCGGCGCCGCGCTTCGGCATTCCGCGTATCGGGCACATGGTCGGTGCAATTGAGCCCGGGGGGCTTCCACGTGAATCACGTGCATCCGCAGGGATGGCTGAGCTCCGCGTATTACATCGAACTGCCGGAAGGCTCACGGCCGGAAGACGCGGCGGAGCCGCATTCGCGCGCGGGCTGGCTCAAATTCGGCGAACCGGGACTGACGCTCGACGCCTGCCCGCCCGATCACTTCGTGCGGCCCGAGCCCGGCATGCTGGTGTTGTTCCCGTCGTACCTGTGGCACGGGACCGTGCCCTTCGAGAAAGGCGGCCGCCGGCTGACGGCCGCCTTCGACGTCCTGCCTGACTAACTACTTCGTGCTGCTCGTGGCCTGCTTGGCCACGATCTCGCCGTCGGAGCCGAGCTTGTACAGGTATTCGTAGTATTCCTTGCCGCCCGTGGGCAGCGTGGCGAGATGTGCGTTCTGCTCGGGTGTGAGCGAGAACTCGCGGTAGCCGCGTTCCGTGAGGCAGGACTTGAGCGCGGTCTGTCGCGCACGGATCTTGTTCATCTCGGTGGCGCGCTGCTGGGTGGCGGCGCGCTGAACCAGATCGGGATTGGCCATGTCGCGATACGTGCCGCCGCCGATCGTCTGCGGCGAGCCCGCCGAGGCTCCGACGCTGGGCCCGGTGTTCGACGCGGACTCGGTGCGGCCGCCGGTGGAATTCTTGCCGCTGATGCCGCCGGCCGTGTTGGCGCCGTTGTCGCCGTTTTCGCTGAGCGCAGCGAGCCCCGTGCAGGTTCCCACGTCGGTGCCGTAATCCACCATCGACACTCCGCCCTTGCCCCAGGCGAGCTGCGTGGGAGGCGTCGTTGCGCAACCGGTGAGCAGCGCGGCCAGCGCGCAGGAGATCGTCATCGTCGTCTTCATTTCAGCCCCCTCGTTTGAGTGGAGGCGGAAGATACCTCCGGCCTCCTCGCCTTACAAACGAGCGCCGCACGGTGCCGGGTTCATTTCCGTGCCGCCGCTGCGCGGCCGGCATCGATGACGGCGCAGAGTTCCGCCGTGGCCGCGATGACCGATGGTCCCATGCGGTCGATGCGCGGATCGGTGTGTTCGACCGCCTGGCCGCGCCGCACCGCGGAAAGCGAGGGAAAACGACGCCACTCATCCACCCAGGCCGCGGCGATCTCCGGCGGTCCCGAAGCGATGATCAGTTCCGGGTCGCGTGAGAGTGCGGCTTCCCGCGTCACCGCGGGTGCGGCGGTATCGACGTCGTCGAAGACATTCCGCGCGCCGCAGAGCCGCAGCGCGTCGTTGATCACGTGCCTGCCGCCGATCGTGTAGATAGGCTTGTCCCAGATCTGGTAGAGCACGCG
>JBKPPO010000333.1:0-9279 GCA_046733635.1 Pseudomonadota bacterium | reverse complement strand
GGATGGCGGTGACAAGACGTCGACCCACCTCAGCCTTCATTACGACGCACGGCTGTCGGATGTCATCGAGATTTCGGCGAAGGCCTGGTGGCAGCAGTTCGAGCGCGAACGCTGGGTGCGATTCTCCGCCGCGGGCTCCGTGCAGAACCGATTCGACGATGAACGTCAAACAGGCATGCGCGCCACGCTGGGTTGGACGCTCAGCGAGGCATGGCGGCTCAGCGCCGGGGTGGACGCGGAACATCAGCGCAACATCGAACAGCGCTTCGGTACGGTGAATCAGACCCGGGAGCGCAATCCGGCCAACGTCATCCGCAACAACCACTTCGACTTCGACAGTCGCGGCGGCTTCGTCCAGATCGACCACCGGCCAAACAATGTGCTGTCGTGGAATGCGGCGGTGCGCCTGGACCGGCTCGATGGCGATCTCGTGCCGTTCACGGCGGCGGGGCCCGGTGCGCTACGCCGGATGTTCGAGTTCGGCACGATCGTGCAGCCGAAGCTCAATGTCTTCGTGGCGATCAGCGAGCCCGTCACCTTGTTTGCCAACTACGGGCGCAGCTTCCAGCATCCTTTCGGTTCGAGTGCCTACACCGCGGGCATACGCAATGGCCGCGATGTCTCCATCAACGACGGCGGGGAAGTAGGGCTGAGCTGGCGGCCCTCATCGCGCGCAGACGTACGCCTGTCCCGGTGGGTGCAGCAAGCCAGCGATGAATTCGTCACCGTTGACGGCACGCCGCGCAACGTCGGCGAGACCGACCGTTCGGGATTCGACGTGGCCGCGACCTGGCAACTGGCGGAGCGACTCTCGTTCTGGGGTAGTTATACCCACATCGGGTCGGAGATCGTCGTCGCGGATGATTCCCTGTCGGCGTTCGTGGGCAACGAACTGCGCAGCATCCCGGACTACACCGCATCGATCGGTGCGAGTTTCCAGGCCACACCGCAGCTCACGCTTCGCGCACGAGTGGACAGCCAGGGGGACTACTTCGTCAACGAAGCAAATCTCGGCGGCCAGTTCGGCGACTACACGCTCGTAGGGTTGAGCGCGAACTACCGGTGGGATCGCTGGGACTTCGGCCTGCAGCTCAACAACCTGTTCGACGAGTTCCACGAGTACGTCTTCGATTTCAGCACCGATGGCAGCGACACCGTTCATTCACCCGGCGACGGGAGGAACGTGGCGTTGTCGGCGGGGTTCAGGTTCTGAGGAGGCGATCATGAAGGCAGATACGAAACCGATGCTCGAAGCCGCTTCGCTTCGCGGAGGTTACGGCGCACAAGAAGTCCTGCGTGGCGTGAATCTCGGCGTTCGTCGCGGCGAGATCTATGCACTGCTGGGTGGAAACGGTGCCGGCAAGTCCACGCTGCTGCATGCATTCCTGGGCTTCGTGGCGCCGAAGAGCGGCACGGTGTCGATCGGAGGACGCGAAGTACATACCGACTTGCGGCGTGCGCGCTCTCTCGTCGCCTATGTACCGGAGAACGTGGCGCTCTACGAGCAACTGAGCGCGCGGGAGAACATGCAGTACCTGCTCGCCGTGGCGTCTCACGCGCACACCGAGGACGACATCGAACGGGCGCTCGACGTCGTCGGGTTCGAACGTGCCGCACGGCATCGCCGGCTGGGTAGTTGTTCGAAGGGAATGAGGCAACGCGTCGCACTCGCGCTTGCAGTAGCGAGGCGTGCTCCGGCGTTGCTGCTCGACGAGCCCTCCTCGGGACTCGATCCACGCGCGATGAACGAGCTCAATGCGCTCGTGCTCCGGCTTCGGGATCAAGGCGTCGCCATCCTGATGGCGACGCACGACCTGCTGGCTGCGGCCGAGGTCGCGGATCGCGTGGGCTTCATGCAGCAGGGCGTGCTCACGGAGGAGGCCGTGGCCGGGTCGCACGGGCGCTTCGACGTGCAGGCACTGCAGGCGCGGTTCAACGCGCCGGCACCTCAGTCATGAGGTCTGCAGCGATTGTCACCCGCCACGAACTCCGGGTGTTGTGGCGCGGGCGTGTCGCCCTCGTGGGTTTGATGTTGGTAACGGTGCTGTCGGCCATCTCGGCCCTGGTGGCCTGGGAACGCACGCGGCTCGCGCAGGACACGCGCGCGCGCCTGCAATCTCAGGTTGAACACGAGTTCGATTCGCAACCGGATCGTCACCCGCACCGCATGGTGCACTACGGGCATTTCGTGTTCCGTCCATTGGAAGCATTGGCGGCGTTCGATCCGGGTATCGACGCGTACTCCGGCAGCGTGATCTTCCTCGAAGGGCATCGACAGAACAGTGCGAACTTTGCGGATGTCCGACAGTCGTCGCTGTTGCTGCGATTCGGTGAGCTCACGCCCGCGTTCGTGCTCCAGACGATGCTGCCGCTATTGCTCGTGATCCTGGGGGCGGGCGTCGTGGCGCGAGATCGCGACCGGAGCAGCTTGCGGCTCCTGCTCGCGCAGGGGGCGTCGCCGGGCGCGCTGCTCGTGGGCAAGACATCGGCATTGATGCTCGCGGGCATCGTCGCTACCTCACCCGCGGTCCTCGCGCTGCTGGTGCTCGCGGGTGACGCGGAGTTCGCGGTCTGGCTGCTGGCTTTCGTGGGATACGGACTCTATCTGCTGATCTGGACGCTCGCGGTCGTGCTCGTGTCGACGCTGTCGTCCACGACAGGCGGGTCGCTGCGATTCTTGTTAGGACTGTGGGCCTTCGTCGTCGTGCTGCTGCCACGCGTGGCGCCGGAGATCGCCATGGCGAACGCGGCCGCGCCGGCGCGATTCGAGACCGAATTCGCCATCCAGCGGAAGTTGCGCGAGATCGGCGACAGCCATGACGAGAACGATCCGTACTTCGCGGCATTCCAGCAGAAGGTCCTGCGGCAACACGGAGTGGGGCGTGTCGAAGACCTGCCGGTGAACTACAAGGGTTTGCTCGCAGTCGAGGGCGAACGCGTGACCAGCGAATTGTTCGACCGCCATGCGGACGAGCTGTTCGAGACCTACGAACGGCAGGCCGGCGTTCTCGACGGATTCGCGCTCGCGAGTCCGTTGCCGGCGATCCGTCGCGTGTCGATGGCGGCCGCACAGACCGATCTCATGGCGCATCGCCGCTTCGTCGAACAGGCTGAAAGGCATCGCTTCGACTTCGTGCAGCGGCTGAACACGCTGCAAGCCGAGGCCGTGACGTTCGCGGACGACTCTGGTCGGGATGATCCCGAACGCGAGAAGCGGACACGCATCGATACGCGACACTGGAGCGAGATACCCGACTTCACGTTCGTGCCTGAAGCAGTCGAGGACACCACGAGGCGAGTGCTGCCGGCCTTCGGGGCGCTGGTGGCGTGGGTGATCGTTCTGGGTCTCGTGCTGGCCGCCTGCTGGAATCGGAGATCGAGGTACGGACGATGAACGCATTCGGCCGTGAATGGCTGTTGCTCCGGCGGTCCCGCAGCTCGCTACTGTCACTGGCGTTGCTCTTGTTCTTGTCGTCAACGTCAGTGTGGGTCGGCGTCGGGGAGGTCGAACGTCAGCGCCTGCAACAGCGGGAGTTGATCAAGCTGCAGCAGCAGGAGACGGAGGTCCTCTCGAGCTGGATCGCGAAGAGTGGTGACGCCGGGTATGCGGCTTACTACACGTTCCACCCCACCTGGAGCGAACCCTCGGAGATGGCATTCGCCGCCCTCGGCCTGCGCGACGTGGCGCCGCAGACCTTGCGCATTCGGGCGCTCGGGCTAGAAGCGCAGCTTTATGAGAACGAATCGTTCAATCCGGAACTCGCGGTGGCGGGGCGCCTCGATTTCGCGTTCGTCGTCATCTATCTATTGCCGCTGATCCTGATCGCGCTGCTGCACGACCTCGTCTCGCGCGAGCGGGAAGCTGGGAGGTTGCCGCTGCTCGCGACATTGGCCACGCAGCTCGGAGCCCTGTGGATGGTGCGGGCGCTCACGCGCATCCTGTTCGCAGCGATGGCGGTGCTGGCGCCGTTCCTCGCCGCGGCATGGTTCGAAGGCGCGAGCCTGGGGCAGACGGCGGCATTCTCGGGCGTAGTGCTCGCCTATCTTCTCTTCTGGGCCGCGTTGGTGGGCGGCATCGGTCTCGCGCGCGGGACGCCCGCTACCCACGCTGCGGTGCTCGTGGCCGTCTGGGCGACACTCACCCTCGCAGTGCCCACTGCCGTCCAGGCGATCATCGCGAGAAGCGTGCCGGTGAGGCAGGGCGTGGAGCTCACACTGGCGCATCGCGAACTCGTGAATGCAGCCTGGGATCAACCGAAGGAAGCGACGATGCGGCCCTTCCTCGAAACACACCCCGAGTGGCAGGGCACTCCGCCGGTGACGGGACGATTTCACTGGAAGTGGTACTACGCGTTCCACCAGGTGGCGGACCAACGCGTGGCGGAACGGGCGCACCTCTACCGGGAGTCGTTGATGCGGCGGCAGACTCTCACCGAGCGCGCATCCTGGTGGCTACCCTCCGTGGGCGCACAGGTGCTGCTGCATCGGCTGGCCCGCACGGATCTTCCCGCGCAACTCGCCTATGAGTCTGCCATCCGGGAATTTCACGCACGGCTGAGGCGGTTCTATTACCCGTATTTCTTCGAGGAGCGGCCTTTTGGCAGGGAAGATTTCAGGCTCGCGCCCCGCTTCAACGTAGAAGGCCATGCGGGGAGGAGATAGAGGTTTGACGATCGAGCTCGTGATACGCCCTGCGCGCCTGGGGGCTCGGGTCAGCCGGGGGCTGTGTCCCCGCGCGCTCGCGTCTGATTCATGCGCGGTGGCAACACCGGACATCACCTGTGGGGCACAACTCACATTCGTGCATCGACTGCTCTGGTAGGGTCCCCTGGCAAGATAGAAGTTACCGCTGAAGCAGTGCACGAGGGATGGCCGCATGGACGTTCGTCCGAAGCCGAAAATCCTATGCGTTGACGATGATCCGAACCTGGTCCAGTCGCTGGCCCTGGTACTGCGCAAGGACTTCGATGTTCACACCGCCGCGACGGCCGAAGATGCGCTCAAGAAATTGCGCGACATCGAAGATCTGGCGGTCGTGGTTTCGGACATGCGCATGCCCAGGATGGACGGTGCGGCGTTTCTGCACCAGGCTTTGCTACGAAGGCCGGAGGCCACCCGCATATTGCTCACGGGGCAAGCAGACAAGGAAGAGGCGGTCCGCGCCGTCAATCAGGGCCAGATCTTCAAGCTCCTGACGAAACCGTGTCCGGGTGATCAATTGAAAGCAGCCATCGATGCAGGCGTAGCGCAGCATCGGCTCCATCAGGCGGAGCGCATCATGCTGCAGGAGACCTTGATCGGATGCATCGGCGCGCTCATGGACGTTCTGGCGATCGCGAACCCTGTGGCATTCGGTCGCGCCGGACACATCAAGCGCAGAGCGATGGAGCTGGCGTCCAGGATGGGAGTGGCCGGCTTCTGGCAGCTCGAAGCAGCCGCCATGCTTTCGCAGCTGGGTTACGCCGCGCTGCCGGTTTCTCTCGTGGAGAAGGTTTACCAGGGATTGAAGCTCACGCCGGAGGAGCAATCGAAGGTCGACGCCGTGCCCGACATGGCTAACAAGTTGCTCGAACACATCCCGCGTCTGGAGCCGGTGATCCAGATCCTGGCAGCACTCAAGTGGAATGACGCTCAGGTAGCGACCCTGGGGGATGGCAGCATTGCACTGGGGACTCGCATCTTGAGCTTGATCCTCGAATACGACGCGCTGAGCGCACGCGGAATGAGCCATGACGGCATCTGCGATCAGCTGTGCGCGCGAACCTCCCGGTTCGGACCCAAGCTGATCAGTCAGCTGGATGCGCTCGTGAGCAGCGTCGAGGGCCGTGGGCACGCGGCGCAAATCCCGTTGGGTCAGGTGGCGCCCGGCATGATCCTGGAGGAGGAGTTGCGCAACGCTGCAGGAGCGCTCCTCGTGCCAAAGGGTTTCGCGGTGACCAAGGGCCTGCTCGATCGAATCGCCAACATTGCTCCCGAGCTTCTCGAAAGAACGGTGCGGGTAACCGCCGCGACGCGCTAGCCGGTGACCCGGCATTTGATGACTGCTCCCTCCCGCTTCGGTGTTTTGGACCCGAGATGCGACTCGCTCTCGATTTGCCACAGCAACTTCAGAGGGTGTAGGCGTGCCCCTACAGGCCGCTGAGTAATCGTCTGGTAGGGTGCTGCGCTGCGGGCACGGAGTGCATTCTGCGAAACGCAGATGGATCGGCGGCTCCTCCTCGCATCGTCATCGGCATTCAGCGAGAACCCCATGAGCACGCCCAAGGAAGTACTCCATCTGTCGCCCGATTCGGGTCAGGCGATGGAACGCAAGGCGCCCGGTACGAAGCGTATGGCGTCTCGGGGAAAGCGGCGCAATCAGCCTGCTAACAAGAAGGTCGCGCCCGTGCGCGGCAGGGAATACCCGGCGGCTCAGGCCGACGCCGATCGCAACCAGGCCCGAGCCCGCCAATTGCTAGCCGCGATGATGGCGTTCCGGGACGGCGATTTCGGCGTGCGACTGCCGACCGATTGGGAAGGCATCGAAGGGCGGATTGCGGAAGCCTTCAACCACGCGCTGTCCCATGAAGAGCGTATCACTCGCGAGATCACACGGCTGAGCACCAGCGTCGGTAAAGAGGGCCGGCTCCGTCAGCGCATGTCCGTTCCTGGCGCGATCGGCGGCTGGGCCGAGAAAGTCGAACTTCTCAACGCGCTTCTCGACGACCTGGTTCGCCCGACCACGGAAGTCGCGCGCACCATCGGTGCGGTCGCCAAGGGTGACCTCGACCAATCGATGGACCTGGAAGTGGATGGCCGCCCGCTGCGCGGTGAGTTCCTGCGCTCCGCCAAGCTTGTCAACACGATGATCGAGCAGCTCGCGGTGTTCACCTCCGAAGTGACGCGCGTGGCGCGCGAAGTCGGTACGGAGGGCAAGCTCGGTGGCCAGGCGCAGGTGAAGGGCGTCTCCGGCGTGTGGAAGGAGCTCACGGAGTCGGTCAACCAGATGGCCGGCAACCTCACCGCGCAGGTGCGCAACATCGCCGACGTGACCATCGCCGTCGCGAACGGCGACTTGTCGAAGAAGATCACCGTCGACGTGCGCGGCGAAATCCTTCAGCTGAAAGAAGCCATCAACAAGATGGTGGACCAGCTGCGTTCATTCGGTTCCGAAGTGACGCGCGTGGCGCGCGAGGTCGGCACCGACGGCCGACTCGGCGGCCAGGCCGTGGTGCCCGGCGTCGCGGGCACGTGGAAGGATCTCACCGACTCGGTGAACGCCATGGCCACGAATCTCACGGCCCAGGTGCGCAACATCGCGCAGGTGACCACGGCCGTGGCGCGCGGCGACTTGAGCCGCAAGATCACCGTCGACGTGAAAGGCGAGATCCTCGAACTCAAGGAAACCATCAACACGATGGTGGACCAGCTCAACGGCTTCTCCTCCGAAGTCACGCGCGTGGCCCGCGAAGTCGGTACGGAAGGAAAGCTGGGCGGTCAGGCGCAGGTGGGTGGCGTCGCCGGCACATGGAAGGATCTCACCGACTCCGTGAACTCGATGGCGTCGAACCTCACGGGCCAGGTGCGCAACATCGCCGAAGTGACGACCGCGGTGGCGAAGGGCGACCTCTCGCGCAAGATCACCGTGGAGGTGAAGGGCGAGATCCTCGCGCTCAAGAACACCATCAACACGATGGTGGACCAGCTCAACAGCTTCGCGTCGGAAGTGACGCGCGTCGCGCGCGAGGTCGGTACCGAAGGAAAGTTGGGCGGCCAGGCCGAGGTGGGCGGCGTCGCCGGCACCTGGAAGGATCTCACCGACAATGTGAACTTCATGGCCTCGAACCTCACGGGCCAGGTGCGCAACATCGCCGACGTGACGACGGCCGTGGCCAACGGTGACTTGTCCAAGAAAATCACCGTCGACGTGAAGGGTGAAATCCTCGAGCTCAAGAACACCATCAACACCATGGTGGACCAGCTCAACGGCTTCGCATCCGAAGTGACGCGCGTGGCGCGCGAGGTCGGTACCGAAGGCGCGCTGGGTGGACAGGCCGAAGTGCGCGGTGTCGCCGGTACGTGGAAAGATCTCACCGACTCCGTGAACGCGATGGCCACGAACCTCACGGGCCAGGTGCGCAACATTGCCGACGTGACCACCGCGGTGGCCAAAGGCGACCTGTCGCGCAAGATCACCGTGGAAGTGAAGGGCGAAATCCTCGAGCTCAAGAACACCATCAACACGATGGTGGACCAGCTCAACGGCTTCGCGGGTGAAGTGTCCCGCGTCGCGCGCGAAGTCGGCACCGAAGGAAAGTTGGGCGGTCAGGCGGTCGTGCCCGGTGTGGCGGGAACCTGGAAGGATCTCACCGACAACGTGAACTACATGGCCTCGAACCTCACGGGCCAGGTGCGCAACATCGCGGACGTCGCGACCGCGGTGGCCAACGGCGACTTGTCGAAGAAGATCACCGTGGACGTCAAGGGTGAAATCCTCGAGCTCAAGAACACCATCAACACCATGGTGGACCAGCTCAACGGCTTCGCGGGAGAGGTGAGCCGCGTCGCGAGAGAAGTCGGCACCGAGGGCAAACTCGGTGGCCAGGCGCAGGTGAAGGGCGTCGCCGGTACGTGGAAAGATCTCACCGACAACGTCAACTTCATGGCCAACAACCTCACGGGCCAGGTGCGCAACATCGCGCAGGTGACGACGGCCGTGGCGCGCGGCGACTTGTCGCGCAAGATCACCGTGGACGTGAAGGGCGAGATCCTCGAGCTCAAGGAAACCATCAACACGATGGTCGACCAGCTCAACGGCTTCGCCTCGGAAGTGACGCGCGTGGCGCGCGAGGTCGGCACCGAAGGCAAACTCGGTGGCCAGGCGCAGGTGCCCGGCGTCGCCGGCACGTGGAAGGATCTCACCGACTCGGTGAACGCCATGGCCACGAATCTCACGGCCCAGGTGCGCAACATCGCCGACGTGACCACGGCCGTGGCGCGCGGCGATCTTTCCTCCAAGATCACCGTGGAAGTGAAGGGCGAGATCCTCGCGCTCAAGAACACCATCAACACCATGGTGGACCAGCTCAACGCGTTCGCCGGTGAAGTGTCGCGTGTGGCGCGCGAAGTCGGCACCGAGGGAAAGCTCGGTGGTCAGGCGGCCGTGGAAGGCGTCGCCGGCACCTGGAAGGATCTGACCAGCAACGTGAACTCCATGGCCGCGAACCTCACGGGCCAGGTGCGCAACATCGCGGAAGTGACCATCGCGGTGGCGAACGGTGATTTGTCGAAGAAGATCAC
>JBKPPO010000332.1:0-1926 GCA_046733635.1 Pseudomonadota bacterium | reverse complement strand
AATTCAGCGAACGCTGCTTGAGGCCGTCCACGCGAGTGGAGATGGTGGCGATGTAAGCCTCGGCCGCGGTGACCTGCCCCTTGATCTGGTCGAGGCGCGTGTCGCGCACCGTCTCGATGTCCTTGACCGACGGGTAGGTAGAGACGAGGAACATGTCGTGCTGCTTGCGGCGGGCTTCTTCCTTCTGCTTCGCCTGGAAGGCCGCTGCCTCGGCGGGTGTCATCTCCGCGAGTTTCTTCTGGACTTCGACGCCCTGAGAATTCAGCACGCGTTGTTCGCGCTGCGAGTACTGCGCAGGGACGCTGTCGCCGTAGTGCGTGACGCCCTTTTCATCCACCCAGCTGTAGGTCTGCTTGCCCTCCGGCTTGCGCTGGGCTTGCGCCGTCGCAGCAGTGAGGCTCGTCAGCACGATCGCCAGGAGGGGGATGGCCTTTCGCATGGCCGTTATTCTGCCCCAGCCTTTGCGCCGGGGGATACGGCGGAAACGCCCCAATCGCACTGGTAAGCCTGCAAAGCAGCGAATTGTTCGCGGGAAATGCGAACTCCATCACTGGGGGCCTGGGAAAACGTCTCGATCAGGTCGGAAAGCGTGAGGATGCTGACGCAACGCAGTCCGAACTGGCTGGAAACCTCCTGCACGGCGGATTGGGTTCCCTGGCCACGCTCCTGGCGATCCAGCGCCAGCGCGACGCCTACGGGTGTGGCTCCCGCGGCCTTGATGATGTCCACGGCCTCGCGGATCGCGGTGCCGGCGGTGATGACGTCGTCCACGATGACCACGCGGCCTTTGAGCGGGCTGCCCACGATGTTCCCGCCCTCACCATGGTCCTTGGCCTCCTTTCTATTGAAGGCCCACGGCACATTGCGCCGGTGATGCTCCGCCAATGCGACCGCGGTGGTCGTCGCGAGCGGAATCCCCTTGTAGGCCGGGCCGAACAGCATGTCGAACTCGAGGCCGGAGCGCGCGAGCGCGGCTGCGTAACACTTGCCCAGCACCGCGATGGCTTCGCCGTCGTTGAACAAGCCGGCGTTGAAGAAGTACGGACTCTCCCGGCCGGACTTGAGCTTGAAGTTGCCGAAGCGCAGGGCGGTGCGCGCCAGCGCGAGATCGATGAACGTCCTCTGGTATTCCTGCACGTCGAGTCTTCCGTATGATGAGGGCGCGAATGATAACGGACTCCGACATTTGAGCGCACAACCCCCTCCGGCCGCGAAACCCCGCATCCGCGACATCGTGCGCGAGCCGCGCATGCTGGCCGTGCTGTTGTTAGGCGCCGTCTCCGGCCTGCCCAATCCCCTGTCGGAGAGCATCCTGCAGGCCTGGCTCACGGACCTGGGCTTCACGAACACGCGCATCGGCCTGCTCATGTACGTGGCGCTGCCCTATCTGCTGAAGCCGCTCTGGGCGCCGTTCATGGATCGGTTCAGCCTGCCCTGGCTCGGGCGGCGCCGCGGGTGGATCTCGCTCATCCAGCTCGTGATGGCCGCGTCGATCGCCGTGCTCGCGGGATTCGGCACCCAGACTTCGCTCACCACCATCGCGGTGGTGCTGCTGTTCATCGTCTTCCTGTCAGCGTCGCAGGACATCGTCATCGACGCGTACCGCACGGACATCTCGCGGCCGCCCGAGCGCGGCATCGCGTCGGCGGCTTCGAACCTCGGTTATCGCGCCACGTCCTGGGGCGCGCTCGCCGTATCGCTGATCATCGCGGACTACTTCGGCTGGCGCCTCGCCTTCCTGACGCTTGCGGTGGCCACGGCCGTGTTCGTGTTCGCGACCGCCTGGGCGCCCGAGCCCGACGATCCGCGCGGCGCCAAACTACCCACGTTCGCCGAGTCGGTCACCATCCCGCTGCGCGAATTGTTCGGCGTTCCGGGCGTGATCGCGCTCGTGGTGCTCATCATCTTCTACAAGATCGGCGATGC
>JBKPPO010000331.1:0-20785 GCA_046733635.1 Pseudomonadota bacterium | reverse complement strand
GGAGACTCACACCCACCGGTCTGGACCGCCGGTGGGTGTGAGATGCTAGGACCATGAAGTCAGTCGAGATCAAGTCGGTGGTCATCGCCGGCGGTGGGGCCGCGGGCTGGATGGCAGCCGCCGCGCTGGCCCGGGTCATGGGGCCGCGCATCGCGATCACGCTGGTAGAGTCCTCGGAGATCGGCATCGTCGGCGTGGGCGAAGCAACGATTCCCGCGATCGCGCATTTCAACAAGCTGGTGCGCATCGACGAGAACGAGTTCCTGCGCCAGACCCAGGGGACGTTCAAGCTCGGCATCGAGTTCGTGGATTGGCGCCAGAAGGGACACGCCTATCTACACGCCTTCGGCCCGATCGGGCGTGACCTCGCCTACATTCCGTTCCATCACTATTGGCTGAAGGATCCCGCGGGCTCATCGCTCTGGGAATACAGTCTCAACGCGCAGGCCGCGAAGCAGGCTCGGTTCGCGCGGCTTGCTCAGGTGCCGGACACCCCGCTCGCCGGGCTGCTGTGGGCGTACCACTTCGATGCTTCGTCATATGCGGCCTACCTCGCGAAGCTCGCGCAAGGCATGGGAGTACGGCGCGTCGACGCGAAGATCGCCGGCGCACTGCAGGCACCCGACGGCGATGTGCGCGCGCTCAAACTCGAGGATGGCCGCGAACTCGCCGCGGACTTCTTCATCGACTGCACCGGCTTCCGTGGCCTGCTCATCGAAGGCGCGTTGAGAACCGGTTATGAAGACTGGTCGCACTGGCTTCCCTGCGATCGCGCGCAGGCCGTGCCTTGCGCCAGCACCGCGCCCCTGTTGCCCTATACGCGCGCCACGGCGCAGGAAGCCGGCTGGCAATGGCGCATACCGCTGCAGCACCGTACCGGTAATGGGCATGTGTATTGTTCGGCCTTCACGAGCGACGATCGGGCGGGCGAGTTGCTGCTGAGAAACCTCGACGGACCAGCGCTTGCGGAGCCTCGGGTCATCCGATTCGCCACGGGCCGGCGCAAACGACTCTGGAATCGCAACGTGGTGTGCCTCGGCCTCGCGAGCGGATTCCTCGAGCCGCTCGAATCCACTTCCATCCACCTGATCCAGGTGGGCATCCAGCGCCTGATCCTGCATTTCCCGAATCACGGGGATTGCGAGGAGCGTCGGCGCGAATTCAATCGTGCCTCGGCGGCGGAGTACGAGTACATCCGCGATTTCATCATCCTGCACTACGTCGCGAATCAGCGAGAGGGCGAACCTTTTTGGGATGCCTGCCGGAACATGGCGATCCCGGATTCGCTTGCGCATCGCATCGAGCTGTTCCGCGAGTCCGCGGGGATCTTCTGCAACGCCGATGATCTCTTCCAGCTCCATAGCTGGCTGCAGGTGTTGTGGGGGCAGGGCGTGGAGCCGCGCGGAGCCCATCCTTTCGTCGAGACCGTGGCGCCGGCGGATCGTGCGCAGTACCTGCGGGACCTGCGCGGCCTGATCACGCAGGCGGCGCAACGATTGCCGGGCCATGGCGAGTTCATTGCGCGGCACTGCGCGGCGCCGGGTTGAGCCGGCGCCGCGCTCCCAACTACCAGCCGACCGGGAAGCAGGGCTCCACGAACACCGCGGTGGTCCTCGCCGGGATCGTGAACGTTCCGGTTTGGCGATCGAACCGCGACTTCCGAACTACCGGGTCCTGGGAATAGGTCTGCACGGGATGCAGCAGCAGATGCTGCTTCCTGAATGCACTTTCGGTGAAGCTCTTCGACTCCGGGCTGGCATTGACGAGCACCACGGCCTGGGCCGCGCCCAGGCAGAGCCTCTCGGTATTACGGATGCGTTCGACGATGAGTCCGGGCACCTGGTCCGGTCCTGCGTTGTAGAAGGTGACGGCCTTGCGGATCTCGTCGGCTGAACGAAGCCGGAACAGTTTGCTCGTCTTGCGGATCACCAGCATCTCGAGCAGATGACGGAACGTGCCGCGGATGTCGCTCGAGGTGGGTTTCAGATTCGGATCCGCGAGCGCCGGTCCGATGATGTCCCAATCTTCCTCATTGCCGTTGGCCGGGGGCAGGCCGGCGCCCCAGTTGTTGGACTGCATCGTCCAATCGATGCGATTGAACCAGTCGCCCGAGTTGTAGCTGTTCCGGTCGCCGGATTTCGAGCGCAGGATTTCATCACCCGCGTGGAAGAACGGCACGCCTTGCGACAACGCGACGATCGAGAGACCCAGGCGATGCATGCGCACGCGGTCGGCGCGCGGAACGGTGGCCGCGAGCTTGAGGTTCATCGTGTCGAACCAGTCGGTGTCGTCGTGCACGCCGATGTACTGGATCGTGTCTTCCGGTTGCGCGCCATAGGCACCGGGCATACCGAAGTAGTCGACGTCGCGGCCGGGCACGTGATTCCCGAATCGGTCGACGAACTCGTAACCGGCAATGTTGCCCGCGAGGCCGAGCTTCACGAGGTCCGTGAGCCGCAGTAGTTCGGTCCTCGCATCCGCGGCCGATCCGCCGAAGCTGCCGTTGGGCTCGACGTAGAGTCCCGTGGCGAACCCTTGGTCGCGCCGCGGGCTGAACGGGCCGCCGCCGCGCACGGCATCGCGGATGCGATCCGAGAAGGAACCGATGCCCGTACCGGCCATGTTGACCTGGATGGCGTTTTCGCCGCGGCCGTTGTTGGCCATGACGCCGAAGTTCCAGGCTTCGCCATACACGTAGATGGATCGGCCGTCGACGCCGTCGCGCGCGAGCGTCAGCGCATCGAGCGCGGCACGCACCTTCATCATGTTGGACTTGAGATGGAAGCCCATGATGTCGAAGCGGAAGCCGTCGACCTTGTATTGCTTCGCCCAGGTCACGATGGAATCCACCATGAGCTTTTCCATCATCGCGTGTTCGGTGGCGGTGTCGGCGCAGCAGCTTTCGCCCAGCACCACGCCATCGCCGTTGAGACGGTGGTAGTAACCGGGCACCAGCTTGTCGAGGATGGAGTTGGGATTCTGGCCGGCGGAATTGGTGTGGTTGTAGACGACGTCCATGACCACGCGCAGGCCGCTCTGGTTGAGCGATTGCACCATCTCCCGGAATTCGAGGATGCGTCCGCTACCGTCGGCGTCTCGTGCGTAGCTGCCTTCGGGCACGTTGTAGTGCAGCGGGTCGTAGCCCCAATTGAAGCCGTCGCGGTCGGCATTCGCCATGACCAGCGATTGCTGTTCGGTCGAGTCCGGCGGCAATGCCGCCAACTCGTCGAAGGAGGGTGACTGCCAGGCGCTCTTGTCTTCGTTGGTGGTGGCGAAATCGAACGCCGGCAGCAGGTGCACGTGGGTTACGCCCGCGAGCCCGAGCGTGCCCAGGTGCCTCATGCCGTCCGACCGCTTCTGCGAGAACGCCGCATACGTGCCGCGCAGGTTCTCGGGAACGCTGGCGTCGGTGGCGCTGAAATCGCGGACGTGCAGTTCGTAGAGCACGATGTCTTCGGGCGCCGCCAGGTAGGGTTTGCGAAGGTTGCGCCAACCCCGCGGCTCCAGCGCGGCGTCTTCGAGCGAGACGATCTGACTGCGTGCGCTGTTGCGTGACAGGGAAACCGAATAGGGATCGGTGACGACGTTGGTCTCGACGCGGTTCGTGCTCCGCACATAGACCTGCGCTTCGAACAGGTAGTACTTGCCGAGCAGGCTGCTGGCGGGCGCGCTGTAGCTCCAGATGCCCGTAGCCGGATCCAGAGTCATCGGATAGGTCACGAACATCGTGCCCGGAGCCGAGTCTGCGAACAGTCGCAGATTGAGCTGGCGCGCCGTGGGCGCCCAGAGACGTAGCGTCGCCTGACCTTGCTTGATGCTCGGGCCAAAGGTTGCGAGCGCCGCCTTGGCAGCATACAAATCATCGAGCACGCCCGGAATCTGCAACGAGGTGGCATCGACGCCCTGGCCCGAGCGCACGGCGCCGACGGCGATCTGGCCCTTGAGGCTGCTCGCCGCGGCTGCAATGGCATCGGGCGGGAGTCTGAAAGCCGCAAGATTCGCGAGGTGAGGGAAACGGCCACGCAGCCCGGGCGAGAGTGCCGCCGGATCCGGCGTCAGCGTCCAGGATCGAGTGTTCGGGCCCGCCTGGATGCCAGGACCATCCAGCGTCAGCGCGCCGTCCGGATCGGCATGCAGGGTCACTTCGGCGTCGGTGGCCACGTTCCACGCGATGGTGTCCGCGGATAACCAATACGCCTGCGCCTTGGACAGATCGCCGCGGATTCCGCCGACGATGACACGCAGTTCCTTGGTGACGGAGTTCCACTGGAATACCACCTCCATGTCGTTGGCAGGCACGGTGAAGGAGATGTTCGCGCCGTTCTGCACGCCGCCTTGGCCGTAGTTCACGTCCCAGGCGCCGTCGAGCGCCACCTTGGCCTGCCAGGTGCCCGCGGGGATGGCGCTGGTGCTGAAGCTGTAGATAGACGACCCCTGCACGTCCTGCAGCCAGGTCCGGAAACAGGCCGGATCCCAGTCACCGCCGCAGCCGATCTCGCCCTGGAAGTCGCCGGGCACGGTGGCGATGATCGAGCTGACGTTCTCGGTGACCCAGTGGGTCTTGTGGTCGTAGTAGAAGGTGACGTTTCGCGGCGCAGCCAGCGCGAGCGGAATGTTGGGACCGTTCTGCTGGGCGTGGAGCCCGTAGTTCACGTCCCAGCTTCCGTTCAGCGCAACCTTGTATTCGAACGCGCCCGAGGCGGAGACATTGAAGGTATTGCGCCAGATGTCGCCCTGGGCGTCGTAGGCGAGTTGTGTGGCGGCGCAGCCAGGATCCCAATCACCGGCGCAGCCAACTTCGGATTGATAGTTCCCCGGTACTCCCACGGAAGCGGGTGTCTGGCCCTGGGCCCACGGCACGCCGAGCGCCGCGAGAACCCATGCGAAGATACGAAAGCGTGCGCGCTGCGATGACATGGTCCATCTCCCTGGAGTTGGTCTGAGCGGATCGCGACGCTAATCGAGTGAGACCGGGACGCGCTCACGAATACGTATGCAGCGCCGGGAGAGCCATGCCGATAGATAGGAGCCGCACGCTCGTGCATACGTATGCTGCGTCAAATACGGATGCGGGCGTGTTAGGAGAGGCCAACAATGCTCACGCGGGGCGCAATGCTCCTGCCGGACGAAGCCCACACCGGGTTCGTTACAACCTTCGCCGACGATCCCCCCTCTGTCGGCGAAGGTTTTTTTCATTCTGTATTCCACCTTCGTGTGGTAAACCGCTGCCCATGAGAAACAAGGTGATGTGGGCATGCGTCCTGCTGGGAATGGTCGGTACGGGTCTGGGCGCGGAGCCGCCGAAGCCGCAGGTCTTGCAGGCCGGCAAAGTGGTCAAGGTCAATGACGGTGACTCGCTGGAAGTCCAACTCGAACCGGGCGTTGCGCGGGTTCGCTTGTCGGCCGTCGATACCCCGGAGTACGACCAGCCTTACGCGGACAAGGCCTCGGCGGCGCTCAAGGGGTTGCTGCCGGCGGGCACGCCCGTGGAACTGGAAGTGGTGACCCAGGACCAGTTCCGGCGCCTGGTGGCGGTGGTCTGGGTGGTGACGGACGGCCGTCGGGTCAACGTGAACGAATGGCTGCTGGCGCAGGGTCACGCCTGGGCCTACCGGCGATACATGCGCGATGCACGCTTCTGCGAGATCGAAGCCGCGGCGCGCGATCAGAAGTTAGGCTTGTGGGCGCAGCCGGTCGCCAACTGGGTGTATCCGCCCGAGTGGCGCTTCCTCAAGAACGGAGAGATCCGCGCGCTTCCCGCGCCATTCGAGGAAACACTCGAGAAGTGCCTGGAAGTGCTGGGCAAGGCCGGAAAAGGCACCTACGAGCCACCGAGATAACAATGCCCATCACCCACATGCAGCACTTCATGGTGCTGGCGAAGGACCTGGAAAAGACCCGCGCCTTCTACTGCGACGTGC
The DNA here is from genome assembly GCA_046733635.1 of Pseudomonadota bacterium. GTDB lineage: Bacteria > Pseudomonadota > Gammaproteobacteria > Steroidobacterales > Steroidobacteraceae > CADEED01. The sequence goes on along the minus strand of JBKPPO010000331.1, from coordinate 14,864 downwards.
TGGGACTGCGCGACGGCGAACGGCCGCCGTTCCGGTTCAAGGGCCTGTGGATCTATGCCGGCGACGTGGCCTGCATCCATGTGGCCGAGCGTGCGAGCTACGACGAGACCTCGCGCACCGCGGCCAATCCGGCGGACCCCGTCGATCACGGCAGCGGCAGCGTCGATCACATCGCGTTCGCGGCCACGGATTTCGACGAACTGGTCGGCCGGTTCGAAAAACACGGCGTGAAATATCGGGTCACGCAGGTCCCGGGCAAGCCGCTGCGTCAATTGTTCGTGTTCGACCCGGACGGCATCCAGATCGAGATCAACATCCGCTCACAGCCCGCCTAACCACCGCGCCAGCGGCTCGGGGTGCGAGAGGAAAGGCGAGTGGTCGGAGTCCAGCGTGAGCACGGGTTCGCAGGGCCAGTCCGCCTGCATCTCGCGCTGCGCCGCGAGGCTGATGGTTCGATCGCGCGTGCATTCCACATAGGCGCGCGGCACACGGCCGAAGTTCTCCGCGGAGATGCGCAGCGGGGTCACCAGTGGCCGCAGCGGTTCGGGCCGCAGCCGTGACAGTGCGGCCGCGGCTTCCCGAGCCTCGCAATCGCCATAGAAGGCCTGCCGGGCGATGGCCGGCTCGAGCGTGCAGGTGACTCCGGTGTCGGCCGGGATCATGTTGGCGGCGATCAGCGAATCCGCGTCGGCGCGCGCCGTTTCGGCCACGCTCGCGCCCGCCCGAAGTAGATAGGCCGCCATGTACACCAGCCTGCCGATGCGTTCGGGCGCCAGTTCCGCGACGCGGCTGAGGATGGCCCCGGCGCGACTGTGTCCGACGAGCAACGGGGGCATCGATTCGGCCATCACGACATCGACGATCTGCCGTGCCCAGGTTTCGAGCTTGATGGACCTGGGCGGGGTGAGATCGTCTCCGGTCGCTGCGAGCTCGGGCGAGAGAACGCGGAAGCCACGCGACTCGAGCAGCGGCGCCAGCCGGTACCAGCACCACGCGCCATGCCAGGCGCCGGCGACCAGCACGATGGCGCGTGGCATGGATGTCAGAAGGTCAGCACGGACTGCACCGGGATGCCGGCCGCACGCAGGCGCGCCGCGCCGCCGAGCACGGGCAGGTCGATCACGAATGCCGCGGAGACGAGGTCGGCGCCTTCCGACCGCAGCAGTTGGCCGGCGGCGGTGGCGGTGCCGCCCGTGGCGATGAGGTCATCGAGCAGCAGTACCTTCTCGCCGCGCTCGATGGCGTCTTTGTGCATCTCCATCTCGTCGACGCCGTATTCCAGCGAATACGCCACGCGCACGGTTTCGTGTGGGAGCTTGCCGCGCTTGCGGATGGGAACGAACCCGCACTTGAGCCGATGCGCGACCGCGCCGCCGAGGATGAAGCCCCGGGCCTCGATGCCTGCGACCTTGTCGATGCCGGCCGCGACCCAGGGCTCACTCAGCGCATCGATCGTCAGCTCGAAGGCGCGCCGGTCCCGAAGCAGCGTGGTGATGTCACGGAACTGGATTCCGGGTTTGGGGTAATCCGCGATCGTGCGGACCGAATGGCGTAGATACGCGAGTTGTTCGTCATTCACGGCGGCCGAGTGTAGAGATTTGTGCAAGACTGTGTCCACACGAGGTTTTTCAGGTGTTTCGATGCGATTGAAGTTCCGGGCGGCGATCGGCTTTCAGGTTTGCGCGTTGGCATTGGCGTCGCCGCTGACGCTCGCCACGCAGTACCCGTTGTCGAGTCCCGATGCGTTGATGTTCGGCGAGCTGGAGACGATCACCACGCATGGCGAGGACACGCTGCCGGATCTCGCGCGCCGCTACAGCCTGGGTTACGAAGAGATCCAGAAGGCGAACCCGGGTGTCGATGTGTGGCTGCCGGGCGAGGGCACTTCCGTGCTCATCCCCAATCAGCGGCTGCTGCCGCAGACCGCCCGAGAGGGCATCGTCGTCAATCTACCGGAGCATCGCCTCTACTATTACCTGAAGCCGAAGAAGGGCGAGGTGCCGCAGGTGGTCACGTTCCCGGTGAGCATCGGCAAGATGGACTGGAACACGCCACTCGGCAAGACGCGCATCGTCGACAAGCGCAAGAACCCCACGTGGACGCCGCCTGAATCGGTGCGCAAGGAACACGCCGAGCGCGGCGATCCGCTACCCAAAGTCGTGAAGTCGGGGCCCGACAATCCGCTGGGCCTCTACGCCATGCGGCTCGCGATCACGCCGGGCGCCTATCTGATTCATGGCACCAACAATCCCATCGCGGTGGGCATGGCGATCACGCATGGATGCATCCGCATGTATCCGGAAGACATCGAGGCCTTGTTCCCGCTCGTGCCGGTGAACACGCCGGTGTGGCTCATCAACGAACCCGTGAAGGTGGCGCGCGTCGACGGCCAGGTGTGGCTCGAAGTTCATCCGCCGGTGGATGCCGAAGGGCAGCGGGCGGAGATCGACCTCGAAGGTTTCTACGCGCTCGCGAACGCCGCGCTTGGCGAGACGCCCGCCGCGATCCATTGGGACCTGGTGCTCGAGACGCTCAAGAAAGCCGACGGCATGCCGCAGATGGTGGGTCTCGAGATCGATCCGGCCGATCTGCCGCCCGGCGCGGTACCGTCGCCCGCCCCGGCGCCGGAGACCGTGCCACCCGTGACGCCGGCGCCCGGGCCGCCGGTACAGGCGCCCACGGTCCGGTAGCTAGTTCGGCAGCAGCCGCGCGATCTCTGCGCGCACCTCGGCCACGCGCGCGGCGTCCACCTTGTTCTGTCGGGATACGGTCTCGAGGATGTCGAGCAGCGCCTTGGCTTCGGCCCGCAGGGAGTCGGGCGCCTGCGCTCCGGCGCGGATCATTCCGATGCCCAGCCGCGCGTAGTTGGACAGGGATTCCACGACCACATCCGGTCTCTCGGCCGCGAAGCCGGCTCGTGTGCGCAGGCCGAAGATGGCGAGCGTGGGATTCATGATGGCGATTCGATCCAGCATCACCAGCGCCTCTTCGGCGAAACGCTTCCGGTCTTCGGACGTCACTCGCAGGCGCCAGTTCACTCGCAGCTCCAGCGCTTCGGGATACCAGGCTGCCGTCCAGGGAAGCTGGCCGAGCTGATCGTCCAGCAACGCGACCTCTCGCCACTGGTTCTTCACCGCATGACGCGCGGCCGTGAGGACGACCGCCGATTCAGGCTGCAGGCCCTTGGCGAGATCCGCGATCTCGGGCGGCGCGGCATCGTTGGCCAGTGCGGGAAACGAGTCGCGCAGATATTCGGTCCGCAGCGAGTCATCCGCGGGGTGTTCATCGATGGCGAGTCGCAGCAGCTCGAGCGAACGGCTGACCTGGCGGACCGTACGGTAGTAATGAGCGCGTACGTATTCGCCCGCGGGCCCGGGGCCGAGAATCTGCGAGCTTCGCGCGAGGCGGTCCGTGAGACTGGCATCGAGCATCACGAACAGTCCGTTGCGCCTGGCGAGATACGGGAACGAGAGGCTCCCCGCGAGCTGCTGATACACCAGCGAGTCCGCGCGCTGCATGGGATCGAGCGGCGCGAGCAATCGACCGCTGGAATCGCCCGTCATGCCGCGGCCCTTCTCGAAGACGTTCGACGTGGCGATGCGATTGTCGTCGTCGGTGATCAGGGGAGAACCCGACGCCAGCCGCCGGGCGCCATCCGTCTCGAGGACCAGCGCGCTGACGAGGTCCTCTGTGGTGTTGATGCCGAAGCGCGCGTAGTGCAGTGGCGCGAGACGAAGCGGCAGCCCCGTCTGCGCGACGCGTTGCTCCACCGGCATGGGTTGATCGCTCGCGAGGAACACGACGGTGTTCGGGTCCGGGCGATAGACACGGACCTCGGGATAGACCGACAGCAGCGTCGCGGTGAGCGAGCGCATCAGCGACTCGTCCATGAAGATCACGTTCATCCACTGCACGAACACGCCGCCGGGATTCAGGTGATCGCGCGCCATCTGCATGAATTCGCGCGTGTAGAGATGCGAGGCGCCCGCCGTCCAGGGATGCGAGGGCTGGGAGACGATGGCGTCGTACCGTTTACGCGTCAGCCGCAGCGCGCCGCGAGCGTCGTTCACGATGATGTTCACGCGCGGATCGGCGAGCGGGTTCCGCTTGCGCAAATGCGCCGTGACGCGGTTGGCCTCGATGACCTCGGGCTCGAGCTCGATCACGTCGATGCGCTGCACGGAGGGCGGCACGGCTTCGACCACCACGCCGCCGCCGAATCCGACGATGAGCATCTCGCGCGCTTCCGGGCGCGCCAGCACGGCGAGAGGCGACAGCCAGTATTCGCCGCTGAATCGCTGCAGTGAGCCCGGAGACTCCATGAGCGCTTCGGGTAAACCATTGGTGCGAAGCGCGAGTCCACCTTCCTGTGACAGTACGACGACGCTCGCGCTCCGACCCACGTCGTAGTGCAGGACGCGCGCCTTGTCGCCGACGTTGAGCGGCGAGGTGACCAGCAGTTGCATCGGAGGCTTCGGCTGGAACAGCAGGCAGCCGGCGACCGCGATCACCGAAACGGCCGCCGCGAACGCGCGGTTGACCGGCACCAGCACCCATACGGCGGCGATGCCCAGCAAGGCGCTTGCGCACACGGCCACACGCACGGCGCCTTCGTACTGGAGCGCGGGGATCAATACGAAGCCCGCGGCCAGCGAACCCAGGATGGCGCCGACCGTGTTCCACGAATACACGCGGGCGCTGGCCGGAGCGGCGTCGTCTGCGTCGCGCGCCAGGACGAGCACGGCAAGTGGATAGGTCATGCCGATGGCGATGGTCATGGGCAGCAGCAACAGGCCGGAGAACAACGCATTGAGCGGCACCCGGATGCCGAGCACGGCCTGCGTGTTCTGCAGGAGGCCGGCCTGCGACGGCAGCAGGGTTTCGAGAAGTAGATAGGCAGTGGCCGCGGCTGCCGCCGCCACGACCAGTGCCACGGCCAAGGCCTGTGCCGCCTTGGCGCGGTCCCGCGCCAGCGCCGCGCCGATGCCGCCGCCCAGCGCGATGCCCGTGAGGAAACTCGCGACCATGACGCCGAACGCATAGATGCTGCTGCCGACCACGTGCGACAACATGCGGGCCCAGAGGACTTCCTGGTAGAAGGCCACCGCGCCGGCCAGCAACATCAATGGCAGGACCCAGCCGGTGGAAGGCAGGGCCGCGAAGATCGGCGTGCGCGGCCGCGCGGGAATTGCGGGCTCCGCCGAACGTCTCGTTTCGCCGGGCAAAGGTTCGTCGGGGCCCAGTGAGTAGCCCTTGGGTGCTGGCGGCGGCGCTACCCGTTTCGCCAGCATGATCGCCAGCAGGAACACGAAGCCATTGAGTGCGGCTGCTACCCAGATCGTGCGCGAGAGCCCGAGCTCGGGCAGCAAGGCGAATGCAGTGAGCAATGCGCCGATCACCGCGCCCGCGGTGTTCATCGCGTACAGCAAGCCGATGCGCCTGCCGATCTGGGCTTCTTCCGAGATGGCATAGCGCGCCAGCATGGGCAGCGTCGCGCCCATCAGGGTGGTGGGCAGGGCCAGCGCGATGAACGCGCTCAGCAGATAGAAGAGACTGGTGGCGGCGTGGTCGCTGTCTGGCGGAGCGGGCTGGTCACCGAAGAAGGTCTGCAGGGAAACATTGGCCAAGGACAGCAGCGCCGGGACGGCGAAGATCGCGCCCGCGGCGATGCCGATCTCCAGCAGCGCATAAGTGAGCACGGGGCGGGTGACCTTGGGCAACAGCCTCTCCGCGAGCCAGGCACCCAGCGCCAAACCACCCATGTATGCCGCGAGCACCGTCGCCACGGCGAGTTCCGACGTGCCGAAGACGATCGCGAACTGTCGCGTCCAGGCGGTCTGATAGATGAGCGCCGCGATGCCACTGAGGATGAAGCAGGCGCATAAGAGAAGGAGTGTGGCGGTGGAGACCGGCGTGCGTTTAGCATCTGGCGTTCGCGACATGGTCGCGGAGTTTACGGTCGCGGGGTAATCGAATGTCAGATTTTCCTACGGGATTTCGCGCCAATGGCCTCATCACGCTGACGACGGATTTCGGCTGGCGCGAGCCGTTCGTCGGAATCATGAAAGGTGTGATGCTGGCGCGCGCGCCGCATCTGCGTTTCGTCGACATGGCGCATGAAGTCAGCGCCTTCCAGCCCGTCGAGGCGGGCTTCTGGATGTCGCGAGCGATCCGTTACTTCGCGCCGGGCACGTTGCACGTGGCCGTCATCGATCCCGGCGTGGGAACACCGCGCGATCTGCTGGTCGTGCTCGCCGCGGGTCAGGCCATCATCGCGCCCGACAATGGTTTGTTAGCGCCGCTGGCGGCCCGAGGTCACGTCGATCGGATCATCCGCATCAACCCCACGAGGCTGGTTCAGTACGGCGTCAGCGACATCAGCGCCACGTTCCATGGCCGTGACATATTCGCGCCGCTCGCGGCGGAGCTCGCGGCCGGCCGTTGCGACCCCGCCGATCTGGGCGACGAGGTGAAATCGTTGAACATGGAGCCGTGGCCTGCGACCCGGGCACGGGCGGATGGCGGCGTGGAAGGCGTCATCGTCGCGACCGACCGGTTCGGAAACCTCATCTCGAACATCGAAGCCAGCGCCGTCATGGCGCTCGATCACCCCACCGTGTACGTGGCCGGCCTCTCGCTGCCGCTGAAACGCACGTATGGCGAGTCCGAGAAGGGGGACTACCTGGGTCTCATCAACTCCTTCGAGGTCCTGGAGGTCGCCCGGGCGCGTGGAAGCGCGGCCCAGGGCTTGAGCCTCGGGGTGGGAACCCCCATTTCGGCGGTTCCCGGGGGCTCGGCTGCCCAATTCCGGCGCAGTTGAAAGCCCGCGCCAATCGGCTATAGTTCGCAGCCTCATTGCAGCCCCTCCGGGGTCGCAACTCACTGTTTCTAAAGTCTTTCTGGCAGAAAAATCACGATGTCCGAACGGGATAACGAAAGCTTCGATTTAGACGAAGAGTTCCTGGCCGAGGCTGAAGACAACACGGTCTATGACCAAATGCTCGACAAGGTCGAGCGCCGTGCACGTCCGAATCCGGGAGCGCCCAAACGCGGTAAAGCCGCCTGGAGCCGTCTGGAAGAAGTTCTCGCCGACCGCCGGCTCGAGAAAGATCTGAAGGAATCGTTCGACGACGAGGAATAGGGCCCGAGCCCGTTTCCTTTTCAAGCAGTTTCAAACAGTGAGTGTCGCGCGACGGCGCGACGGGGAATTCGCATGTCTTCGCGCTCCGCTTCTGGCTGGGTTGTCGTCAAGTTCGGCGGCACCAGCGTCTCCACGCTCGTCAACTGGAAGAACATCGCGCTGATCGTGAAGCGCCGTGTCGCCGCCGGTCATCGCGTGCTGGTCGTGCATTCGGCCGTCACCAAGATCACCGACATGCTGGAGAAGCTGCTCGTCGCAGCCGAAGCCGGCAAACCCGACGAAGCGTTGAAAGCCATCGAAGACCGTCACCGGCTGCTGACTACCGAGCTCGGTCTGGACGTCAGTCCGCAGCTCCAGGGATATTTCGATGAGCTGCGCCAGACGGCCAATGGCATCGCGCTGGTGCGCGAGCTCTCCGATCGCACGCGTGCGCGCGTGATGTCGAACGGCGAGCTCATGGCCACCGAGATCGGCTCACGCTTCCTCAAGAAAGAAGGCATCGACGTCACGTGGATGGACGCGCGCGACATGCTCGCCGCGGAAGATCGCGGCGCGTCGGCCAAGGCCTCGGTGCTCTCGGCCACCTGTTCGTTCGCGCCCGATGCCGCACTCGAGAAGAAGCTGGACGCGTCCACGCCTGTGGTGATCACGCAGGGCTTCATCGCGCGCGATAGCGAAGGCAACACCTGCCTGCTGGGCCGCGGCGGCTCGGACACCTCGGCTTCTTATCTTGGCGCCAAGATCCGTGCGCATGCGATCGAGATCTGGACCGACGTGCCCGGCATGTTCAGCGCGAATCCGCGCGCGACGCCCAGCGCGCGACTGATCCGCAAGGCGCATTACGACGAGGCCCAGGAGATCGCGACGAGCGGCGCCAAGGTGCTGCATCCGCGCTGCCTGCTGCCCGCGCGCCAGTACCAGATCCCGCTCTACGTGTACGCCACGCAGACACCGGATCTCGAAGGCACGCTCATCACCGGCGACGTGGGCGACGGCTCCGCGCAGGTGAAGGCCGTGGCCAACCGCAAGGGAATCACGCTGATCTCGCTGGATAGTCCCGGCATGTGGCACCAGGTCGGTTTCCTCGCCGACGTATTCGCCATCTTCAAGGAACACGGCATGTCCGTGGACCTGGTCTCCACGTCCGAGACCAACGTCACCGTGTCGCTGGACCCCGCGGCGAACACGCTCGACGGTGAGTTGCTGGGCAAGCTCACCCGCGATCTCGGCAAACTCTCGAACGTGCGTGTCATCGGTCCGTGCGCGAGCGTCTCGCTCGTCGGCCGCAACATTCGCGCCATCCTGCACAAGTTAGGCGATGCGTTCGCGCTGTTCGAGGAACAGAAGGTCTATCTCGTCAGCCAGGCTGCGAACGATCTCAACTTCACGTTCGTCGTGGACGAGAACCAGTGCGATCGTCTCGTCGAACAGTTGCATGAACTGCTGATCCGGCCGCTGCCGGGCGATACCCACATGGGTCCCACCTGGGAGCAGTTGTTCGCCAAACCCGAAGCCGTGGCGGCTCGTGCGCAGCCCTGGTGGGCCGGCAAGCGCGATCAGTTGTTAGGCGCGCTCGACAAGCGCGACTCTGCCTACGTCTACGACCTGAGCCAGGTGGCCGCGGCTGCCAAGGCCATCGCGGGAATCAAGTCCGTGGGTCAGGCGCTGTATGCGCTCAAGGCCAATCCGCATCCCGATGTGCTGCGCACCGTTGCCGCCGCCGGCATGGGTTTCGATGCCGTCTCGTTGGCGGAGATCGAGCACGTGCGCAAGGCCGTGCCGGGCATCGCCGCCGACAAGATCCTGTTCACGCCCAACTTCGCGCCGCGCGAGGAGTATGAGGCTGCGCTCAACCTCGGCGTGCATGTCACCATCGACAACCTGTTCGTGCTGCAGCACTGGCTCGATGCCTTCAAAGGCCAGAACGTGTTCCTGCGCATCGACACGGGCATCGGCCGCGGTCATCACCATCACGTGAAGACGGCCGGCGCGCAGTCCAAGTTCGGCATTCCCGTGGAAGAGCTGGACGAAGTCGCGCGGCTCGCGAAGCAGGGTGGCGTGAAGATCGTCGGCCTGCATGCGCATGCCGGCAGCGGCGTATTCGATGTCGAGAACTGGACGCAGGTGGGTTCCGTGCTCGCGGGGCTCGCCAAGCGCTTCCCCGACGTGAAATACATGGACGTGGGCGGCGGCCTCGGTGTGCCGGATCGCGTCGAAGGCAAGACGCTCGACGTGTCCAAGCTCGACGAGGCTCTCGCCAAGGTGAAGGCGGCGGTGCCGGACGTCACTTTGTGGGTGGAGCCGGGCCGATTCCTGGTCGCGAACGCGGGTGTGTTGCTGGCGCGTGTCACGCAGACCAAGGTGAAGAGCGGTATCCGCTACGTGGGCGTGGCGACGGGCATGAACTCGCTGATCCGTCCGGCCCTGTACGGCGCGCATCACGACATCGTGAACCTCACGCGCTACGGCGAACCGGCGAACTTGCAAGCGAATGTGGTCGGGCCGATCTGTGAGAGCTCGGATTTCCTGGGGCACGACCGGTTGCTGCCGGAGTGTCAGTCGGGAGATGTGCTGCTGATCGCGACCGCGGGTGCTTATGGGCGTGCGATGGCGTCGCGGTACAACCTGCGCGAGCCGGCGGAAGAGCTGCTGATCTAGTTGGGGGCGCCGGAGGGGTCCGGCGCCATGATCTTCTGCTGGAGCTCGGTGATGCGCAGCCGCGAGCGCCGGCTTTCGATCTCGCGTTCGTACATCGCGTCGAGCCGGTCGAGTTGAGCGGATGAGAGGATGGGTGAGGCCGCCGAGAGCACGCGCTTCTTCCATGGTCCTCATGCGCCTTTCGCTGTCGCGCTCGGCCCATAAATCCAGCGCTGCATCGGCTTCCGCCTCCGTCATGCCGGCGAGGCCGATGGCCCCATTGCGATAGACGTTGAGACCGAGGCGAAGCTGCCGGCGAAGCTCTTCGCGGTACCTGGGGTCAGCCATCAGACGATCCTGGCGGGATTGTCTTTGTGCCATCGCCGCTTCGCGCGCCATTTGAGCTTCGCGAGTCAAGTGTGCGGCATGAGCCTCTTGAAGCGGCGGAGGAGGTGGCGTGGAGGCGGCCACCGATTCAACTGGTGTCGTGGAAGGGGTTGGGTTGGCTTCCCGCTGCGGGCTTTTCGGGGATGCCTCGATCGTGCGCCTCGCGGCGAGTTGCGCGGTGAGTGCATCCGCGTGCTGCCGCTCTGCTTGCAGGTCCTGCCACAGCAGGAGATTGCTGATCGCTAGTGCGCCCGCGGCGATGGAGACGATGGGCAACAGGATACGGCGCGTCATCGTGGCTCCCGGCGCTTCGGGGCGCTGGAGTGGGGTGGGTGGGCATTCTTGATCGGAGTCGCGGGAATGTCGACGGGTGCGACATAAGTTTTCAGCGGCTCAGGATGGGTCGCCTTGGTGGACGGGACGGCGTGAGGGGATCGCGAAACTGGCGTTGACCAGTTAGATGACGCGTGGTGAAGTCGGATCAAGGACTTAGTTGGGCACCATCATGTTATCCATCACTTCACGTGTAGAAGACAGCGTCATTTCTGCTGTCTACTTATAGTTAGGCGTCGTGGCCAGCGGTAGCGACACCATCGGCCCGACGATCTACGGCCATCGCCACCTCGGGATGTTCTTTCGTCCCGTGGTAGCGGTAGACGATAGTGGGTTCAACTATCGCGGTGCCCGCTATCGCTGGAGCGATGTCACTTCCGTTGCTGAGCATGAGTTCGTTAATCTTGGGACCGCAAGGTTCCGCGCCACAGTTGCGCTCGCCGATGGTGTCAAAATTCATCTCAACGCTCGGGCACTTGAGAGGCACGGTGTGAAGCCAAAGGTCGGGTTCTTCTCGGAGCGTACTGACGCATTCGATGAGCTCATCACGAGATTCAAGCAGCATGCCGCCTAACACCTCGTTGGAGCGGACGCGTGAAGGATAAAGTGCCAAGCTCAGACGTCGGCGTGCGCGCCGCTCAACTCAACCGCTAGGCTTCAGATGCCATCAACCGGCAAGCCAGCTTCGTCGCTCACTGAACAAGATCTCATTGACCGCCCAGTCTGGCGCTTCGTGCAGCCAGGAGAGTTACCCGACGCCGACGAGTCGTATGTCGTGGGACAAGCGGCGCCACCGGAGCAGGGTGACAACGCCAGCTACCTCGTCGGAGCATCGTACGAGCTGGATGACGGCACACGATTGCCGGGGATCGTCCAGGTCGACATGCTGGGGCGTCACGTGGAAACGACTCCAGTTATCGCCTTCGCCGCCGGCAAGTCCGTGGAGATACTCGGTCGCGACACTGCCGCTCGGCTCGGCCGCATTCTGAAGTGTGAGGCACGGCGGCCGGTCCGGTGGACACTCGATGTCACCATCAGTGGTGAGTCGCGGCGGCGCGGCGAAGTCATACCCAAAGCCGGCTTGGCGCAGGCATTCAGCTTGCTCGTGCGATTGGCTCGGCTCAAGCGAATGCGCTGAATCGACGCGCTGACGGTCGCCCGAGCTTGGTTTGATCAGAAATTGCCGCCAGCGAGCCGTCGGCGCCTGTCTACTTCCGGTGGCGCTTGTCTAGTTCCTGGATGACCGCAGCGAGCGGTACCTCTCGCGCACGCAGCAACACGAGAAGGTGGAACAACAAATCCGCAGACTCTCCAATCAGCTTGTCATCCGGCTCGTTGACACCGGCGAGCGCGGTTTCAACACCTTCCTCCCCGACCTTCTGCGCCACCTTGTTGATCCCCTTGGCGAGAAGTTTGGCGGTATAGCTGGCGTCTGGCTTCTCCGTGGCGCGTTGAGCGATCACGGCTTCCAGCTTCGCGAGGAACGCGATCGAGCCGGTCGCGGATCGGAACTCGTCCCCCCAGCAGGTAAGCGTGCCGTTGTGACAGGCGGGGCCGCGGGGCCGCGCGGTCACCAGCAAGGTGTCGGCGTCGCAATCGATCGCAACATCGACTACATCCAGCGTGTGCCCCGTGGTTTCGCCTTTTTCCCACAGCCGTTGCTTGCTGCGTGAATAGAAGACTGCGCGGCGCCGCTTCACCGTCTCTTCCAGCGCCTCGCGATTCATGTACGCCATCATGAGCACGGCGCCGGTATCGGCGTCCTGCACGATGGCGGGCACGAGTCCATCGCCCTTGGCGAAATCCACCTTGCCGATGTCGACGCTCACAACCGCACCTCGACGCCAGCCGCGGCCAACGTGGTCTTGAGATCGGGAATGAGGATGTTGCCCGAGTGGAACACGCTTGCGGCCAGCGCTGCATCCACCTTCGCATCTTCGAACACGTTGATGAAATGCTCGGCAGCGCCGGCGCCGCCGGAGGCGACCAGTGGCACCTCGCAGATCTCCCGCACGGCCTTGAGTTGGGCGACGTCGTAGCCTCGGCGCACGCCGTCGCTGCTCATGCAGTTGAGCACGATCTCACCGGCGCCGCGGTCCTGCACTTCCTTCACCCAGGAGAGCGTGTCGCGGCCCGAGTTCTGCGTGCGATTCGGGTCGCCGGTGAACTGGAACACCTTGTAACCATCGCCCGCGGTCGCGCTGTCGATGCCGATGACCACACACTGCGAGCCGAAGCGTGATGCGAGTTGATCGATGAGGCTGGGATTGGCGATGGCCGGTGTGTTGATCGACACCTTCTCGGCGCCCTCGTTGAGGATGGCCTCGGCGTCTTCCACCGAGCGGATGCCGCCCGCCACGCAGAACGGGATGTCGAGCACCTGCGCCACCCGCCGCACCCAGGCGCGATCGACGCTGCGGCCTTCGGGGCTCGCGGTGATGTCGTAGAACACCACTTCGTCCGCGCCTTCGTTCCGATAGCGTTCGGCGAGAGCGAGGATGTCGCCCACGATCTGGTGATCGCGGAAGCGGATGCCTTTCACCACCTGGCCGTCGCGGACGTCCAGGCAGGGGATTATGCGTTTGGCAAGAATGGCACTAACTCCGAAGGTTTGATGGCTTCTTCCAGCAGGGCCTTGCCGCTGATCGCGGCGGCGCTGCCCAGGGCGGCAAGCGCATGCAGATCGGCAGCGCTGCGCACGCCACCGGAGGCCTGCAACTGGATCTGCGGATACCGCTTCACGAAATCCGCGTAAAGGCCTGCAGCCGGACCCTGCATGGCGCCGTCGAGCTCCGCATCCGTGCACAACACGTGCTTGAGTCCGTGCGGTAGATAGGAGTCGATGGCTTCCCACAACGTGAGCTTAGACTCCTGCGTCCAGCCGCGCGTGAGCACGCGCGGCACGCCGTCGACGTGGCGGATGTCGAAGGCGAGCCCGATCTTCTCGGCGCCGTATCGCTTGAGCCATCCCTGGACCTCGGCGGGATTCTCCACCGCGGCGCTGCCGACGATGACGCGATCGATGCCGTTGCGCAGCAGGTCGTCGACCACGGCCGTGGAGCGCACGCCGCCACCCACCTGCACATTGAGCGCTTTCTGCGACGCGAGACGGATGATGACGCTGCGATTCGCGAGCTTGCCATCCTTGGCGCCGTCGAGGTCCACGACGTGCAGCCAGGTGGCGCCCAAGGCGCGGTATCGCTGCAGCAGCTCGTGCGGCTCGAGGTCGTAACGCGTCTCCTGGTCGAAGTTGCCCTTGAGCAGGCGCACGCAACGGCCATTACGCAGGTCGATGGAAGGAATCAGGATCATGTTCAGGCCGCTTCCTTGAGAAAGTTGGCGAGGATGCGCGCACCCACGGGACCGGATCGCTCCGGATGGAATTGCGTGCCGCAGAAGTTGTCACGGCGCGCCACGGCGGTGAGCGCGATGCCGTAGTCGGTGATGGCCACGGTCGCGCTCGAGGTGGGCGCAGCGAAGCTGTGCACGAAGTACACGTGGTCGAGGCTGGTGACCCCCTCGAGCAACGGATCGTCGCGAACCATCGTCATCTGGTTCCAGCCCATGTGGGGCACGGGCCTGCCGGGCTCGGATTGCAGTTTGCCGATCGAGCCGCGGATCACGCCCAGACAATTGGCCGGGCCTTCGTCGGACCGGTCGAACAGCAACTGCATGCCCAGGCAGATGCCTAGCAACGGTTGCTTGAGCGTCGGAATGAGCTGGTCCAGGCCGGAAGCCCGCAGACGCGCCATGGCGTTATGAGCCGAACCCACGCCGGGCAACAACACGCGCGGAGCGCGCTGGATGACCCCATGATCGGTGGTCACCACCGAATCCGCGCCCAGGCGCTGGAGCGCCGCGCGCAGCGAGGCGATGTTGGCTCCGCCGCTGTCGATGATCGCGACGGTGCTCACAGCATCCCCTTCGTTGAGGGCAGTTCATCGCCTTCGCGGCGGAACGCCTGGCGCAGCGCGCGGCCGGTACCCTTGAAGCAGGCTTCGATCATGTGGTGCGTGTTCTCACCCGTGATGGTGACATGGACCGCCGCCTTGAGCGCCTCGGCCAGTGACTTGAAGAAGTGTGGCACCAGTTCGGTCGGCAGTCCGCCGACGGCTTCGCGATTGAACCTGCCTTCGAATACACCATAAGCCCGGCCGGACAGGTCGATGGCGACGCGCACCTGCGCCTCGTCCATGGGCAGCACGAAGCCGTAGCGCGCGATGCCGACCTTGTCGCCCAGGGCATTGCGCAGCGCCTCTCCGAGCGCGAGCGCGCAGTCCTCGACGGTGTGGTGCTCGTCGATTTCCAGATCGCCCTTGCAATCCAGCGTGAGCGAAAAGCCTCCATGCTTGGCGATCTGCTCGAG
>JBKPPO010000330.1:0-4815 GCA_046733635.1 Pseudomonadota bacterium | reverse complement strand
GGTTCGTGGTGTATTTGTCGAGCGCACTGCCGCCCTCTTCGCCACGGTCCCCCTCGGCGGTCTCTTCCTTCGTCGTCTTCTCTTCGGCGATCTTCGAGAGGCCGTGGGAGACGAAATTCACGACGTCGAGACGCGTGACCTCGGCGCGGTTCAGCAGATGCACCGCATGGCTCTGCTTCTCGCTGAAGATCGCGATGAGCACGTTGGCCACGCCCACTTCCTTCTTGCCGGAAGACTGGACATGGAACACGGCCCGCTGCAGCACACGCTGGAAGCCCAGCGTCGGCTGGACCTCGCGGTCTTCGTCGTTCGGCAGCCGCGGCGTCGTGCGGTCCAGGTGCTCGTTGAGCGACTCCTTGAGTTTGGCCAGATCCGCGCCACAGGCACGCAGGATCTCGCGCACCTTGGGGGTGTCGAGGATGGACAACAACAGATGCTCGACCGTGAGGAATTCATGGCGAGCTTCACGCGCCTTGGCGAAGGCGTCGTTGAGACAGAATTCGAGCTCTTGCGATAACACCTTTAGAACCTCTGGTCCGTTACAAGCAGGGCCGACGAGAGAACGGTGCTCAGGCTTCCTCCAACGTACACATCAGCGGGTGATGATGGTCCCGCGCGTAGGAGGTCACGAGTGCGACCTTGGTTTCCGCTATTTCAAATGTGAACACACCGCAGATGCCTTTACCCTGGGTATGTACCTCGAGCATGACGCGCGTCGCAGTTGTGCGGTCCATGCGGAAGAACTTTTCCAGGACGTCGACGACGAACTCCATCGGGGTGTAATCGTCGTTGAGCAGCACCACCTGATATAAGGGCGGCTGCTTCGTCTTGGGCTCGGCTTCTTCGACTGCGAGGCCCGCGCCACCGTGCTCGGGGCGATCGGATTCAGGAGTGGGCATTGACGGTCTTTATAGGGCTCGAAGAATGACAAGACAAGTACGTGTCAAAACAAGCGCTTGAGGCAGTCGCAGAGCGAAACGTATCATCATGGAAATGACGGCAAAACTCTGGAATTCGGGCCCGGGCGTCGGAGCCGACTGGCGCTCCGCGTTATTGGCCCGCGGGCCCCAGATCCTCACGTTCGTACTCGCCCTGGCCGTCGCCGCGCAGCTCGCCCTGATCGTCGTGAGCCTCACGAGCCGGACGCGACAGGCCGCACCGGCCGCCGCGCCCATGACACCCGCCCCGCCACTGGACATCGGCACGCTGGTGAATTCCCATTTGTTCGGCAATGCGGCGGTGCAGGCCACCGCGGGTGACGCGGCGAACGCGCCGGCCACGAGCATGCCGTTGGTGCTGGCAGGACTGCTGGCGACGGACGACCCCAAGGAAGGTATGGCCATCATTGGAGAAAGCGCCCAGGCAGCGAAGGTGATCGCGGTGGGACAACAGGTCCCGGGCGGCGCCCAGCTCCACTCGGTCTACAACGATCGCGCGATCATCGACCGCTCCGGCGCGCTCGAGTCGCTCTATCTCCCCCGGCGCACCGGCGGACCCGCGCCCATGGCAGCGGCCGGCCCACCGCCACCCGCCGCGGCGGAATCCAATGAAGCCATGGTCGAGCGCATGCGTCGCCTGGTCAGCGAAGACCCCGGCATGATCGGGCAGGTGATGCGCCCGCAACCGGTGTTCGCGGGCGGCAAGATGCGCGGCTTCCGGGTTTATCCGGGCTCCAACCGCCAGGCCTTTGCAAGAATGGGCCTACGCCCGGGCGATCTCGTGACGGCCATCAACGGCACGCCGCTGGATGACAAGGACCGCGCGCAGGAGATCTTCAACACCCTGAGCTCCTCCACCGATGCGCGCGTCACCGTCACGCGGAACGGCCGGCAGCAGGATCTGGTCCTGAACATAGCGCAGATCGCCAATGAAGCCGCCCAACTGCAGTCCGGCGCCGATGGCAATATTCCCATGGAGCAAGGGCCCGTGGACCAGGGTGCGGCGTCGCCGAACCCCGGGAACGAATAACTACAAGGTACTCCGATTGAAAACGCCTTCCTTCCTCGCGGGGCTCGTGGCCGCGCTCCTCGCCTTCTCCAATCCCGGTGTGGTCAGCGCCCAGAGCAACAATGGGCAGAGGATCACGCCTAACTTCAAGGATGCCGAGATCGGCCAGGTCATCGAGGCCGTGGCGGCCGCCACCGGCAAGACCATCATCCCGGACGCGCGCGTGCGCGCCCAGGTCACGATGCTCTCGCAGACGCCGATGACGCCGGACGCGTTCTACGAAGCCTTCCTCGCGCTGCTCCAGGTGCACCAGTTCATCGCCGTGGAGTCCGGCGGCATCATCAAGATCCTCCCGGATGCGAACGCCCGGCAGTTCCCGAACCGCGATCTGCCCGATGCGATCCGGGCCGGCTCGGAAGAGCTGGTCACGCAGGTGATCGCGGTGGAGAACGTGAACGCCGCGCAGCTCGTGCCGATCCTGCGCCCGCTCATGGCGCAGCAGGCGCATCTCGCGGCCTACCCCAACGGCAACATCCTCATCCTGTCGGACCGCTCCAACAACGTGAACCGCATCATGCGCATCATCAAGCGCATCGATCAGCAGGGCGATACCGACGTCGACATCGTGCGTCTCGAACACGCCTCCTCCAGCGAAGTGGTGCGCGTGGTCAACACGTTCTTCCAGCAGGCCGCGCAGGCGGAAGGCGGCGGCGCCGCGCAACCCTCGCGTGTGATCGCCGACGACCGTTCCAACAGCGTGCTCATCGGCGGCGAGAAGTCGCAGCGCCTGCGCATCAAGGCGCTCGTGGCGCATCTCGATTCGCCTCTCGACAACGGCGGCGACACGCAGGTCATCTATCTCCAGTTCGCGGACGCGGAGAAGATCGCCACCAAACTCAAGGAACAGATCAGCGCCACCGTGGCCATCACGGGCGCGGCGCCTGCCGGCGGCGCGCCGGGCGGTTCCAGTGTGGCGGCCAGCGCGGACCGCTCCACCACGATCTGGGCAGACCCCGAGACCAATGCGCTGGTCATCACCGCTCCTTCCAAGGTCATGCGGGCGCTGCGCGCGGTGGTCGACAAACTCGACATCCGCCGCATGCAGGTGCTGGTGGAAGCGATCATCGTGGACGTCAGCGTGAACAAGAATGCCGAGCTCGGCGTGAACTGGGCGGTGTGGTCCGAAGAAAACGACACGCGTATTCCGATCGGCTCGTTCCAGTCGGCGATCGGCGGCGTGAACCTCGCGCAGCTCGCAGCCGGAATCGACAACCCCGCCAACGCGCCGGCGGGACTGGGCAACGGCTCCACGTTCGGCATCGGGCGCATCGCGTCGACCGGCGTGAACTTCGCCGCCATGTTGCGCGCCATCCAGGGCGATTCCACGACGAACGTCATCGCGACGCCCTCCGCGGTCACGATGGACAACCAGGAAGCCGAGCTCAAGGTGGCGCAGGAAGTCCCGTTCATCACCGGCTCCTATGCGAGCACGGGCGCCAACGGCGGCAACAACAACGACATCAACCCCTTCACGACGGTTCAGCGCCAGGAAGTCGGCACCATTCTCAAGATCACGCCGCAGATCAACGAATTCGGCGCGCTGGTGCAGCTCAAGATCGAGCTCGAGAGCTCCGAGCTCGCCGGCACCTCGGGCGACGCGAATAGTTTGATCACCAACAAGCGCACGGTGAACACCAACGTGCTCATCGAGGATGGCGGCATCGTGGTGCTGGGCGGGCTCATCCGCGACAGCGCGACGCGCGGCGAACAGCGTGTGCCCTATCTCGGGCGCATCCCGCTCATCGGCGAGTTGTTCAAGACGCGCAGCAAGAAGCGCGACAAGTCCAACCTCATGGTGTTCATCCGGCCGAAGATCCTGCGCGACGGCGTGGCGACCGCGCTCGAGACCGGATCGAAGTACAACTTCATCCGCGACGAGCAACGCAAGGCGGGTTCGCAGCCCGGTGAAATCCTGCCGCTGATTCCGTTCAACAAGGACCCGCAGCTTCCGCCGATTCCCTCGCCGCTGCCCGCGCGTGAAGGAATCCAGACGCCGCAGGCCGATGAATCGACGGGCGTGACGCCGTCCCCGCCGGTGGAATCGGCCCCGGCCCCGGCCCCGGCCCCGGCGCCCGCAACGCCGCCAGCCCAGCCGAAGCCTGAGCAATGAGCACGCCGGCAACGGAACTGCCGCGACCGCATCGCGTCGGGTTCGCCTTCGCCAAGCGGCATGGCGTGCTCGTGAGCCGCGTGCATGAAGGCATCGCCGAGTGTGTGTATCGCCCGGGTGTCGCGCCGCTGGCCATCGCCGAGGTGCGCCGGTTCATGGGCATTCCCATCCGGCTGCAGAAGGTCGAGACGGAACAGTTCGACTCCCTGCTGCGCATCGCCTACGAAGCGGGCAATGACGCGATGGAGGCGGCCGAGGGCGTCGAGGAATCGACCGATCTCGCGCACCTCGCGCAGGATCTGCCCGAACAGGCCGACTTGCTCGAGAGCGAGGACGATGCGCCCATCATCCGGCTCATCAACGCCGTGCTCACGCAGGCGGTGAAGGAAAACGCCTCGGACATCCACGTCGAGCCTTTCGAGAACCGTCTCGTCGTGCGCTTCCGCGTCGACGGCGTGCTGCGCGAAGTGCTCCAGAGCAAACGCGCGGTGGCGCCGCTCGTGGTCTCGCGCATCAAGGTGATGTCCAAGCTCGACATCGCCGAGAAGCGCCTGCCGCAGGACGGCCGCATCAGCCTCAAGATCGCGGGGCGCTCGGTGGACGTGCGTGTCTCCACCATCCCCTCGGGCCATGGCGAAAGCGTCGTCATGCGTATCCTCGACAAACAGGCGGGTAGATTGAAGCTGTCGGCGCTGGGC
>JBKPPO010000329.1:0-14625 GCA_046733635.1 Pseudomonadota bacterium | reverse complement strand
GCTGGCGCTTCGGCGGTTTGCTCTCTGTTGCACTTTCCGTCGGCTCACGCCGCCCAGGCGTTACCTGGCACCTCGTCCGCAGGAGCCCGGACTTTCCTCCACATTTCGCGAGAAATGCAGCGACCGTCCGGCCGACTCCGGGGCGCAACATATCCGCATGCACCAGGGACCTCAAGGTTCATCTAGCCGCCGCGCTGCCGTTCTAGGGCGCGCCGCCCTTGGCAAGTTCAAGCGCACGCGCGTAAGCGTCATTGCGCCTGGCGCCGGTCAGTCGGGCCGCGAGTGCCGCCGCCTTGCTGGGCGAAAGCTCAGTCAACAACACACCGAGCACGTGGTCGAGCTGGGCGTGAGGTTCGTCGTCTCCGGAAGTGCGCGGCGCCCCCTCCACCACCAGGGTGATCTCGCCGCGGGAGAAGTTGGCATCGCCGCTCGCCTGCGCCGCGAGCTCCGCGAGGCTTCCGCGGTACACAGTCTCGAACACCTTGGTGAGCTCTCGCGCCACGGCCGCGCGCCGTACCGAGCCGAATCCGGCCGACATGTCTTCCAGGCACTCCACGATGCGATGCGGCGCTTCGAAAAACACCAGCGTGCGGGTTTCACGCTTGAGCTCCGCGATGCGCGCACGCCTCTCGGCGAGTCGCGCCGGAAGGAATCCCTCGAAAGTGAATCGCTCGGTGGGCAGACCGGCGATGCTCAGCGCCGCCGTGATCGCGGAAGGCCCCGGTACGGCGACTACAGGCATTCCTTCCTGCGTCACCCGTCGCACCAGCTCGAATCCGGGATCCGAGAGCAACGGAGTTCCGGCGTCACTCACGAGCGCGATTCGCGCGCCCGCGTGGAGCTTGGCCAGCAACTCGCCGATGCGTTCGCCTTCGTTGTGCTCGTGCAGCGACACGAGAGGCCGGGACAAGCCCAGCGTTGTCAGCAATTGCCCCGTCCTGCGCGTGTCTTCCGCCGCAACCAGTTCCGCTGCCGCGAGTTCCTCCCGAGCACGCGGGGAAAGATCGCCGAGATTGCCGATGGGCGTCGAGATGACCGCGAGACGCCCCGATTGCGCTGCCACTATAATTCTCCGCCGCGCTCGAGACGGCGGCCACCCGTAAAGGCTATGCGACACACGATCGGTATGAAAGCTGCACTGCGCCGGCCATGGACCCTTCTGCTCATCGTGGCGCTGGCCCTGGTGCTGAGCGGCTGTCCGAGTACGCCGAGGCATGGTGGTCCGCCGAGCGTAGACCGCGCCGAGTCGCTCACGCGGTCTGGCGATCATGCCGCCGCCGCTGCGGTGTATGAACGCCTGGCGAATGAGACCACTGGCGCGGACAGCGTTGAGTTCCGCCTCCGCGCCGCGCGGGCTTTTCTTGCGGCCGGTCGCGCCGCGGATGCGGATCGTCTGCTCGCCATGCTTCCTCCAGGGCTCACGCAGCAGCAGACCCTCGAGCAGAACCTGCTGCGCATCCAGTCCATGCTGGCGCAGGGCCGCGGTGATGAGGCGTGGCGGCAGATCAGCTCGATGCAGGCGCCGCAGGCGCAAGCCGCCGCCGCTCGCTACTACGAAACGCGCCAGCAGGTCGCAATCGCCACGGGACATCTGCTCGATGGCATTCGCGCGGAGTTCTCTCGTGAGCGTGTCATCCCGCCGGGCGAGGCGCGTGTCGCGAGGGCGGAGTTGTTAGCCCAGCTCCGGTCGGCCGCGGAACGTGGCGTCTCCCTGACGCCGCCGCCGGGCAGCGACGCCACCGTCCGCGGCTGGCTCGAAGCCGCCTCGGTGGCGCTCGACAATTCGCGCAATCCGACACTGGGCGCCACCCGGCTCAACGCCTTCCGCTCGCGATATCCCGCGCATCCGGCGCTGGCGGCACTTTCGGGCGAGCCCGGCATCGGCATGCCCGAGCCCGTCGCCAGGCTCGAATCGGCGCCGCACGTGGCGCTGATGCTGCCATTGACCGGCCGCACGTCGGCGCCCGCGGCGCAGATACGCGATGGCTTCATGACGGCTTACTACCAGCTTCCGCCCGCCTCGCGTCCTCGCCTTCGCGTATACGACACCGCCACCTCTTCCATCGCCGACGTGATGGCGGAAGCGACCTCGGCGGGCGCGGAGTTCATCGTAGGGCCGCTCACGCGCGAAGAAGTCACCGCCGCCGCGGACATCATGACCACGCGCGCGCCCATCCTCGCGCTCAATTTCCTGCCGACGGATCGCCCGACGCCGCAGCGCTTCTACCAGTTCGCGCTGTCTCCAGAAGACGATGCGCGCGCGGTGGCGCGGCTCATCGCGGCCAGCGGCAAACGCCGGGGCGTGGTGCTCACTCCGGAAGGGGATTGGGGCACCCGGGTCGCTGCTGCGTTCGACGAAGAACTTCGCGCAGCCGGCGGCTACGTATTGGGGCAGGCCAGCTTCGGCACTACCGCCCGCAACGACTTCGGCCCGAGCATCCAGCAGGTGCTGCGCACCGATGACAGCAACTTGCGTCATCAGCGCATCCAGTCCGCCATCGGACAGAAACTGGAATTCGAGCCGCGCCGGCGGCCTGACATCCAGTTCATCTTCGCCCCGGGACAGCCGGCCATGGCCCGGTTGCTCCGGCCCCAACTGCGATATCACCTCGTCGGCGACGTTCCTACCTACACGCTTGGCGACGCCTACGAGCCGCACCCGACGGCCAACCAGGAAATCGAAGGCATGATGTTCCCCGACATGCCGTGGATGCTGGGAGACGAGGGACTCTCGGGCGAAGTGCGAGAATCCGCACGCGCGGCTTTTGGCGATTCCACCGCCAGGCGGGGCCGCCTGTTTGCGTTCGGCTACGACGCCTTCCGCCTCGCCCATTCGCTCAAGCGTGGCAACACCATCGAACCTCGCGGCCTCACCGGCACGCTGTCGCTCGACGCGCAGGGCCGTGTGCGACGCGACCTTCAATGGGTTCGCATCAAAGGCGGCGCTCCGGCACCACTCGATCCCGCTCAAACCGCCGCCGCCGCGCCCTGAGCGCCGTCTTCGGGCCGGCGCATGGATCGGCGCCAGAAGGGGACGCTCGCGGAGAACAGCGCGGCCGCCTTTCTCGAATCCCAGGGCTACCAGATCGTCGCGCGCAATTTCCTGCGGCGCGTCGGTGAACTCGACGTGGTGGCCCGCGACGGCGATCTCCTGTTGGTGGTCGAAGTTCGCACGCGGGCTGACGACCAGTACGGCGGCGCGGCCGCCAGCGTCACCCCGGCGAAGCAACGGCGCATCGCGCTCACGGCCGCCCTGTTCCTCCAGCAGCACCCGGAACTGCGCCGTTGCCGTGTGCGATTCGACGTCATCGTGGTGCGCGACGGGCGAATCGAATGGCTGCGCCACGCCTTCGATGCCTGAACCTTTATTAATTGCGCGCGGACGTTCAAGATCGCGCTCCACATGAAAACGCTGGACGAACTGTTCAAGAACAACCGGGAATGGGCCGAAGGCATCCTCCGCCAGGATCCGGAATTCTTCGCCAAACTCTCGCGACAGCAGAGGCCCACCTACCTGTGGATAGGCTGCGCCGACAGCCGCGTCCCGGCCAACCAGATCGTGGGCCTGCTGCCCGGCGACATCTTCGTCCACCGGAACATCGCGAACATGGTGGTCCATACCGATCTCAACTGCCTCTCGGTGATGCAGTTCGCGGTGGACATACTCAAGGTGAAGCACATCATCGTCGTGGGCCACTATGGCTGCAGCGGCGTGCACGCGGCGATGCGCAGGACGCGAGTCGGTCTCGCCGACAACTGGCTGCGGCACGTGCAGGACGTACACGAGAAACATGCGCACACATTGCAAAGCTGCACCAGCGAGGGCGCCGAACACGATCGCCTCTGCGAACTGAACGTGATCGAGCAGGTGCAGAACGTCTGCCAGACCACCATCGCGCGCGACGCCTGGGAGCGTGGTCAGGAACTGAACGTCCACGGCTGGATCTACGGTATCGCCGACGGTCTCGCGCGCGATCTCAGGACCACGGTGTCGGAATTCCGCGAGGCCGCGCCCGTCTACCGGGCGGCGGTCGCCAAGATCTCCGAAGCGTCGAAGTGATCCGGTGCCTGCGAGCGGCGCTGGCGCTGTGGCTCCTGTCAGGCCTCGCGCTCGCCCCGGGCGCGCAGGCCGCGCCGCCCCGCCAGCATGCCCTCGTCGCCGACGGCTTCACGATCGCGTTGTGGGAAAAGAGCGCGCGCAAACCACGTGCGGCCATCCTCCTGGTGCACGGACGAACCTGGAGCGCGCTGCCGAACTTCGACCTGCAGGTGCCGGGCGAATCGCGCTCCGTCATGGACGCGCTGGCCGCGCGCGGCTATGCCGCCTATGCCATCGACCTTCGCGGTTATGGCGCCACGCCGCGTGATGCCTCGGGATGGCTCACGCCGCAGCGCGCCGCCGACGACGTGGCTGCGGCGCTACGGTGGATTGGCCAGCGGCATCATCTACGCCCTGCGCTCCTCGGCTACTCGCGCGGCGCTCACGTGAGCTTGTTGGTCGCCCAGCGAAATCCGGAGCTGGTTTCCGCACTCGTGCTCTACGGGCTTCCGCCCACCGGCGGCATTCCGGCCAGCGTCCCGCCCGAGGATCCTCCACGGCGCCCCACCACTCGCGAGGCCGCCGCAGAAGACTTCATCACACCGGGCGCCGCGCCGGCGGCCGTGATCGACGCCTACGTTGCGCAGGCAGTGGCGGCGAATCCAGTCCGCGCCGACTGGCGCGACGAACACCAGTTCGTCTTCGATGCCGAGAAGGTAAGCGTGCGCACGCTCCTGATCTACGGCGTGAACGACCGCCTGCGCAGCGATCAGACCCTGGACTTCTTCGGCCGGCTCGCGACACCCGACCGCGCGTTCATCGTATTGCCGGAATCCGATCACGCGGCGCACGTGGAGAATTCGCAAGCCGCCTGGCTGAACGCCATCGACGGGTTCCTGTCCGCGCCGCGTACGGCTACTTCACGACCTTGAGTTGGGGACGGCGTCCGCCGTCTTCCGGTGGCGAAGGTTTGGTGGGCGGTTCCGGACCCAGGTCCTGTTCGGAGAACACCATCCCCTCCCCGGTCTCGCGCGCATAGATGCCGAGCACCGTGCTCACCGGAATCCGCACGTGGTGCACGACGCCCGCGAATCGCGCTTCGAATTCGATCCAGTCGTTGCCGAGCACGAGGCGCTGCGTCGCCGTCGACGAGAGGTTCAGCACCACCTTGCCGTCCTTGACGTACGCACGCGGCACTTCCACACCAGGCTTCTCTGCATCGACGATGACATGCGGCGTCTCGCCGTTGTCCATCATCCAGCCGTGCATGGCGCGAATGAGATAGGGCCGCTTCGAATTGCGCGCGCGATCGTTCATGCGAGTCGCATCTCCCGTTCCGTCTCGGACAGGCTGGCGCGGAACGCCGGACGCGCGAACATGCTGCTCGCATACTTGAGGATGGGCTGCGCCTGCGGCGGCAGATCGATCTCGTAACGCGGCAGCCGCCACAGGATGGGCGCGATGGTGGCGTCCACCATCGAGAACTCATCGGACAGGAAGAACGGCTTCACCTTGAACAGGTCCGCGCTCGACAGCACGTTGTCGCGCAGTTCCTTGCGCAGGTTCGCGGTGTCCTTCGCGCCCGGAGCATCGAGCTTGCGCACGATTTCGTACCAGTCGTGCTCGATCTGGTACAGCGCAAGGCGCGCGCGCGCGCGCGACACCGGATCCACGGGCATCAACGGCGGGTGCGGGAAGCGCTCGTCGAGATAGTCCATGATCACCCGCGAATCGTAGAGGACGAGGTCCCGGTCGATCAGCGTCGGCGTCGTGTGGTACGGGTTGAGGTCCAGCAAGTCCTCGGGGTACTTGCCGGGCGCCACGTCCACGATCTCGATCTCGATGGCCTTTTCCGCGATGACGATGCGCGTGCGATGACTCCACGGGTCATCCGGCATCGAAAACAACGTCATCGTCGCGCGACGGCTAGACACTGGCTGCTCCACGCGCTGCCGGGAGTTCGAGCTCCCGGCCCAGGTTCACGATGTGCGGATGGCGGCTCAGCGGACGTCCTTCCAGTATTCCTTCTTCAGCATGTACGCGATGCCCGTGAACATGAGAAGGAACAGAACGACCCAGATGCCCATGCTTTGACGCTGGACCTGGGAAGGATCGCCCGCGTACTGCAGGAAGTTCACCGTGTCGCGCACGAACTCGTCGTACTGATCGGGCGTGAGGCTTCCGGCCACGCCGACCTCGAATTTGTCGAACTCGTGCGTGACCTCGGTCTTGCCGTCAGCGCCCTTGTGCTCGACGTTCTTCCACACGGCAGTCTGCACACCCTGCAGGCTCGACAGCACATGCGGCATGGCCGTGCCTGGAAGCTGCAAGTTGTTCACACCCGTCTGGCGAGCAGCCGGATCGGCGTAGAACGTGGTCAGGAAGTTGAAGACCCAGTCCGGGTTGCGCGAACGCGCGACCAGCGACAGATCCGGCGGAGCCTTGCCGAACCACTCGATCGCGTCCTTCTCCGGCATCGAGCTCAGGATGTAGTCCGTGAACTTCGCGCCGGGCTTCACGAGGTACTGATCGCGGAGCTCGTCGGAGATCTTGAGATCTTCCGCGAGGCGCGAGTAGCGCACGTAGCGCAACGAATGGCAGGCCGAGCAATACGCCATGAAATTGCGCGCGCCACGCTGCAACGAAGGCAGGTTCGCGATCTCGTTGCCGGCCTCGCGCTGCCAGGCGGCATGCGTTCCGCCACCGGCGGCCTGGACCGAGCTCGCGCCTGCAACCAGCGCGGCAAGACCACCCAGTACGGCAAGTCGCTTCATGAACTCAGTGCGCATGGTAGGTCACTCGATCGGGAACCGGACCGTTGCCATCCGCCTTGGACACGAAGGGCAGCAGGATGAAGAACGCGAAATACAGCACCGTGAAGATGCGGGCCAACAGCACGTAGAGGCCGTCGGCTGGCTTGAGGCCCAGCCACATGAGCACGATGAACGTGATGAAGAACGTTCCCAGCAGGATCTTCGAGGCGATGCCCCGATAGCGGATCGACTTGTTCCGGGCGCGGTCGAGCCACGGCAGGAACAGGAATGCCGCCACCGACAGCCCCATGAGCAACGCGCCCAACTGCTGGTCCGGCACCGCGCGCAGGATCGCGTAGTAAGGCGTGAAGTACCACACGGGAGCGATGTGCTCCGGGGTGGACGTCGGGTTCGCCGGCTCGAAGTTCGGAGGCTCGAGGAAGAGGCCGCCGAAGGTGGGCACGAAGAACACGATGATCGCGAAGATCGTCAGGAACAGGCCCACGCCCACGATGTCCTTGAGCGTGTAGTAAGGATGGAACGGGATGCCGTCCACCGGCTTGCCATCGGCGCCCAGGTTCGACTTGATCTCGATGCCGTCCGGGTTGTTCGAACCCACCTGGCGCAGGGCCACCAGGTGCAACGCGATCAGCAGCGCCAGCAGGAACGGCAACGCGATCACGTGCAACGAGAAGAAGCGGTTCAGCGTCGCATCCGCGATGCCGTAGTCACCGCGGATCCACTCGACGAGATCCGGACCCACGACCGGGATGGTGCTGAACAGGTTGATGATCACCTGCGCACCCCAGAACGACATGTTGCCCCAGGGCAGCACGTATCCCATGAAGGCTTCGGCCATGAGCACCAGGTAGATGACCATGCCGATGACCCAGAGCAGTTCGCGCGGCGTCTTGTAGCTGCCGTACATCATGGCCCGAGCCATGTGCAGGTACACCACCACGAAGAACATGGAGGCACCCGTGGAATGCAGATACCGCAGCAGCCAGCCGTACGGCACCTCACGCATGAGGTACTCGACCGAGTGGAACGCGGTGGCTTCACCTACCTTGTAATGCATGGTGATGAAGATGCCCGTCACGATCTGCATGACGAACACCAGCAGCGCCAGCGATCCGAAGAAGTACCAGATGTTGAAGTTCTTCGGCGCGTAGTAGCCGGTGAGCTGGTCTTCCATGAACTGGTCGACCGGCATGCGCTTGTTCAGCCAGGCACGGAAACCCTTGCCTTCAGTGACCGCGGACATCAGGCGGCTCCTTTCTCAGCCGAGGCGTCCACGCCGATGATCAGCTTGTTGTCGCCATCGAATGAATATGGCGGGATCTTGAGGTTCACCGACGCCGGCGAACCCTGGAACACGCGGCCGGACAGGTCGAATTTCGACCCGTGGCAGGGGCAGAAGAAACCACCGGGCCAGTTGGCGGCCAGCGAGGCATCGTTCGGCGTGAAGCGCGTCTTGGGCAAACAACCCAGGTGCGTGCAGGTGCCGATCGTGACGAACACGTCGGGGCGCAGCGCACGCGATTCGTTCTTGGCGTATTCGGGCTGCTCGGAGCTTTCCGAAGCGGGGTCCTTGAGTTCGCCATCGTGCGAGCCCAGCGAGGCCAGCATCTCCGGCGTGCGCTTGACCACATAGACCTGCTGCTTGCGCCAGAAGAAGGTGGCCATCTGACCGGGCTCGATCCGGGTCAGATCGACTTCCGTCGGCAGACCCGCAGCGCGGGCGCTCTCCGAAGGTTTCCACGACGCCACGAAGGGCACCGCGGTCAACACCGCGCCAACGGCGCCGGTACCGGCGGTGGCGGCTATCAGGAACTTGCGCCGACTCTCGTCGACTTCCGGGACGGTGTCGCCGGCCGCGTGATCGCTCATTCAAAGCCCTCAGGATCGTTCGTTCGCCCGACGCAGGCGGAGCGAAAATGCGCCGCTGCGAGACCTCGGGAGGCGGCGCATTATACACACGCAGATCAGCGCCAAGTCCTTCCGCCCATGGGAATATCCGGTTCATGTCGACACGACCCTTCTTGAGAATTCTCGGCTTCGTCTTCGCCTCGGTGATCGTGGGGCTGGCGGCGGCTTTCATCCTGGTCATGGTGAGGCCCGAACTCGTGGCCAAACGCGCCGAACCGCAGGGCGAAGCGCTGCAACCCGCAGCCACGGCTCCCGCGCCGGCCGTCGTCGCGCCGGCGCCGGTCGCCGCACCCGAACTCCTGCGCGCCGCCAACTCCTATGCGGAGGCCGTCGAGCGGGCCGCGCCGGCGGTGGTCAACATCTATACCGCGCGGCTCGTCACGGAGCGCATCCAGCCCAATGCCTTCGAAGAGTTGTTTGGCGATGCCCGCCCCCGCTATCGCCAGCGACTCGAGCAGAGCCTGGGTTCGGGCGTGATCGTCGATGCCTCGGGGCATGTGATCACCAACCACCACGTCATCGCGTCCGCGGACCTGGTCCGTGCGCAGCTGGCCGACGGCCGCGTGGCCGAAGCCAGGATCGTGGGCCGCGATCCGGACACCGACCTTGCCGTGTTGCAACTGGATCTCAAGAAGAACATCCCCGTCATGCCGCTCGGCCATTCGGACCGCCTGCGGGTGGGCGACGTGGTGCTGGCGATCGGCAATCCCGTGGGTCTCTCGCAGACGGTCACTCAGGGTATCGTCAGCGCCACCGGCCGCGGGCAGTTAGGCGTGGCCACGTTCGAGAACTTCATCCAGACGGACGCGCCCATCAACGTCGGCAACTCCGGGGGCGCGCTCATCAACGCCAACGGCGAACTCGTGGGCATCAACACGGCGGTGCTCGCCAAGAACCTGGGCGTCGAGGGCATCGGCTTCGCCATCCCGGTCAACCTGGTGCGCGGCGTCATGAGCGAGATCCTCACCAAGGGCCGCGTGGTGCGAGGATGGATCGGCATCGTGCCGGCCGACATCGACGAGATCGAGGCGCGCCGCTTCAACCTCGCACGGGCCGGGGTGGTGGTCGCGAAACTCTACGTGGGCAGCCCGGCCGCCCTGGTCGGCATGGAGCCGCGCGACATCATCCTCACGGTGAACGGCGCGAAAGTCACGAGTGCGCAGGACACGCTCACGCGCATCGCCAATGCCAAGCCCGGCGCACGCATCAAGATCACGGGCATTCGCGGGACCGAGGAATTCTCGAGCGAAGTGGAAGTCACCGAACGGCCGCGCAATCGTTAGGCGCCGCGCAAATGAAAACGCCGGCATCGAGCCGGCGTCTTCGACATCCGCAACGGAATTCTTACTGCAGGCAGACGACCACGTTGGCCGAGTAGCTGCGCCAGTTGATCGGGATGATGAACGAACGGCCGGTGGTGGCCGCGGCCTGCGCCGCATTCGTGCGGTCACAGATGGTCGGCGTGCTGATCACGAAGTTGCGACCGAAATCGCGGCGCGCGTTGCCCGAGATCGTGTTCGCCACTTCGCCGACGAGGTCGCGCACGTTCTGCTCGCCCGTGTCGGTTTCGTTCATGCACATCAGCATGACGGACAGCATGCCGCGCGGCGCGGTGAAGTACACCTTGCCTTCGCGGTTGCCGGAAATGCCGATGACGCCGGTGTAGTCCTGAACCACGGCAGCCTTGTCGATGCACAGGTACGGCGAACCCACCGTAGCGGCATGGCCGGTCGCGGTCTCGAAGAAATG
The DNA here is from genome assembly GCA_046733635.1 of Pseudomonadota bacterium. GTDB lineage: Bacteria > Pseudomonadota > Gammaproteobacteria > Steroidobacterales > Steroidobacteraceae > CADEED01. The sequence continues at coordinate 4,155 of JBKPPO010000329.1, read as the reverse complement.
GACCGTGCCGTTGACAAAGGTTCGAACTTCTTCAGCGTCGAGCATCTTCCTTACTCCCCAATCAACTCGGCGAGAGCTTCATTGAGCTGGTCGTCCGTAAAAGGCTTGCAGAGGAAGCCGTTCGCGCCTTTCTCGATGGCTTCTACCGCAGTGGCTTTATCGGCCAGGGCCGACACCACGAGTATAAGCACATCGGGCTTGATTTTAATGACGTGCTCGACGCATTCGATGCCGTCCATCTCGGGCATCGTGAGGTCCAGCGTCATGACGTCGGGCATCAGCTGCTTGAACTTCTCGACGGCGTCGAGGCCGTTCACCGCAGTCGCGACCACCTCGAGGGCGTCGTTCTGCTGGGAACGCTCGATGCGACGGCGCATCACGTTCGAATCGTCCACGATCATCATGCGCAACGGTTGGCGCGGTTTTGGCACTGCACTCATGACCTTTTTCTCTCCTCCCTAACCTTAGGCGGCCACGACGCCGGCGGCCTTCTGCTCGGCCGGGAACGACAGTGACAGCTTCATGTTCTTGCCGATCTCCGAGTTCAGCGAAATGCGTCCCCCCAGGCGAGCCGCGATTTCGGCGATGACGTCCATGCCGACGCCGCGGCCGGCGTCACGCGTGACGTCCTTGGCCGTCGAGAAGCCGGAACGGAAGACCAGCATCATCGCTTCCTGATCGGACAACGCGGTGGCGTCGTTCTGCGAAATGATTCCCTTGGTCACCGCGGTCTTGCGCAGCTTGTCGGGCGTCAGGCCGCGACCGTCGTCCTCGCACTGCATGCGGAACGCGCGGCCGTTCTCGACCATCTCGAACTGGATGCGGATGTGGCCTTCGGGCGATTTGCCCTGGGCTTCGCGCTCCGCCGGCGACTCGATGCCGTGCACGACCGCGTTGCGGATGAGCTGGATCAGCACGTCCTTGACCGGACGGCGATACGCCTCGGGCACGAGATCGTGGCCACGGCAGGTCACGACGACCTTCTTGCCGTGATCGTTGGCGATGCGATCGGCGAGCTGCTGCGCGGAGGCCACGAAGCCTTCGCGAGCCGAACGCTGCAGCGTGGCTTCCGCGGCCACGGCGTCCTCGGCGATCTTCGGATTGCGCGTCGAGCTGTCGCTCGTGGAACCGGCCGGAGCCGAGCCCTGCGCCATCTGATGTTTGCCGAAGCTGTCGCGGAAACTCGCAAGCTTGGTGACCATGTCGCGCACCGACTGCGAGTGCGACACGAGGTCATCGAACTTGGTGAGCAGCGGCAGGAAGTCGTCGCCCGACAGATCGGTGCGTTCACGCAGGCCGGCGAGATCGCTCTCGAGAGCATGCGCGCGCGCTTCCATCGAACCCAGGCCGATGGCCGCGGCTTCACCCTTGATGCTGTGGATCTGACGGAACAGGCCGTCGATCTTGCGGCGGAACGAGGCGCTGTCACGCGCCGGATCACGCAGCGTGGCGTTGATCATCTTGAACGCGACATCCGAGTCGTCGAGGAAGGACGACAACTGCGCCGGATCCACGTGCAGGATCGAAAGGAACGCGTCCATCTGCGACTGCGCGCTGTCCTGCGCACCCTTGAGCTGCGCGGCCAGGGCCACGCGGGCCGTCACGTCGGCCACCGCCACGAGCACGTGGGTGATGGCGCCATCGCGACGCACGCGGTGGAAGTTGAACTCGAGGTAACGCGTCTCCGCGTCCTTGCTGCCCTTCTCGCCCACCTGCAATTCCACTTCATTGAGCGGGTTGATCGAGCGGATCAGGTTTTCCTTCGTGCGCTCGCTCCAGAGCACCTTCACGAACTTGGTGGCGATCTGCAGCGTCTTCGGCGTCACGAGGTCGCGCAGCAGGTCTTCGAACGTGATTCCGGAGACCGACTCGCGCTGGAACAACTGCGCGGTCGCCTGCGAATGGATCGAACCGATCTTGAGGTCGCTGTCGAGCAGGAACAGACCTTCGCGCACCGTCGAGAGGATGTCCTCCGTCTGCTGCTGCGCGGCCGCCGCGGCCTGCGCGGACTTGCCGCGAGCCAGCGAGAGGTAACCGACGAGCGCCGCGAGCGCGGCCGCGAGGCCTACGCCGATGAGCACCACGGAACGCAGCGCGGTGGCCAGCGCGTCCGAGGAGCTTTGCAGGCCCGTGATGATCTGCGCGAGGCTCTTTTCGAGGCTGGGCGTGTACACGCGCGACTGGCCGACCGCCGACGTGACCTTGCTCTGCAGGTCGCGGCCGTCCATGTTGAGCTGCGTGCCTTCACGCTCGCTGTCCGAGTACGGAATCGCGGTGAAGTTGGCCACGGGCTCGAGCGAAGGCTTGTACTTGGCCCAGGCCGCGTTCATCTCGTCGATGGTCTTCTGCACGTCGTCGCCGCTGCCGAAGCCGCCGATGCTGACGCCGCCGCCGGCCTTCAACGTCGCCGTCGCGGCGTCGAATTGCGCCGTGGCGCGCTTCAACTGTTCGATCGAGTCGCGCACGAAGCCGCGGGCGCGCAGACGGTCCTGAATCGAGTTCAGTGACACCTGCATGCGCGAGGGCTGCTGCTGCAGTTCGCCGATGGTGCGGACCGCGGTGTTGTTGTCCACGAGGCGCCCGGCGAAGTACCACGCCGGCGCGAGAACGCCGACGAGGAATGCGAGCGCCAGGATGCCTACCGCCACCCACACGGCGCGAGCGCCCTGCATACGTGACGCGATTTTGGTTTTCACAGTCTTGCTTTCAGCCACAGGGATATCCCTCCATCACTCGGGCTTGAACACGATGCGCTGGACAGCCAGTCGCGATTCGGTCCATTCGAATTCTTCGAAACGCGCGCCTTCCATCGCCTCGACGGCCGCGGCGTCGAACACGCCCGCAGGCTCGCTCGACAACACGCGGACGCGTTCGGTGCGGCCTTCCGGCGTCACATAGAACTCCACGCGCACCCAGCCTTCCACGCCCTTGGCGGACGAGGGGTACTTGGGCTTCGGCGGACGCGTCATCTTGAGCGGCGGCAGCTTCGGCGCGGCGGCCGCGGCGGCCAGCTTCTGCTCGGCGGCGGTCAGCGCGGCGCGCAGATCGCCGAGGTCGGCATCGCCGCCCAGGCTCTCCGCGGCATCGAGCAGCGGCGCGGCGTCGCTCGGGCGGCCCGCGGTGATGCGCGAGCGGGCATCGCTGAGCAGCCGCGCGCGCACGTCACGCACCACCTGCACCGTGGTGGCGTTGCGAGCGTCGAGCTGACGCAGTCGTTCGGCGTTCGAGACCGCGGAATCGCCGGCGGGCGAAACCAGGTTGCCCGAAGCCAGCCGATCCTGGGCGGCCTTCGCGAAGCGCGCGATGTCGTCGTTCGTGGCCTTCTGCTTCTGCGCAGCGGCCGTGATCTCGCGGTTGGCGGCGTTCACCGAGGCGGCGGACACGCCGTTCTCGCGCGCAGCGGCCAGTGCGGCCTGCATGCCGGCGTTGTCACCCTTCGCGGCGGCTTCACGGGCCGCGGCCAGCAAGCGCTGGTTCAGCTCGTTGTTCAGGCGCGAAACCAGTTCGTTGGACGCACCCGCCTCGCGAAGCGCGGCGATCGCATCCTTGGCGGACTCGTCGGCCGGCGTGACCAGGCGGCCTGCGTTCATGCGCGATTCGGCGGCGGCGGCCAGACGGCTGATCGTCGTGGAGCGGCGCTTGGAGTCGAGCTCACGCTTGAGCTGGGTGATCTGCGCTGGCGGCAGCAGTGCGTCCTTCTCGGCCGATTCCAGCAGCGTCGCGGCGCGGTCGAAGTTCTGCGCAGCCAGCGTAGCCTGGATCTGCGCGAGCGCGGTCTGGGCACGCATGGAGTCGAGGCGCGCGTCGACTTCCGCGAGACGCGGATCGGCGGCGTCGATGCTGCGCGCGGCTTCGAGTTCGGCCAGCGCGTTGTCGAAGCGGCGTTCGTCGAGCGCGGTGCGGGCGCGGGCGATCAGCAGGCCGCCGAGGCGCTTGAGGCCTTCGGTGGCTTCGGCGTTCGCCGGATCCATGACGAGCACCTGGCGGAAATGTTCGAGGGCATTGTTCTTGGCCGGCTCGATGTAACGGCGCTCGTCCATCGCGAGGCGCGCCTTCTCGAGGACTTCGTCGAGCGTGGCGGCCGGCGCGGCCGGCTGGCCGGCGGCGGCAGGCGAGCCCCTGTCTCTTATACACATCTGACGCTGCCGACGACGA
>JBKPPO010000328.1:0-5875 GCA_046733635.1 Pseudomonadota bacterium | reverse complement strand
CCGCTGTAGTTAGGCAACCCGCCGGGGCACATCTTGCAAGCGGCGTTCTCGGTGCGGAGCCCCGGTGCGGCAGATCGCCGGCGCCTCCGGCAGCAGGGCGGCACAGCGGCCCTTTCGCCGTTGGCACGTGAATTGAAACTCCTCCCGGGCACACAAACCTTCCCGAGGAGTTTTCCATGAAACGCAATCTTCTGATCGCCACCGCCGCCGCATTGATTCCGGCGGGTTTCGCGTTCGCGCAGACCACATCGCCCAGCAGCCAGCAACAACCGTCCACCGACCCGCAAAGCATCCCGTCCCAGGGAAACAGCGGCAATTCGCAAACCCCCGGAAACCCCAGTTCCACGCAGGGTCAGGGGCAACAGGGCAGCCAGGGTTCGCAGAGCAACCAGGGATCACATGGCAACCAGAGCAGCCAGGGCAGCCAGAACCAGGGCAACCAAAGCAGCTCGGCCGGAACGTTCAGCTCCATGGATTCCGACGGCGACGGCCGCATCTCGCGCGACGAGGCTTCGTCCAATCGCAAGCTCGGGCGCGGATTCTCGCAAGCGGACCGCAATGGCGACGGGTATCTCAGCACCGACGAATACATGAGTCATTCGAGCGGTAGCGGCAAGAAAACCGACAGCAACTCCACGTCTCCGATGACGTCGCCGCAACAGTAGGGCCCACGCAGAGCAGGCCGGAAGGAGGGGCCGCATCGGCCCCTCCCCCGCGCCGGGCGGCGGCTGCGCTGTTTGTTACACTGCGCCGCCATTCACGGCGGGGGGAATCTTCATGCGCAGTGTGTTGATGATCGGCGCCATCCTGTGCGCCGGTGCGGCGTCGGCCGCGGACGACGCCACGACCTGGAAGCCGTTGTTCAACGGCAAGTCACTCGCGGGCTGGACCGCGCACTCGGCGAGCCCGAACGCCTCGGCCGCACCCGCCAGCCTCTTCAAGGTGGAAGACGGCGCCATCCACGTGTACCCCACGCAGGCCGCCGGCTCCGAACAACCCAACGCCTACCTGCTCTCGGCCAACGAGTACCAGGACTACAGGCTGCGCCTCGAGTACCGTTGGGGCGACAAGAAGTTTGCACCGCGAGCGAACCTGCAGCGTGATGCGGGACTGCTGTACCACGTGCATCGCCAGCGCACCGGCGACTGGCCCGCGTCCGTCGAAGCGCAGATCCAGGAGGGTGATGTCGGCGATCTCTGGGCCGTCTCCGCACGCGCCACGAGCTTCATCGATCCCGCGACGCAGCGCTTCACGCTGCTCGAAGACGGCGGCGTGCCGGTCACGATCGGCAACGAGGGCAAGTTCGAACGGGTGCGCCACGGCCGCGTGAACGAGTTCCCCGGCTGGAACACGCTCGAGATCGTCGTGAAGGGGGACAAGGCGCTGCACTTCGTGAATGGCGTGCAGAACATGCGCGTGGTCGACATCAAGTCGCTCGAGGGCGGCAACGCGGTGAAGCTCGACAAGGGCCGCATCGCGCTGCAGGCCGAAGCCGCCGAGATCTTCTACCGCAACATCCAGATTCGTCCGCTCGCGAAGAACGAGGGTGTGGATCCCGAACCGAAAGTCACGGAAGTCTGGTTCCCCGTGCCCGCGAAGGTGACGCCCGCCAAGACACCCGGTGCGCCCCCGTCCGATGCCATCATCCTGTTCGATGGCAGGAACGTGGACGCCTGGCAGAGCACGAAGGAGCCCGGCCCCGCGAAGTGGAACGTCGTGAACGGCGAGATGGTGGTGGCGCCGGGCACCGGCGACATCCAGACGCGCGAGAAGTTCGGCGACGTCCAGCTCCACATCGAGTGGATGGGTCCCAAACTACCCGCGAGCAACGTGAACCAGGATCGCGGCAACAGCGGCGTGTTCCTGCAGGACATCTACGAAGTGCAGGTGCTCGACAACTTCGAGAATCCGACGTACGTGAACGGCATGGTCGGGAGCGTGTACAAGCAGACGCCGCCGCTCGTGAACGCCACGCTGCCGGCCGAAACCTGGAACGTGTACGACATCATCTTCACCGCGCCGCGTTTCAATGGCGATGGCACGTTGAAGTCTCCCGCGCGAGTCACCGTGCTCCACAACGGCGTGCTCGTGCAGAATGACACTGTCTTGAAGGGTGGCACCACGTACATCGGCGCGCCGTTCTACATCGCGCATGGCGACGGCCCCATCCGGCTCCAGGACCATGGTCATCTGGTCCGATTCCGCAACATCTGGCTGCGGAAACTGTGATCGCTCGATAACCCGTTCGAAGGCCGGGGTTCGCGCCCCGGCCTTTTTTTTCCGGGTCGCCAGCGCAGCCAGCGCGTGACTTTCGTCACAGGCGCGTAGGGCGGCAAGATCCTGCCGCCATCCGGCAGCCCGCCCGGGCCGCATCGGGAAGACCCTGCTCAAGGGATGGCGCCCTCAATCCGATAAACGCGTTGGCATGGACAACGCGCAGAAACAAACGGCGGCCACGACCGATCTCCCGCTGCAGGCCCAGCTCATGGGTTCGCTGGCGCTGGTCATCCTCATCAGCGCGCTTGCCGGCATCGTGGGTTACTTCACCTACGACACGGCCACGCTGCAGAAAAGCGTCGAGGCGAAGGCGGGCGTGTATGCGTCCAACCTCGCCGCACAACTCTACAACCCGATCTACTCCGAAGACGCCGAGATGGCCGACGCCGTCATCCGGCCGCTGGAGAGCGACCGAAACGTTCATGGCGTGGCCGTTTACAGCGCCGCCGGCAAACTGCTCGCGGGCCACGGAAGGTTTCCGCCGACGTTCTCTTCGACGGAGCCGGTGAAGCTCGCCGAAGACCGCGTACACGTCTCCATTCGCGAGATTCCGCTCGACGCCGGGAAGTCGGGCCGCCTGTTCGTTGCGTTGTCGACCGAACACATCGTGACGGCGCAGTTCCGCGCCGCGCAGTTTCCGGCCATGACCACCGCGCTCGTGCTGCTGTTCGCCATCCTGCTCGCGCTCGCGCATTCCTTCAGCGTGATGATGTCCGAGTGCGTGCGCATGTTCGACGAGCGACGCGAGATGGAACGCACGGAGAAGCAGCGGCTCGAGAAACTGGTGTCCGAACGCACTCGCGAACTCGAACGCGGCCGGGAGCAATTCCGGCTCGTCGTCGAAGGCACGCAGGCCATTCCGTTCGCGCTCGACGTGGAAGACGGCCATTTCGAATACATCGGCCCGCAGGGTCCGCAACGCCTGGGCTTCAGTGAGGAGATGTGGAAGCAGGCGGGCTTTCTCGACAAGCTCATGCCCCGCGACCGTAATGGCGAGGTCCGCAGCAGGATCGAGGACAGCGGCACCGGTCACGTGGAACTGGAGACCTCCGTGCTCACGCAGGACGAAAAGCGCGTGGACCTGCGCTGGGTCGTGAACTGCGAGACCAGCGAAAGCACCGGCCAGCACAAGATCATGCGCGGCATGATGCTGGACGTGACCGAGCAGCGGCGTCTCGAGAGTGATCTCGCGCAGGCGCAGAAGCTGGAGAGCGTCGGCCGGTTGGCCGCGGGTGTGGCGCACGAGATCAACACCCCGGTGCAGTTCGTCTCGGACAGCGTGTTGTTCGTGCGCGAGGCCATGGACGATCTCTCCGACATCGTGGGCAAGTACCGCGATCTCCGGACTGCCACCGCGAGCGGCGAGAACGTCGCCGCCGCGGTCAAGGCCGCCGAGGAAGCCGAAGACGACGCCGATCTCGACTACATCCTCGAGAACGCGCCCGTGGCGCTGGACCGCGCGCGCGAAGGTCTCGGCCGCGTCGCGGCCATCGTGCGTTCGATGAAGGAATTCGCGCATCCCGATCGCAAGGAGATGACGCAGGCCGACCTCAATCAGGCGATCGCGAGCACCCTGGTCATCGCGTCGAATGAATATAAATACGTCGCCGAAGTGGAGACACAGTTCGGCGAGATCCCGCCGGTCAATTGTTACGCGGGTGAGATCAACCAGGTGGTGCTCAATCTCATCGTGAACGCCGCGCATGCCATCGGCGACGTGGTCAAGGGCACTCCCGCCAAAGGGTTGATCCGCGTGAGCACGCGGATGCTGGATGACGCGGTGGAGATCGCCATCGCCGACACGGGCAAGGGCATACCCGTGGACGTCCGCTCGCGGATCTTCGATCCGTTCTTCACGACGAAGGAAGTGGGCAAGGGGACGGGGCAGGGCCTCGCCATCGCGCGCACCGTGGTCGTGGACAAGCACAAGGGCACGCTGCACTTCGAGACCGAAGTCGGCAAGGGCACCACGTTCTACATCCGCCTGCCGTTGAACACGGCCAGCGAAGCGGCGGCCTGACACCATGAAGATCGCCAAGGTCACCACCAGTCATCTGCACGCCGTCACCGGCACCACGTTCGTTTCGACGCTGAGCTCGCTGATGTTCGGCTACTGCACGGCCGTGATCTGCGGCGTCGTCGATGCGATCAATTTCAACTTCATCCTGCCGCGCGGCATGGCTGAAACCGCGGCGAATGCGTTGCTGGGAGCGACCGTGTGCGCGGCCCTCGCCGGCACCATCCTGGGCGCGCTCGTGGCGCGCAGATCCGCTGAGCTGCTGGGACGCAAGCGGCCGATGATCATCGCGGCCGTGTTGTTCCTGATCTCCGCATTCGGTTCGGCATTCCCGGAGACGGGTTTTGCGCCGCTCGGCGGCATGGGCGCCGACGCCATCTGGCCGTTCATTTTTTATCGTGTGCTCGGCGGTCTGGCCGTGGGCGTGGCTTCGGTCATCGCCCCGATGTACGTGGCCGAGTTCGCGCCCAGCGCCGTGCGCGGTCAGCTCGGCGCCTATCAACAGATCGCGATCGCGGGCGGCATCACGATCGTGTTGTTCGTCAACTGGGGCATCGGCCTTCAGGGCGATGACGCCTGGGTGCTGCGCACCGGCTGGCGATGGATGATGGTTTCGATGGCCGTGCCCGCGCTGGCGTTCTTCTGGCTGAGCTTCACCGTACCCGAGTCACCGAGTTGGCTCGTGCGGCACGGCCGCGTGGAGCAGGCGCGGCGCATGCTGTCGCGTTCCGCCGAGCCCGAAGAAGTCCAGCGCATGCTCGACGACCTCGCCGCCGCCAAGGACAAGCCGCAGAAGTCGATGCCGCTCTTCAGTTTTGGCGCGCGAGTGGTCCTGGTCGGCGTGGCGCTCAGCGTCCTTCAGCAGCTCATGGGTTTGAATGCGATCTCGTATTACGGCCCACAGATCCTGCAGCGCATGGGTTTTCACCCGGACGCCGCATTTCTCGGCGTGCTGATCGCCCGTTGTCTGAATCTGCTGGCAACGATGATCGTGGTTCTGATCGTAGACAAGGTCGGCCGCAAGCCGCTGCTGATCTTCGGCGCGCTGGCCATGGGCCTCTCGATGATGGCGCTGGGTAGTTTGTTCCGGACGGACAATACCGGCGCGCACGGCCTGACGGCGATGTGCGTCTACATGGCCGGTCTCGGCATGTCCTTCGGGCCGATCGTCTGGATCCTGATGTCCGAGATCTTTCCCGCGCCGATTCGCGCGCAGGCCATATCCACCGCCATCGCCGCGCAGTGGGGCGCGAACTTCCTGGTGTCGTTCACGTTCCCGATCATGTTCGGCGACTCCACGCTGAACGGGTTCATGCATGGCGGATTCGCGTTCTGGATCTACGGCGCCTTCGGAATCCTGGCGGCCTATCTCGTCATGCGATACGTGCCCGAGACCAAGGGCATCGACAACGAGTCGGTGAGTGGCTTCTGGCGCCAGCAGCAGGCGCAGCGCTGATCGATAAAGCAGGGTGTCCGCTGCAGTGGTCGGCGAAGCAATCCGAGATCCAGCGGAAAGCATAAAGCCCCGCGCGATCCTCGAGAGAAGGGACCGCGCGGGGGTAGGGTGCCGCCAGGCTAATT
>JBKPPO010000327.1:0-4230 GCA_046733635.1 Pseudomonadota bacterium | reverse complement strand
CGCGGCCGTGCAGGGCAAGACGCTGGGCCTCACGCTGGGCTTCTCGCACGCGGTGAACTTCCCGATCCCGGAAGGCATCTCGATGGAGACGCCGAGCCAGACCGAAATCATCATCAAGGGCATCGACCGCCAGAAGCTCGGCCAGGTCTGCGCCAAGATCCGCGCGATCCGTCCGCCGGAGCCGTACAAGGGCAAGGGCGTGCGCTTCGCCGGTGAACAGATCACCCTGAAGGAGGGCAAGAAGAAGTAATTCTTCGGCACTCACATATGCAGATCACCAAGAAAGAGCGGCGCCAGCGCCGCGCCATCAAGACCCGCATGAAGATCCGCGAGCTCGGTATCGCGCGTCTGACCATCCACCGCACGCCGCAGCACATGTACGCGCAGGTGTTCGCTGCCGACGGTTCGAAGGTGCTGGCGTCGGCGTCGACGGTGCAGGAGAAGGTCGCCAAGGGCCTCAAGGGCACCGGCAACGTGGAGGCGGCCAAGGCCGTGGGTACCGCGATTGCGGAGGCCGCCAAGGCCGCCGGCGTCACCAAGGTCGCGTTCGATCGCGCGGGTTTCATGTATCACGGCCGCGTCAAGGCGCTGGCCGATGCCGCGCGCGAAGCCGGCCTCGAGTTCTGAGGACTAACTAATGGCACGACCCGACATGAAGAACCAGGCGCAGGACGAGTTCCTGGAGAAACTGGTTGCAGTGAATCGCACGGCCAAGGTGGTCAAGGGTGGCCGCCAGTTCGGCTTCACCGCGTTGACGGTGGTGGGCGACGGCGCCGGCCGCGTCGGCTTCGGTTTCGGCAAGGCGCGTGAAGTGCCGGTCGCGATCAGCAAGGCCATGGCGCAGGCGCGCAAGAACATGGTGAACGTGGCGCTCAAGAACGACACGCTGCACTTCGCGATGCACGGCACGCACGGCGCCACCAAGGTGTACATGCAGCCGGCGTCGGACGGTACGGGCGTCATCGCCGGCGGCGGCATGCGCGCGGTGCTCGAGTGCGCCGGCGTTCGCAACGTGCTCGCCAAGAGCTACGGCTCGCGCAACCCGATCAACGTGGTTCGCGCCACGGTGAACGCGCTCGCGAATGCGCGTTCGCCCGAGGACGTGGCCGCCAAGCGTGGCAAGACTGTCGAGGAGATCCTGGGTTAATCGCCCGGGGACACGGACATGGCGAACAAGCAGATCAAGGTCACGCTGGCGAAGAGCCTCGCGGGCCAGCTGAAGAACATCCAGGCGTCGGTGCGTGGCTTGGGCCTCCGCCGCCGTCACCAGACGGTCGAGGTCGCCGACACTCCGCAGAACCGCGGAATGATCTATGCGGCCAAGCACCTGCTGACGGTTCAGGAATAAGGATAGTCACATGACGATGCGACTCAATGACATGAAGCCCGCCGCCGGTGCCCGCAAGGCCCGTCTGCGCGTGGGCCGCGGCGCTTCCGCGGGCCAGGGCAAGACCTGCGGCCGTGGCGTGAAGGGTCAGCGCGCGCGCAAGGGCGGCTACCACAAGGTCGGTTTCGAAGGCGGCCAGATGCCGCTGCAGCGCCGTCTGCCCAAGGTCGGCTTCCGCTCGAAGATCTTCGTCGCCGAGGTCCGCCTCGACGAGCTTGCGAAGGTGGAAGGCACCGTGGTCGACATCGAAGCCTTGAAGAAGGCCAATGTCATCCCGACATTTGCGGACCGCGCCAAGATCGTGCTCTCCGGCGAGATCTCCAAGGCGTTCACGCTGAAGGGCATCGAAGCCACCAAGGGTGCGCGCGAGGCCATCGAGAAGGCGGGCGGCAAGATCGAAGCCCTGGCCGAGAAAGCGGCCCCGGGCAAGCTTGCTCCCAAGGCCAAGAAGTAACGCCCCAAAGACCATAAGGCACTCGTGGCAACCAGCACACAGAATCCGGCTTCAGTGATTGGCGATGCGGCGCGCTTCGGCGACGTGCGCAAGCGCCTGCTGTTCCTGATCGGCGGTCTCATCGTCTATCGCATCGGCACGTACATCCCCGTGCCGGGCATCGACCCTGAGCGCGTGGCGGGTTTCTTTCGTGACAACGCCGAGACCATCTTCGGCATCGTGAACATGTTCTCGGGCGGTGCGCTCGAGCGCCTGTCGATCTTCACGATGGGCGTGATGCCGTACATCTCGGCGTCGATCATCGTGCAGATGATGGCCATGGTGGTTCCGACCTGGCAGGAGTACCGCAAGGAAGGCGAGTCCGGCCGGCGCAAGCTGACCGAGATCACGCGTTACGGCACCCTGGGTCTGGCGCTGTTCCAGTCGCTGGTCACCGGCAAGGGCCTGCAGGCGCAAGGCATGCTGGCTCCGGGCATCGATGTGTTGTTCGTCGCGACGATCACGATGACCACGGGTGCCATGTTCCTCATGTGGTTGGGTGAGCAGATCACCGAACGCGGTGTGGGTAACGGCATCTCGATGATCATCCTGGGCGGCATCGTGGCCGGCATTCCGGGTGCGATCGGCCAGACGCTGGACCAGATCAACAACGGTTCGATGAGCGGCCTGTTCGCCATCGTGCTGATCGTGGTGGTCCTCGCCGTGACGGCATTCTGCGTGTACGTGGAGCGTGCGCAGCGTCGCATCCCCGTGGACTACGCGAAGCGGCAAGTGGGCCGCCGCATGTACGCGGGCCAGACCACGCACCTGCCGTTCAAGCTCAACATGTCGGGCGTGATCCCGCCGATCTTCGCGTCGTCGCTGCTGCTGTTCCCGGCCACGATTGCCGGCTTCGCGGGCACGAACAACGACAGCTGGTGGGGCCAGGCGCTGCAGACGTTCAGCACCACGCTGGGGTACGGCCAGCCGGCCCACATCACTCTGTATGCCGTGCTGATCATCTTCTTCTGCTTCTTCTATACGGCGCTGGTGTTCAATGCGCGTGAGACGGCCGACAACCTCAAGAAGTCGGGCGCCTTCATCCGCGGCATCCGCCCCGGCCAGCAGACCGGCGAGTACATCGACGGCGTTCTCACCAAGCTCACGCTCTGGGGCGCCATCTACATCACCGCGGTCTGCTTGCTGCCTGAATTGATGATGACTCAGGGCGGCGTGCCGTTCGTCTTCGGTGGCACCTCGCTGCTCATCGTGGTCGTGGTCGCCATGGACTTCTTCTCGCAGCTTCAGGCTCACCTGATGTCGCATCACTACCCGGGTCTGCTCAAGAAAGCGAACCTGATGGGTTATGGCCGCAGTGGCGCGCCGCAAAGTTAATTAAAGGGCTCTCAAGATGAAAGTTCGTCCCTCGGTCAAGAAAATCTGCAAGAACTGCAAGGTCGTGCGCCGTCGCGGCGTCGTCTACGTCATTTGCTCGGACACGCGCCACAAGCAGCGCCAGGGCTAAAGGTAGGTAAAGAACATGGCACGTATTTCCGGCATCAACATCCCGATGAACAAGCACGTGGTGATCGGGCTCACGCACATCTTTGGCGTGGGACGTTCGCGTGCCAAGGAAGTCTGCGCCGCTGCGGGCATCGCTCCCGATACCAAGGTGAAGGATCTCACCGAGGCCGAGGTGAACGCGATCCGCTCCGTGCTGGCCAAGAGCGCCGTCGAAGGCGATCTGCGCCGCGAGAATTCCATGAACATCAAGCGTCTCATGGACCTGGGCACCTACCGCGGACTGCGTCATCGCAAGGGTCTGCCGGTTCGTGGCCAGCGCACCCGTACGAATGCCCGCACGCGCAAGGGTCCGCGCAAGCAGGCCGTGAAGCTGAACGCTCCTCCGGGCAAGGTTTAAGAGGTTAATTAACAAATGGCTGAAGAAAAGAAGTCAGAAGCCGCTGCTCCGGCTGGTGCCGGCGCCGCTGGTGGTGCGAAGAAACCGAAGAAGGCGCGCAAGAACGTCCTCGACGGAATCGCCCATGTGCACGCTTCCTTCAACAACACCATCATCACGATCACCGATCGTCAGGGAAACACGCTTTCCTGGGCGACCTCGGGTGGATGCGGCTTCCGCGGTTCGCGTAAGTCCACGCCGTTCGCGGCGCAGGTGGCGGCTGAGAAGGCGGGCAATGCGGCGCAGGAACATGGCGTGAAGAACGTCGAAGTCCGCGTCGGTGGCCCTGGCCCCGGTCGCGAGTCGGCGGTGCGTGCCCTGAATGCCTGTGGTCTCAAGATCACGAGCATCTCGGACATCACCCCGATCCCGCACAACGGTTGCCGTCCGCCCAAGAAGCGTCGCGTCTAAGGAATCCATACATGGCTCGTTACACTGGTCCCAAGTGCA
>JBKPPO010000326.1:0-15782 GCA_046733635.1 Pseudomonadota bacterium | reverse complement strand
AGCATGCTGAGGGTGATGCCCACGCCCGAGATCAGGAACACGGGACCCAGCGCTAGCTGGATGAGATGGGCGACGTTTTCGGTTTGCAGGTCGACGCCGGTCATGGCGCAGAAGTCTGCCATAAACCCGCCCGACTTCGCCCTTGTTCTCTGCGACACTGGCGGCGGCTGAACTTTGTGGTTTGGCCGCCGGTCGGATCCATCGTCTCCCTAATAAAAGGCGCCTCCATGCTTCGCACCGTCATCTTCTCGATCGCGTTGATCGTCGCGGCGTCCGTGCTGGGTTACCAGGTGAAGCAGGTGGGCGGCGGGCGCGAGTCGATCTCGGTGAAGGGCCTGGCGGAGAAACCCGTCAAGGCGGACCGCGCGGAGTGGACGGTGCGCATCCAGGTTCAGGGCGGCACCATCGCCGAGGCGCTGGACAAGCTCCGCCGCGAGCGGCCGCAGCTCGATGGCTTTCTCGCCAAGGCCGGCTTCGAAGCCGGCGCCATCGTGGAGTCCAACGAGGCCGTGGAGCCTAACTACGAACAGGAGGAAGGGCGCAACGGCAACATGCGCTCCGTGCAGCGCGGGCACATCGCGCGCCAGTCGCTGACGATCAACACTGCGGACATCGGCAAGGTCATCGCCGCCAGCCGCGCCATCGTGCAGTTCGAAGCCGACGGCCACCCCGTGGGCTACGGCGAGCCGCAGTACCTGGTGTCCAACCTCGAAGACGTGAAGATGTCGCTGATCGCCGCGGCGATGCAGAACTCGCGCGCGCGTGCCGGCGAGTTCGCCAAGAGCGGAGATGTGGAAGTGGGGCGGATGCGCTCCGCCTCGCAGGGCGCGTTCTACATCCTGGCCGCGGGGGCGGACCAGGACGTGAGTGACTGGGGTGGCGCCTACGACAAGTCCACGGTAGACAAGATTGCGCGCGTGGTCGTGACCGTGGATTACGCGATCAACTAGCAGCAGGTGCCGGGTGAGGAAAAGTGGGGAGAGCTGCTCTCCCCACTTTTCCTCACCCGGCACCGGTGAATCAAGCCAGCAACGCCTCGTCGGCGCGCGACGCCCGCTTGCGCTCGTGTTCGAGCAACATGCGCTTGCGGATACGGATGTTCTTCGGCGTCACTTCCACGAGCTCGTCGTCGGCGATGAACTCCACCGCGTATTCGAGCGTGAGCTCGATCGGCGGCGTGAGGATCAGCGCGTCATCCTTGCCGGCGGCGCGGATGTTCGTGAGTTTCTTGGTCTTGATCGGGTTCACCACGAGATCGTTGTCGCGCGAGTGGATGCCGATGATCATGCCCTCGTACACGGCTTCGCCATGCGAGACGAACAGGCGGCCACGCTCCTGCAGCGAGAACAGCGAGTACGCCACGGCGTTGCCGAGCTCGCTCGAGATGAGCACGCCGTTGTGGCGGTCGGGAATGTCACCCGCGAGCGGCGCGTAGCCGTCGAAGATGTGGCTCTGCAGGCCCGTACCGCGCGTGGCATTCACGAACTCGCTCTGGAAGCCGATGAGACCGCGCGCGGACACGCGGTACTCGATGCGCACGCGGCCGCGGCCGTCGTTCGCCATGTCTTTCATCTCGGCCTTGCGGCGGCCGAGGGCTTCCATGACGGCGCCCTGGTGCGCCTCATCGATGTCCACCGTCAACGCTTCGTAAGGCTCGTGCACCACGCCGTCGATGGTCTTGGTGAGCACGCGGGGCTTGCCCACGGCGAGCTCGTACCCTTCGCGGCGCATGTTTTCGATGAGGATGGTGAGGTGCAGTTCGCCGCGTCCCGACACGCGGAACACGTCGGCGTTCTCGGTGTCTTCGACGCGCAGCGCGACGTTGCTCTCGAGCTCGCGCATGAGGCGCTCGCGGATCTGGCGGCTGGTGACGAACTTGCCTTCCTTGCCGGCCAGCGGCGAGGTGTTCACCTGGAAGCTCATGACGAGCGTGGGTTCGTCCACGGCGATGGGCGGCAGCGCGTCGGCGTTGTCCACGTCGCAGATCGTGTAGCCGATGTGCACGTCCTCGATGCCCGTGACCGCGACGATGTCGCCGGCCACGGCCTGATCCACTTCTTCACGCGCCAGACCCTTGAAGGTCAGCACCTGCTGGATCTTGGCCTTGCCCTTGTCCTCGGCGCCGTTCCACAGCTGGATCTGCTGGCCTGTCTTGACCGTGCCGCGGCGGATGCGGCCGATGCCGATGCGTCCGACGTACGAGTTGTAATCGAGCGTGGAGATCTGGAACTGCAGCGGCGCTTCCGGCTCGCTCTTGGGCGCGGGCACGTGATGCAGGATGGCTTCGTATAACGCGCGCATGTCGGGCTCGCGGCGCGTGTGATCCGTGCTCGCCCAGCCTTCGAGCGCCGAGGCGTAGATCACCGGGAAGTCGAGCTGGCGATCCGTGGCGCCGAGCTTGTCGAACAGGTCGAAGGTCTGGTCGATGACCCAGTCCGGACGCGCGCCCGGACGGTCGATCTTGTTCACCACGACGATGGCGTTGAGGCCCAACCCCAGCGCCTTGCGCGTGACGAAACGCGTCTGCGGCATCGGCCCTTCGACGGCGTCGACGACCAGCAGCACCGTGTCCACCATCGAGAGCACACGCTCCACTTCACCGCCGAAGTCGGCGTGCCCGGGCGTGTCCACGATGTTGATTCGAGTACCGCCGTATTCGATGGCGCAGTTCTTCGCGAGGATCGTGATGCCGCGTTCCTTCTCGATGTCGTTCGAGTCCATGACGCGCTCGGCCACCTTCTCGTGGGCGGCGAAGGTGCCGGACTGGCGCAGCAGGCAGTCCACGAGGGTGGTCTTGCCGTGGTCGACGTGCGCGATGATGGCGATGTTGCGGATCGGACGATTTGCCATAGAACTCATGGGCTTGAGCGGGAAGGAGGGGGCTCAGGCCAGGCCAAAGGGGCGCGCAGGGTAGCAGAAGGACGGTTAAACGCCAAAGAATGGGGACATTCCTCGTTTTCTAGGAAACGGGGACGTGCCTCGTGTGGCTTCGAGGCCTCAAGGTGATTCAGAGCGAGGCGCGTCCCCGTTTCCTAGAAAACGAGGAATGTCCCCACTCAGATCGGCTGCGGCTTCCACTCCGGGAAGATCTTGGTCAGATGGCGCTGCTCGCGGATCACGTCGTAACAGGTGGGGCCCTTGTCGAGCCGGATCACGAAGCTGTTTTCGTCGACTCGCAGCACCGATCCCGAGATCAGGCAACTGATGCCGCCGGTGAGCGTGAGCCGGCCTTCGACGATGGCATCCAGCGGGAAGCGCCCGACGCCCGTCACCAGGCGCAGGCCCTTCTCGGAGATCTCGTCCACCTTGTAGTTAGAGCCGCCGATCGCGAGCACGGCGCCCGAGGTGACCGGGTAGGGCAGCCGGAAGTATTCGCGGCGCGTGGACAGCAGCGGCATGCGGTAAGTCGTACCCATGGCCGCCACGATACGGGCAAACCCCGAGGCGCGGAATCGGGGCGCAGCGCACCGAGTTCACGAAATGAAAGCGCCGGAGCGGCAGTTCCCGCCCGCCCCGGCGCCAGTTTGCGAAACGCGTCAAATAATGCGGCCGTCCGTGGCCGCAGGTCCCCGGCGATTTACCAGTTGTAGGTCGCCCGCGCGTAGATGAACCGGCCATTGAACCCGTACGGCGAGTACCGCGAGAAACCCAGCGCATTCGTCGCGTTGAGATTCACCGTGCCGCCGGGCGGATTCGGCAGCACGCGGTTGTTCGGCACCGTGCTCGGATATTCATCCGTCAGGTTGTCCGCGCCCAGCGTGAAGCCCAGCTTCTCGTCGAGAAACTTGGCCGAGAACGCGAGGTCCAGCAGCATGTCGCCGTCGATGTAGATGTCGCGCGCGTCTTCGATGCCCGCGGCGATCTCCGCATTGGTCGGCGCGCCCGGCTCGACCACGTCGCCATACTGCGTGCCCTTGAGATTCACGCCGAGGCGCGCGGCTCCCACGGGAATCGACCAGTCGACGGCGAGGCTCAGCTTGCTGTCCGGCGTGCCTTCCTCGAATGTGAGGATGTTGATGCGACCGAACAGCACGGGCGGCACACATCCCGCGGGTTGTCCCGCGCAGATGTTGTCGATCACGTTCAATGACGGGAGATCCTCCACCTCCGTGTCGTTCCAGTTGCCGGCGCCGATGAATTCCCAGCGGCCCGCGTTCTCGGTACGCAGCGTGTAGCGCGTGACGAGATCGATACCTTCGGTCTTGGTGTCGACGCCGTTAATGAAGAACCGCGCCACGCTCGCACCGAAGGGCGCGATCAGCGCCGCCACCTGCGGCGTGTTCAGGTTCTCGGACAACACGATGCGATCGCGGATGTCGATGCGATACGCGTCGATCGTGGCCTCGAAATCACCGAAGCGGAGCACCGTGCCCAGCGAGAAGTTCTTCGACTTCTCGGCTTCGAGCGGCTGTGCGCCCAGCACCACCGCCGTGGGCGAGGTGGCCGGGAACGTGCCGACTTCGAACGGCAGGCCGTTGATGAAGTTGGTCGCGGTCGAGGTGAAGAACGACTGCTGCAGGCCCGGCGCGCGGAAGCCCGTCGACGCCGCGCCACGCAGCGCGAACGACGGCGTGAAGTCGTAACGAGCCGCAAGTTTGCCCGTGACCTCGCTGCCAAAGTCCGAGTAATCCTCGCCACGCACCGCGACCGAAGCCAGGAATTTCTCGGTGACCTGCGCTTCCACATCGACGTAGGCGCCGTAGGCCTCGCGGTCTTCGTCGAGTTCGTTGCTGGGCTGGAAGCCGGGGAAGCCCTGCGCGCCCGCGGGCGCGCCGGCCACCGGGCCGCGGTCGTACGAAGTCGGCTCGCCGGCTTCGATGCTGTAACCCTCCTGACGCGCTTCGATGCCGAACGCCACGTTCACGGGGCCCGCGAGACCCCAGTCGAAGCCGCGCACCATTCCGGCGTTGAGCACGATCTGGTCGTACTTCATGCCGCCCGCGTCGAACTCCGTCTGCGACGCCGCGCCATAAGACGTGTTGAGGCTGTCCTCGACGCCGTACTGGATCTCGTTGGAGCCGTACACGAGGCTGACATCCGCATCCCACTCGCCGAACTGGCCGCGCACGCCCCAGCCCAGCGCGAGATCGTCGATGTCGGTCGTGATGAGCGGCAGGAAGCCGTTGGGGTAGATAGCCGGCACGTTGCGCGCATCGTTGAAGATGCGCGGGAACGCCGCGGAGTCGCCTTCGCGTTGCTGGTAACCGGCCCAGCCGTAGACCTGCCAGTCGTTCTGCAGCGGCACGCCGGCGTTGACGTAGGCGGTCATGTCCTCGACGCGCGCATCACCGTAACGCGAGGTGACCGGCGAGCCCGGCACGCGGTTGTCGAAATCGCCGCGGCTGGTGGGATCGCGATCGCGGAACTCGCCCGAGAGCGTGAGGAAGCCTTCGCCGCCGAGCGGCAGGCCCACCCAGCCCGAGGCCGTCATCGTCGCGCCGTCGGTTTCCTTGCGCGAGCCGCGCTCGGTTTCGACGTCGGTATCGTACTCGCCGTAGGTCAGGCTGACATTGGCGCCTTCGCGGGCTTCGCGCAGGCGCAGGTTGATGACACCGGCAATGGCGTCCGAGCCGTATTGCGCCGACGCGCCATCACGCAGCACTTCGATGCTCTGGATGGCCGCGAGCGGGATGGCATTCAGATCCACGGCCGACGAGCCGCGGCCGATGGAGCCGTTCACGTTCACCAGCGCACTCTGGTGCCGGCGCTTGCTGTTCACCAGCACCAGCGTCTGATCCGGTGCGAGGCCGCGCAGCGTGGCGGGGCGGATGTGGTCCGTGCCGTCCGTGATCGACGGACGCGGGAAGTTCAGTGAGGGCGCCGCGTTCGAAAGCGCCTCGGCGAGCTCGGTGGTCGCCTGGGTGTCGAGCGACTCCGCGGAGATCACGTCCACGGGCGCGAGCGTCTCGAGCCGCGTGCGCTCGGCCACGCGTGTGCCGGTGACGACCACTTCCTCCGTGACATCGTCGGGCGAGGCGCCCGCTTCCTGCGCCAGGAGCGCCGGACTGACTAACGAGCCGAGCGTGGCCGCGATGGCGGTGCACAGGGGAGACCGGGAGAACAAGGGGGATATTTTCATTGGCATTCCTTGCAGGGAGAAACTGTTGAGCCGGTTGGAACGCGCGGCCGGGGAAAAAGTTCTCGCGCCGGTGCTGTTGCGATCCTATGCGGAGGGGCGGAACCGTTTCCGCCCGGAAAGGTACGTAGGTTGTTTGCGGCTGGATGCGGCGCAGTAGAATCCGCTCACGATGCGCTACTTCAAATCCGACAATACGGCGGCGGTGAGCCCGGAGATCCTCGAGGCGATCGCGGCGAGCAACCGCGGGACGGAGCTCGCCTATGGTGCGGATCGCTGGTCGCTGCGGCTCGATAGCGTGTTCGGCGAATTCTTCGGGCGGGAAGTGCGTGTATTCGCCGTGTCGTCCGGCACGGCGGCGAATTCGCTCTGCCTGGCCACGTTGTGCCCGCCCTGGGGAACGGTGCTCACGCACACCGAAGCCCACATCGAGCGCGATGAATGCGGCGCACCCGAGTTCTTCACGGGCGGCGCCAAGTTGTCGCTCGTCGGCGGTGATGGCGCGAAGATGGCGCCTGCAGATCTGGCGGCGCGGCTGCAATGGTTCGAACCCCACGTGCACGGTGTGCAGCCCAAGGTGTTGTCCCTGACCCAGGCCACGGAGCGCGGCGCTATCTATTCGCCGGCCGAGACGGCCGCGCTCGCGAAGATCGCTCATGACCGCGGCATGCACGTGCACGTGGATGGCGCGCGGTTCGCGAATGCGCTCGTGGCGCAGAAGGCGACGCCGGCGGACCTCACCTGGAAGTCCGGCGTCGATGTGATGTCGTTCGGCGTCATCAAGAACGGCGGCATGAATGCCGAGGCAGTGGTGTTCTTCGATCCCGCGCTGGTGGCGGACTTCGAGTTCCGGCGCAAGCGGGCCGGGCAACTCTTCTGCAAGGGACGATACGCGGCGGTCCAGCTCACCGCGTATCTCGAAAGTGGTATCTGGAAGCGCAACGCCGAGAGAGCCAACTCGCTCGCGGCGCGCATCGCTGCGGCCGGCGCGCGTTTCCTGAGCGTGCCTTTCGCCACCAACCAGGTGTTCGTGAAGTTAGGCGACGAGCGTATCGCTGCGCTTACCTCGCAGGGATTCGGTTTCTATCCCTGGGGCCCGACCGGCTCGGGTGAAGCTCGGTTCGTGGTGTCGTGGGACACACCCGAAGCCGACGTGGATGCGCTGTGTTCGGCGCTCGAACGTCTCTAGGCGCCGGCGCCTTTCCTGAACATGAAGTAGGCCGCGGCCACGAGGCACAGCCCGGCCCAGAGGAAGTCGAGCTTCAGCGGCTGCTTCATATAGAAGAGTGCGAAGGGGACGAACACGGCCAGCGTGATGACTTCCTGCATCACCTTGAGCTGGCCCAGCGAGAGGGTGGTGTAACCGATGCGGTTCGCCGGCACCTGCACCAGGTATTCGAACAGTGCGATGCCCCAGCTCGCGAGCGCCGCGATGATCCACGGTTTGCTCGCCATGTTCTTGAGATGCGCGTACCAGGCGAACGTCATGAACACGTTCGAGATCACGAGCAGGCCGGCGCTCACGGCCCAGGCGGGCAGATTCATGGCGTGGATCTCGCACGCGCGAGCTCATCGCGGAGCTCTTCGACGGCTTTCTCGAGCGCCGTGACGCGCGCGGTGAGATCGGAATCTTCGCTGCGGGAAGGCTTGGACAGCGCCGCCGCAGGAATCGACTCGGCCGCGGAAGGTGCTGTGAACGACGCCTGCGCCACGAATTCGGGAAGCTCCTCGAACAACTGCGCCCAGCGCGAATCGCGCCGGCCCGGCTCGCGCGGGAGTTGTTTCACGAGCGCACCATCGGGCCGATTGGCCAGGCCCTCTAGCAACGACTCTATGACGTTCGGATCCGGCAGTGGCGCCATGCGTGGCACGCGCGTGCGCAGCTCGCCGGGCGTCTGCGGTCCGCGCAACAACAGTTCGCAGATGATGGCGGTCTCCTGCGGCGTGAACTTGAGGCTGCCGAATTCGGTATTGCAGAAGATCTGCTGATACTTCGGCACGCGCGATCCGAAGCCGGACTTCTCGATGACGAAGTGGCGCTTCGAGAGCACATCCATCGCGGCCTTGACCGACGCTTCATCGAGCTGCATGAGCGGTTCGCGATTGCTTTTCTGATTGCAGGCCGCGACCAGCGAGTTGAGCGAGAGCGGATACTGGTCCGGCGTGGTGATCTGCTTCTCGATGAGCGAGCCGATGATGCGTGCTTCGATGGCCGACAGTCTGATGTTCATGCGGGTGAGTATACTGAGGCGTGACGCGCGGATTACTTCCCCTCATCGCCTTGTTCGTGGTGGCCGGCCTGCTGCTGTTCGTGCCGCTGCCCATTCCCCCCACCTACGCGGGCCGCACCATCGAGAACGCCGGCCATACGCCGTTGTTCTTCCTGGTCACGATGGGCGTGCTCCTGGTATTGCGAGCCCGAGGACGTCACACCGGCATCAGGCTCTATGTCATGGCCGCGGCGATCGGCATCGGCGCGGGTTTTCTGAGCGAGGTGATCCAGCGGCCGCTCGCGCGTGACGCGAGCTGGGAAGACGTCATCGCCGATGCCATCGGCAGCGTGAGTGCACTCGCGGTGTACGCACTGTTCGACCGGCGCTCCTCGCTGGAGCGCTGGCACCGGTTCGTCGCGCTGCTCGTGTTGCTGGCCTGCCTGACTGTCTACCTCGCGCCGATCGTGACGATGACGCGAGCCTACATGCACCGCAATGGGCAGTTCCCCGTGCTCGCGAGTTTCCATTCGCGCGTGGAGTTGTACTGGACCCTGAGCATCGGTGTGCGTCGCGAAATCCGCGACGATGCGCTCGACGTGGAGTTCGTCGCGGGCGGCAACCCCGGCATCGCTTTCCACGAACCCGTGCCCGATTGGACCGCGTACCGCACGCTGGTTCTCGACGTGCAGAATCCCGCTACAGAACCGCTCAATCTCGGTGTGCGGGTGCACGATCGCAGGCACAACCGTCAGTTCAACGATCGGTACAACCGGCGGTTCGAGCTGGCGCCCGGCGAACGCCGGACCCTGCGCATCAGCCTGGAGGAGATCCAGCGCGGCCCGCGAAACCGGCGGATGGACCTGACTCGGATATCGGACATCACGCTGTTCAAGGGAGAGAAAACCGGCTCCCGGCAGCTACGAATCCACGCCATCCGGCTCGAATGACCGGATGCGTTGAACATAGGTTGTGAATCGGCGGCGATGCCTGCCGAATTGGGCATTCCGGTCGGGGGCGGGCGTGCCTATACTCCCCGCCATGGAACCGATCGCCGACACCTTCGACGCTGCCTTCTCCAAGACCGTGGATCTCGCCAACAAGATGGCGGACAAGGACAAGGATGCGGATCTCTGGGACATCGCCGACGGTCTTCTCGCCGGCGCCATCCAGTACTGGCTCTATTCGCGCCAGCCTTGCGGTGATTCGCGCTGTCAGGACTGCATGCCCATCAGCACGGCGGAGGGCCGCATGTCCGAGTTGAAGCGTCTCATCGAGCAGCTCGCGTCGGAGAGCGAGTACTTCCACACGCCCACCGATTCGAACGCGGGCAGGGCTTGAGGGGGACATTCCTCGTTTCCTAGAAAAAGGGGACGCACCTCGAAGAGGTACGTCCCCTTTTTCTTTACCGCGACATTGAGATTCGATCGTTGCGAAGGAAACGAGGAATGTCCCCATCAAGCCCTGCGATGAAGCTCAAAGGCCCGCGCCCGAAGACCGTCGCCGAATACATCTCCGCTGCTCCCAAGCCTCTGCGTGCGCGCCTGCGCGCCATGCGCGCGTTGGTGCGCGCGGCGGCGCCGGGTGCCGTGGAATCATTGAAGTGGGGATCGCCCGCGTATTCGTACCGGCGCGTGCTCGTGATATTCGCGTACTTCAAGGCGCACATCAGCCTGTTTCCCACGCCCGCGGTGATCAAGGCGTTCGCCCAGGATCTCGCCAAGCTCAAGACTTCAAGCGCCACCATCCACTTCCCGCATGACAAGCCGCTGCCGAAGGCTTTGATACGCCGCATCGTGGCGTTTCGCGTGAAGGATGCGATGGCCAACGATTCGAAGTGGCGGACGCGCTGACGCTCGTCGGCCGAGAGCGTCATGCATCACGCGACGGCCGTGGTCGCTCCCGTGGAAGCCTCGGCGAGCGATTCCTCGAGTAGTTTGAGCCCTTCGTCGAGCTGCGCTTCCGGAATCGTGAGCGGCGCGAGGATTCGGATCACGTTCGAGTACAGACCGCAGGAGAGCAGGATCAATCCACGTCGCCCCGCCGCCTGCACCACGGCCTTCGTGAGCTCCGCGTCGGGCTGATCCGCGCGACGGTTCTTCACGAGCTCGATGGCCACCATCATGCCGAGCTGACGGATCTCGCCGATACACGGCAACCGGGCCTGCAGCGCGCGCAACTTGCCCGCGAGCTTGCCGCCGAGCTGCTCCGCGCGTTCGTTGAGCTTCTCCTCCTCCAGCACTTCGAGCACGGCAAGCCCCGCGGCGCAGGCGAGCGGCGAACCCGCGAACGTGCCGCCGAGTCCCCCAACTACCGGCGCGTCCATGATCTCCGCCTTGCCGATCACCGCCGACAGCGGCACACCGCCCGCGATGCTCTTCGCCACGGTCATGAGATCGGGCTCGATGCCGGCGTGCTCGATGGCGAAAGTCCTGCCGGTGCGCGCGAAGCCCGTCTGGATTTCATCGGCGATGAGCAGGATGCCATGTTTGTCGCACAGCGCGCGCAGGGCGCGCAGGAACTCGGGCGGCGCGATGTAGAAGCCGCCTTCACCCTGCACGGGCTCGATGATGATCGCCGCGACGCGCGCGGGATCCACGTCGGCCTTGAAGAGGTTGTCGATGGCCGCGAGCGAATGCTCGGCTGTCACGCCGTGATAGGCCATGGGGAAGGGCACATGGAACACCTCGGGCAACATCGGCCCGAAGCCCGCCTTGTACGGCTGCACCTTGCCCGTGAGCGCAATGCAGCCCAGCGTGCGGCCATGGAAGCCACCCGTGAAGGCGATCACGGCGCTGCGCTTCGTGGCATATCGCGCGATCTTGATCGCGTTCTCCACGGCTTCGGCGCCGGTGGAAAGGAAGATGGTCTTCTTCGGAGTCGGCCCGGGCGCCAGCGCATTCAACTTCTCGGCGAGCGCGATGTAGCTCTCGTAGGGCGTGACCTGGAAGCAGCCATGCGTGAGCTTCTCGAGCTGCGCGGCCATGGCGGCCTTCACGTGCGGATGCAGATGACCGGTATTCACCACCGCGATGCCGCTGGCGAAATCCACGTAGCGGCGACCTTCCACGTCCCAGAGCTCGGAGTTGCTCGCGCGGTCGGCGTACACGGCCAATGAATTTCCCACGCCGCGCGGAATGGCGGCGATGCGCCGCTGGTGAAGATCAGCGTTCTTCGACATGACTGCTCTCGGAAGTGGCGCCTCAGGCCAGGCGATGCCTGGCCAGCGGCAAAGACCGCAGTCTACGCCCCGTGGCCGCGTAAATCGCATTACAGACGGCCGGCGCCACCAGTGCGGTGGCCGGTTCGCCGATGCCGCCGGGCGCTTCGGTGCTCTCCACGGTGTAGACATCGATGCGCGGCGCCTCGTTGATGCGCGCCACGCGGTAGTTGTCGAAGTTCGTCTGACGCACTCGGCCACCCTGCAGGTTGATCTCCCCCCACATGAGCGCCGAGTAACCGAAGATCACCGAGCTTTCGATCTGCGCCACCACGGTGTCGGGATTGATCTGCTGGCCGCAATCGGCGGCGCAGTACAACCGGTGCAGCTTCACCTTGCCCGCCAGCAGGGACACCTCCGCCACCTGCGCCATGTACGTGCCGTAACCTTCCATGACCGCGAGGCCATGGAATCGTCCGCGCGGTGGATAGCCGAAACGCGATTCGCGTGTGACCAGATCCAGCACCTTGAGGAAGCGCGGCTGTTTCCCGAGCAGCGCCTTGCGGAACGCGGCCGGATCCTTTTTCTGCGAGATCGCGAGTTCGTCCATGAAGCTCTCGGCGACGAAGCAATTGAGCGCGTGGCTCACCGAGCGCCAGTAACCGACGTTGATGCCGATCTCCTGCTGCTGGAAATCCACGCGCACGTTCGGGACGTCGTACGGGTAGTTGGACGCCGCTTCCACCGCGAACGGATCCACCATCTTCTCCACGACGCCGGGAAACATGCGCGCGGTGATGGAAGGGCCGGTGAGGTGCAGCTTCCACGCCGTCAGATTGCCCTTGGCGTCGAACGCGCCAGTGACCTGATCGAAGGCGGGAGGACGGTACGCGTCGTGCGTCATGTCGTCTTCGCGCGTCCAGATGAGTTTCACGGGTTTCTGGATCGCCTTCGATACTTCGACCGCGGCCGGAATGAAATCCACCTCGAGCCGGCGTCCGAAGCCGCCACCCAGGAACGTCGTGTGGACCTTGACCTTTGAAACGTCCACGCCCGCGGCCCTGGCGGCCGTGGCCTGCGCGATCTGCTGGACCTGCGTGGGCGCGTGGATGGTCACCCCATCGGCACGCACGTCCGCGGTGCAGTTCTGCGGCTCGAGCGTGGCATGCGCCAGCAACGGCAGCTCGTATTCCGCGCGAATCGTTCGCGCGGCGCTTTCGATCGCCGCCTCCACGTCGCCATCGCTGCGCGCGACCTTGCCCGCGCCCGCCGCGCCTTTCTTGAGCATGGCGAGCACGCGCGCATCGTCGAGCGCGCCATTCGGGCCGGCGTCCCATTCGATCCGCAGTTCGTCGCGCGCTTTCTTCGCGCGCCACCAGGAGTCCGCGACGACCGCCACCCCCGAAGAAGTCAGCACGACGGCGACCACGCCGGGCATGCCGCGCGCCTTCTCGTCGTTGAACGTCTTCACCGAGCCGCCGAGCGCCGGCGGTTGCGCGAGCGCCGCATACAACATGCCCGGCAGCTTCACGTCGATGCCATACACCGCGCTGCCGTCGACCTTGGCGGGCGTGTCCTTGCGTTTCTGCGAATGGCCGATCACGGTGAACTGCGAGGCCGGCTTGAGCCCGACGTCCTTCGGCGCCGGTAGTTTGGCTGCCGCCTCCGCGAGCTGGCCGAAGCTCAGTTTCTTGCCGTGCGGCGAGATCACGAGTCCGTCCGCGGTGCGGCAGCTCCCCGCATCCACGCCCCATTCGCTGGCCGCCGCGCTCACCAGCAGGTAGCGCGCGGTCGCGCCGGCCTTGCGCAGCTTCTCCCAGCCGTCGCGCACGCTGGTGCTGCCGCCGGTGATCTGGCCGCCTAACAAGGCGTTCACGAACTGGTCGCCGGGCGGCGCGAACTCCACCTGGATCTGGTCGACGGCGACGCCGAGTTCTTCGGCGATCAGCATGGGCAGCGAGGTGTAGACGCCCTGGCCCATCTCGGATCGGTCGCACAGGAAGGTGATGCGGTTGTCGGTGCCGATGTGCAGCCAGGCGTTGGTCTCGATGACCTTGGCCTCGCCAGCCGGCGCGGGTTTCTTGCCGCACGCGGGCAGGGTAACCGCGATGAGCAGCCCACCCGTGACGGTGGCCGCACCTCTGAGGAATTCTCGACGGGAAACGCCTTGGACTTCTTCGATCTTGGCGGACATGGTTTCCTCCCCGGAAACGTCGTCGGAACTAGTTGTTCATGGCGAACTCAGCCCTGCTTGATCTCCGCCGCGCGCCGGATGGCGGCCCGGATTCGCTGGTAGGTGCCGCAACGGCAGATGTTGCCGGACATGGCGTTGTCGATGTCCGCGTCGCTGGGTTTCGGCTTCTCGGCGAGCAGCGCGCTGGCCGACATGATCTGCCCGGACTGGCAGTAGCCACACTGCGGAACGTCGAGCTCGATCCAGGCCTGCTGGACGGGATGGCTGCGGTCCTTGGAAAGCCCTTCGATCGTGGTGACGGGCTGATCGCCGACCGCGCTCACGGGCACCTGGCAGGACCTTACGGCGTTGCCGTTGAGATGCACGGTGCAGGCGCCGCACAACGCCATGCCGCAGCCGAATTTGGTTCCCGTGAGTCCCAGGGTGTCTCGCAGGACCCACAGCAGCGGGGTCTCCGGGTCGACGTCCACATCCACCGCTTTGCCGTTGATATTGAGCTTGGTCACGGAGATCTCCCGGTTGCCTGGCTGCCCGCGACTATATGCCCGCGGACGGGTTTGTAGGAGGGGGACCCTGTTCAGCCTGGGTTACAATTCGCCGCCCTAAAATCTCGCCTCAGCGCTTTGAAGGATTTGAATTTGTCGGAGATTTCAGCCAAGCCGCCGATCGTCACGGAAGTCGTGATCATCGGCGCCGGTCCCTGCGGACTGTTCCAGGTGTTCGAACTCGGCCTGCTCGGCATGAACTGCCATCTCGTGGATTCGCTGGGCGCACCCGGCGGGCAGTGCACGGAGCTGTATCCCGACAAACCCATCTATGACATCCCGGCGTTGCCCACCTGCGGCGCGCAGGAGCTCATCGATCGCCTGATGCAGCAGATCGCGCCGTTCAACGCGCCGCTGCATCTCGGCCAGGAAGTCACGGTGCTGCGCAAACGCGAGGACAATCGCTTCGACGTCGAAACCATCCTGGGCACGCGCTTCGATGCGGGCGCCGTGGTGATCGCGGGCGGCGTCGGATCGTTCCAGCCGCGCCGCATCGGCGTGCCTGGCGCGGACGTCTTCGAAGGCAGGAGCATTCATTACCGCGTTCGCGACGCCGCGCAGTACCACGGCAAGAAACTCGCGATCTTCGGCGGCGGCGATTCCGCGCTCGACTGGGTCATCGACTTCGCCGGCAAGGCGGCTTCCGTCACGCACATCCACCGCCGCCCGGAGTTCCGCGGCGCGCCGGCTTCCGTCGCCAAGATGCAGGCGCTGGTGCAGGCGGGTCAGGTGCGTTACATCGAAGGTCTCGCGGACTCCGTGATCGCCAACGGCGACACGCTGACCGGCATCCACGTGAAGGGCAGCGACGGCGCCCTCCACGCGGTGGAAGCCGATCACGTGTTCGCGTTCTTCGGGCTGCATCCGAAACTCGGTCCCATCGCCGAGTGGGGCATGGAGCTCGAGAAGAAAGCGCTCAAGGTGGACACCGAAAAATTCCAGACCAGCATTCCCGGCATCTTCGCCGTGGGAGACATCAACACGTATCCGGGTAAGAAGAAGCTGATTCTGTCCGGCTTCCACGAAGCGGCCCTCGCCGCCTTCGCCATTCAAAACTACCTTTATCCCGCCAAGAAGCAGTTCCTGCAATACACCACCACCAGCCCGGTGATGCAGAAACGTCTCGGCGTCCCGCACTAACTATTCTATCCTGGAGGATTCCATGAAAACCTTGCGTTTCGTAGCTGTCTGCTCGCTGCTCGCCCTCGCCGGCAATGCCTTTGGCGCCGACAAGGTGTGCAAGCTCGAGATCACCGGTACCGATGCCATGCAGTACGACAAGAAGGAACTCGCGGTCGCAGCCGATTGCACGCAGGTGGAGCTCACGCTGCACCACTCGGGCAAGCTGCCGGCGCAGGCCATGGGCCACAACTGGGTGTTGTCCAAGACCTCCGATGTGTCCGGCATCGCCAGCGATGGTGTCGCGGCCGGCTTCGCCAACGATCACATCAAGAAGGGCGACACGCGCGTGCTCGCGCACACCAAGATCGTCGGCGGCGGGCAGACCACCAGCGTGACGTTCCCGACCTCGGCGCTCAAGAAGGGCGAGTCGTACACTTACTTCTGCAGCTTCCCCGGCCACTCCTCGATCATGAAG
>JBKPPO010000325.1:0-4667 GCA_046733635.1 Pseudomonadota bacterium | reverse complement strand
CAGATGTTCTGCCCCTGCCAGGGGATGTCGTACAGCATCAGTTCCTCGTCCCCGACGCGCCGGAGGCGCGCCTGGTGATTCTTCGCATCGAACACGTGACTCACGGGGACCTCGAACACACCCGCCACTTCCGCGGGATTGAGTTCCAGCGTGAAGGGCGGCGTCACCAGCGACAGCACCGGCGTCACGCGGAACCCGGTGATCACGATGTGATCGGGTAGATAGCCGAACACCTGCACGCGCGCCGGGTCGAGGCCCACCTCCTCCTGCGCCTCGCGCAAGGCCGCGCTGGCCACATCCGGATCCGTCGGTTCGAGCCTTCCGCCCGGAAACGAGATCTGGCCGGAATGTTTGGCGAGCCCGGTGGCGCGCTGCGTGAGCAGGATACTGAGGCCTTCCGGACGGTCGATGAGCGGCACCAGCACGGCGGCCGGCACCGGATCCGCAGGAAAATGTTTCTGCAGGCGGCGATTCAATTCCGTATCGACACCCAGCAATCGCCAGTCGGCGATCTCGTGCCGGGGACTCGTGCCCGCGAATCGACGCAGGATCCGGGATCGCAGGTCCTGCCCGGACTCGGCACCGCTCAACCCGATCCTCCGCCGCCATGGAGTCCGCCGCGTGTCAGCGCCGCGGGATCGAGCAGCCGGCGCAATTCTTCTTCGGAAAGTCCAGACATCTCGCGGGCCACATCGAGCACCGGGCGCCCTTCCTTGTAAGCGCGCTTGGCGATGGCCGCCGCGCGCTCGTAGCCAATCGCCGGATTCAACGCGGTGGCCAGGATGGGATTGCGTGACAGCGCCTCGTCGAGGCGCGCCGTGTTGACCTCGGCGCCGGCGATGCATTTCTCCCCGAGGGCGCGCGCGGCGTTCGCCAGGAGCCGGATGCTGGTCACCAGGTTGTTGGCGATCATCGGCAGCATCACGTTGAGCTGGAAATTCCCGGACTGGCCGCCGATGGCAATGGCGGCGTCCAGACCCATGACCTGCGCGCCGATCATGGCGACGGCTTCGGGAATCACGGGATTCACCTTGCCGGGCATGATGCTGCTGCCCGGCTGCAAGGCCGGCAATTGCAGCTCCGCGAGACCGGCCAGCGGACCCGAGCCCATCCACCGCAGGTCGTTCGCGATCTTCACGAGCGCCACCGCAAGCGCGCGGAGCTGACCGGAGTACTCCACCGCCGCGTCCTGCGAGCCCTGCGCCGCGAAGTAGTTTGGCGCCTTCGTGAATGGAACGAATGTCAGCGCGCGCAGCTCGGCCACGAACCGCTCTGCGAACTCCTCGTGCGCGTTGACGCCCGTGCCGATGGCGGTGCCGCCCTGCGCCAAGGCCAGCAGCCGCGGCTCGGAGGCGCGCAGTCGCTCGATCGACTGCTCGATCTGCGCCCGCCAGCCCGATACCTCCTGGCCCAGGGTCAGCGGCATCGCATCCATGAGGTGAGTGCGGCCGGTCTTGAGCACCTGCGCCCACTGCGTTTCCTTGTCTCGCAGCACCTTCACGAGCGATTCCAGCGCCGGCAACAGTTGCTGCCGCGCCCCCAGCACCGCGCTCACGTGAATGGCGCTGGGAATCGCGTCATTGCTGCTCTGGCACATGTTCACGTGATCGTTGGGATGCACGGCGCGTCCCAGGGCGCGGCTCGCCAAGGTCGCGATGACCTCGTTGGCGTTCATGTTGGTGCTGGTGCCGCTGCCGGTCTGATAGACGTCCAGCGGGAATTGATCGCCGTGCTCCCCACGCGAAACCGCCAAGGCTGCTTCGACGATCGCGCCGCCCACGTCCGCAGGCAGCAGACCGAGCGAGATGTTGGCGCGCGCCGCCGCCGCCTTGATCAGCGAAAGCGACGCGATGAACGCCGGCGGCAGACGGCTGCCGCTCAGCTCGAAATTGCGCCGCGCGCGTTCGGTCTGCGCGCCCCACAACGCGTCCGCGGCGACCTCGATGTCACCGAAGCTGTCATGCTCTGTGCGGCCAGCTATCATTCGCGCCCGAGTTTACCCGCTCCCCAGATCTTTCGAGGCCTTGCCGATATGGATTCCGCCGCACTGCTCGCCCTGTCACCCGTCGACGGCCGTTACCGCAAGGGTGCCGATTCCCTGCGGGCCGTGCTGTCGGAAAGCGGGCTGATCCGCGAGCGGGTGCGTATCGAAGCGGCGTGGCTGCTCGCTCTCGCCGAATCGGTGCCCGCCCTGTTGTCGCAGCCGCTGCCCGATCCGGTGCGCAAGCTCGCGGCGGGCATGGCGCTGGAACCCGGCGATGACGCTGCCGCTGCCGTGAAGACCATCGAAGCGCGCATCAATCACGACGTGAAGGCCGTGGAATACTACGTGCGCGAAAAGCTGCAGTCGGCAGGGGCAAGCCCCGCCGTGCTGGAACTCGTGCACTTCGGCTGCACTTCCGAGGACATCAACAACCTCGCTTATGCTCGCATGCTGCGCGCTGCGCGAACCGTGCTGTCCGCCGACCTCGAGAAGGTCATCGAGAAGCTCCGCGGCTTCGCGCACGAACACGCGGCGCTGCCCATGCTGTCGAGGACCCACGGCCAGACGGCCAGCCCGACGACGCTCGGCAAGGAGTTCGCGAACGTGGTGGCGCGGCTCCGCCGCGCACGCGCCCGGCTCGACAAGGTGGAGATCCTCGCCAAGTTCAATGGCGCCGTGGGCAACTACAACGCGCACGTGGCCGCGCTGCCGAAAGTGGACTGGCCGCGAGTCTCGCGCAGCTTCATCGAGTCGCAGGGACTCGCCTGGAACGAATACTCCACGCAGATCGAGCCGCACGACTGGATCGGCGAGTACTGCGATGCGCTCGCGGGCATCAACACCATCCTCATCGATTTCTCGCGCGACGCCTGGGGTTACATCTCGCTGGGTTACCTGCGCCAGCGCGCCGTCGCCGGCGAGGTGGGCTCGTCCACCATGCCTCACAAGGTGAACCCCATCGATTTCGAGAACTGCGAAGGCAACCTCGGCATCGCCAACGCGCTGCTGCACCACTTCGCGGCCAAACTACCCATCTCGCGCTGGCAGCGCGATCTCACGGACTCCACCGTGCTGCGCAACGTCGGCGTCGCGCTCGCCCACAGCGTGATCGCGTGGAACGCCCTGCAGCGCGGGCTCGGCAAGATCGCCGCCAATCCGCAGGTGATCGCGGCCGACATCGACTCGGCCTATGAAGTGCTGGGTGAGGCCCTGCAGACCGCGTTGCGCGCGGCCGGCGTGCCCAATGGCTACGAACTGCTCAAGGACTTCACGCGCGGGTCGGACGTGGATGCGGCCGGTCTCGCCGTCTTCATCGACAAACTACCGTTGCCCGCGCCGGAACGCGCGCGGCTCAAGGCTCTTGCGCCGCAGCAGTACCTGGGCCTCGCGGAGTCCATGGCTCGCTCCATCTAGACCGGCCGGACTCCGCCTACACCGCCAAGGTTTCTCCTGATGCCGCGGCGGAACACTGACGCGTAAAGTGCGACCCAGCACACGATTTGCCGCGGGTTTCCCTCGAAACCCGATGAAAGCGTGACGCATTTGGCAATGGAATCGCCTTACCGCCCCTAGTCTCATCGGGCACAGGTCACAGAATAAAGCTGCATCCATGTCGACCGGGGACTTCGACTTCAACAGGCTGCCAACGCGGAATTCCGCGTCCGAGGGTCATCGGGGCGCCGCCCTGCCCGAGACATCGGGCACTCACGAGCAGACCCAGATCCGCGTGATCAGTTCGCTCGAGGAGATGCGCGCGGCCGTCGACGCCGTGGCCGCGGGCGCGCAGCGCCTGATGTCCATCTACACGCCGGACCTCGAACCGGACCTGTACGACCAGAATTCCTTCCTCGAGATCGTGAAGCGCTTCGTGCTGGCGCGCCGGTTCGCCAAGGTGCGCGTGCTGCTCTCCGACTCGAGCCGGCTGCTGCGCGACAACAACCGATTCATCGCCATGGGCCGCCGGCTCACGAGCTGCATCGACATCCGGCCGGCCATCACACCGGTCCGGCAGCGCGCTGGCGGTTACCTTATCGCCGACGATCGCGCGATCGTCTATCGCGTGAACTGCGAACGCTGGGATGGCGTCGCCGATCTCAACAATCCGCCGGTGGCGCGCCAGTACCTCGACGAGTTCGACGAGATCTGGCACGCGAGCGCCCCCGACGAACTCGCGCGGCATTCGCTGCGCTGAACTAGCTACCTCATGAACTGGAGCCCGGACGTCACGGTCGCCGCCATCGTCGAAAACGAGGGCCGCTTCCTCATGGTGGAAGAACGGATCTCCGGCCGGCTGGTGATCAATCAGCCCGCGGGCCACCTCGAAAGCGGCGAGAGCCTGGTGGAAGCGGCGATCCGCGAGACGCGTGAGGAAACAGCCTGGCGCCTGCAGCCCGAAGCGCTCGTCGGCGTCTATCTCTGGCGCAATCCGGACAATGGCCGCGGCTTCCTGCGTTTCGCATTCTGCGGCAGCGCCGACGACCATCGCGCCGGCCAGACCCTGGACACCGGCATCGTGCGAGCGATGTGGTTGAGTCATGACCAGTTGCTCGCGCAATCCGCGCGCCTGCGCTCGCCGCTCGTGTTGCGTTGCCTGGAGGACTACCTGCTCGGCAAGCGGCAGCCTCTCGATACCGTGGCTTCCGTGGGCCTGGACAACGCCCTCCAGGTCGGATCCGTAGTCAAC
>JBKPPO010000324.1:0-22156 GCA_046733635.1 Pseudomonadota bacterium | reverse complement strand
ACCCATGACAATCGCCCTTACCAGAACGTCGAATTGGTCAGGTCGCGCGTTGTATTTGGCCTGACCAGTTGCTACGGTCCCATGGTCCGTGAATCGCCTGGTTTCCCATGGGCGACGCGGCAAGCGCGTGAGGGCGCGCTGTCGACCCTGCTTCGTGGCGGAAGCCCTGCAAGCGGCGTCGATCTTCTTATTCACAACTGGAGGGGCAGTTCCAATGATCGACTTGTCTAAGGGTTTCAAACCTTCTCTCATCGCCGCAGGAATCTGGGCGGCGCTGACATCCACGGCGGCCAACGCGCAGGCGCAGGAGCAAGCGACCGGTGAGGATGTCGAAGAGGTGGTGGTCACGGGCTACCGTGCTTCGTTGCAGAGTGCCACCAACGCCAAGCGCGAGTCGGTCGGCTTCTCCGATTCGGTGTTCGCCGAAGACATCGGCAAGTTTCCAGACCTGAACATTGCCGAATCGCTGAACCGCGTGCCCGGCGTTCAGCTGACCCGCGAGGTCACCGGCGAAGGCCTGAACATCGCGATCCGCGGTTTGAACACCAACTTCACCAAGACGACGATCAATGGCGCGGCCGTGGGCGTGGCATCGACGGGCCGCGTCGACAGCCAGGGTCAGAATCGCGAACTCGATCTGGACCTGTTCCCCACCGAGTTGTTCACGAGACTGGATGTCAGCAAGTCGCCCGTCGCCAGCCAGCTCGAGGGCGGCGCGGCCGGCACGGTCAACATGCGCACGGCGCGCCCTTTCGACAACCCGGGCACACACTTCAATTATCAGCTGCAGGGCAGCTACAGCGAGTCGAGTGAGGCCACGAGCCCGCGCGCTTCGCTCATGGGTAGCTGGACGGGTGAGAAGTTCGGCGTACTCGTCGGCTTCGCAGGCGTGGACACCGATTCGACGACCACCGGCTTCGAAACCATCGGCTACACCAATCCCAATCTCAGCTATCAGCAATGCGGCGTGGCGCCGCCCGCGGGCACCAGCATCAACGCCGGCGCCGGTGCGAACGGCGGCTGCAACGTCGGCGGCGGCAACGGCTGGGTCATCCCCGGCACCGTACCGGTGAACGCGGGAGCCGGGCTCGTCGCCGGCACGACCATCAACGGCGCCTATCTACAGCAGATCAATCCGGGATTGACGCTGCGGCAGATAGACCAGGCGCTGATTCCGCGCCTCGGCCGCCCGGCCTATCTGGACGGCAATCGCGATCGCTACTCCGGCCTGGTATCACTCGAGTACCGTCCGACCGACGAGCTGCAGTTCTATTTCGACACGCTGTACTCCAAGGCGCATCGCGAATTCAACCGCCTGGACCTGGCGCTCATCGGCCGCAACGGCACGCTGATTCCCACGGCCATGCAGGTGGACGAGAACAACGTCGTGACCAGCGCCACGATCGCGAATGCGCAGTGGTTCCTCGAGGCCCGTCCCTACGACGAACAGGTGGATTACTGGGGCTTCAATCCGGGCATGCGTTGGCAGCTCACCGACTCCGTGCGCATGGACTTCGCCGTCAACAAGAGCCGCAGCTGGTTCTTCCGCGAAGCGCCGACCATCCTCATCAACACGCCGCTCAACCAGGGCATCACGGCCGATTTCGACAACACGGGCGGTGACTTCGTCACCATCACTCCGAGCGCCGACGTGAATGACCCCAATCTCGGGTGGGTGTGGACCGGCGGCGGGCGCGTGAACGTGCAGAACGAAAAGCGGCTCGTGACGAACGAGGGCGCCCATCTGGACTTCACGTTCGGCGACGAAGAGCAGAACGTCAAAGTCGGCGTGGCCTATGACTCCATGCATCGCGGCATCTCCGGTCGCGACAACAGCCGCGAATGGCAGCAGCACGTCTGCGGCGGCGGCGGCGTCTACATTCCTGCCCCCGGCACGGCTCCGGCCTGCAACGGACAGGCGGGTTCCGCCGTGACACAGGCGAATCTGTCGCAGTACCTGATCCAGGGACCCGGATTCATCTCGGTGGATTACGACGCGTTCTTCGAGGCGACCAACTACCACGAGTATTCCCGGAATGCTCCGGTGGGAACCGGCGCCGCGACCGGCGCGGCCAACGGCGTCATCGAAGAAGACACCATGGGGTACTACGTCGAGCTGAATGGCAAGACGGAGCTGCTCGACAAGGACGTGCGGTTCAACCTCGGTGGCCGGTTCATCGACACGGACCAGTACGTCGCCGGTCCCGTGACGTTGAACAACGGCACGACGGTGACCATCGTCCAGGCGAGCAACGACACCAACTACACGCAGTTCCTGCCGTCGTTCAACGCGGCGGTGAATCTCTCCGACGACTTCGTGCTGCGTTTCGCGAGCTCGCGTTCGATCACTCGCGCGAGCCCGCGCGACATGTTGCCGAACGCGCAGTTCAGTGACCCCTCCGCGCAGGCGCTGACCGTCGGCAATCCTTCGCTGGCGCCGTATCTTTCCACCAACTTCGACCTGGGTGGCGAGTGGTACACGGGTGATGAAGGTTATGTGGGCCTCACGCTGTTCCAGAAGCAGATCACGGGCTTCACCGTGGGCGAGCTCACGGTCGTGCCGTTCAGCACGTTGGCGCCTCTCGGTATCACGTTCGATACCTTGAGCCCGACTCAGCAGACGGCCATCACTTCTCGCGGTGGCCCGAACCAGGCCACCGTGAACCAGACACGACAGGTGAACGCCGCGGGCCAGCTCAACATCCGCGGTTACGAAGTGACCTGGGTGCAGCCGTTGGACTTCATCACCGAAGGGTTCGGCTTCCAGGCCAACTACACCAACGTGAAGCAGAGCACCGAAGGGGGCTCGGGACAGCCCGCCGTCGCGGTGGGCATCTCGCCGGTGACGTACAACGCCACGCTGTACTACGACAATGGGCCGGCTTCGATCCGTCTGTCATTCGTTCACAACGACGAGCAGATCGCGTCCGGAACCAATCAGGAAGGCATCACCGGCGCGCGATTCTGGACGGACGAGACCAATCAGCTCGATCTGTCGGCCAGCTACAAGTTCGAAAGCCTGCCGTCCGCTCCGCAGATCACGCTGAACGTCATCAACATCACCGGTGAGACGATCCGGCAGACCTGGGGCAATGACAGCCAGGCGTTCAGCAATGCCGCCCGCGCGTTCTACGACCCGGGTTACGCCGTGCTGCTCGGTATCCGCGGAACGTTCTGATCGCGTATCCACTGGAGGTTCGGGAATCGCTTTCTCTGCACTCAGCGATTCCCGACTGACGAACGGCGCCGGTTGCTGCAACCGGCGCCGTTTTTCTTGGCGACTCAGGAAACGCTCGGCCCGTCACCCGGCAGATCGAACACGATCACCTCGGCGCCTTCGCCCCCGTCCAGGGCGAGCTCGCTCGAGCCGGCGAGCTTGAGCGCATCACCGGTGCCGAGCTGCACGCCGTTCGCGCGAATCCTGCCGCGCGCCACGTGCACATAGACGCGACGGTTCGCCGCCACCTCGAGCTTCGCCGTCTCAGCGCCTTCGAATAGGCCCGCGTAGATGCGAGCATCCTGATGGATCAGCACGGAACCTCCCGCGCGATCCGGCGACGCGATCAGCCGGAGCTTGCCTCGCTTGTCTTCCGTCGCGAATCGCTTCTCCTCGTAGCTCGGCTCGATGCCGCGCACGTCGGGCTGGATCCAGATCTGCAGGAAGTGCACGCCCTCGGTCACCGAAGGATTGAACTCGCTGTGCATCACGCCGCGGCCCGCACTCATGCGCTGCACGTCGCCGGGACGGATCGTCGACGAGCTGCCCATCGAGTCCTTGTGAGCGAGCGCGCCTTCGAGCACGTAGCTGATGATCTCCATGTCCCGATGGCCATGGGTGCCGAAGCCCTTGCCGGGCGCCACCCGGTCCTCGTTGATCACCCGCAGGGCGCCGAACTCCACGTGCTGGGGATCGAAGTAATCCCCGAACGAAAAGGTGTGGAAGGACTTGAGCCAACCGTGATCGGCAAAGCCGCGTTCATTGCTGCGTCGAATCTCTTTCATGGGAAACCTCCTGGTTGGCGAGCAGGTTAGGCTCAACATTCCGGATTAAAAAGCGCAATATTCAGATGTAATGAATCAGGAATTTCTATGAGTGTGCCCCGGTCGACGGCCGAGCAATGGGCTGTGCTCTCGGCCGTCGTGGAGCTGGGCAGCTATGCGAAGGCCGCGCAGGCGCTGCATCGAAGCCAGCCGGCGGTGAGCTACTCGATCGCGCAACTGCAGGAATCCCTGGGCGTGAAGCTGCTCGAGATCCAGGGCCGGCGGGCCGTGCTCACGCCGCATGGCGACACATTGCTCAAAAGGGCGCGGTCGGTGCTTCGCGAACTGGAGACCGTCGAGAGCCTTGCACGTGTGCTGAAGCGCGGATGGGAGCCGCAACTCCGGCTCGTGGTGGACGCCGCGTTTCCGCGCGCCCGGCTGCTGCAGATCGTTCGCGAAGCGCAAGCCCGATGCGAAGGCACGCAGTTCCAGCTCGAGGACGCGGTGTTGTCGGGCGCAGAGGAAGCCATCGCGGACGGCAGCGCGGATGTGGTCGTCACTACGCTGGTGCCGCCCGGTGTGTTGGGCTCGTGGCTGCTGGACGTCACGTTCGTCGCCGTGGCTCATCCCGAACACGCGTTGTGCCAGCTCGGCCGCGAGATCGGCGGGGAAGATCTCGAGCATCACACCCAGGCCGTGGTCCGTGATTCGGGTCGCGCGCATCCGCGTGACGCCGGGTGGCTGGGCTCACGCTCGCGCTGCACGGTGACGAGTGTCGATGCGTCGCTGGCGCTGGTGCGCGCAGGCATTGCCTACGCCTGGCTCCCCGAACACCTGGTGGCGGAACCTCTGCGCACGGGTGAGCTGCGCGCGCTGCCCCTGCAGGCCGGCGGCACCCGCAAGGTGCCGCTCTATCTGGTGCTCGTGAAACCGGCACTGGCCGGACCCGCCGCTCAGGTGGTGATGGAGAGTTTCCAGCGGCATCTGCCCGGCGGTGCTTCGTGACGATCCCCAGGCTCACCGCATGGCGCATCTGCTGCGTTTGCGTGGGCGCGTTCGGGATCCAGTTCGGCTTCGCGCTGCCGCAAGCCAACGCCACCCGCATCTTCCAGAACCTCGGCGCCAGTCTCGACGACGTGCCGCTGCTCTGGCTCGCAGGTCCGATCACCGGGCTCATCGTGCAACCGCTCGTGGGTTACTACTCGGATCGCACCTGGAGCCGTTTCGGCCGGCGCCGCCCTTACTACCTCGTGGGCGCGGTGTTCGCGGCCTGCGCGCTGATCGCGATGCCGAATGCCGATTCGCTGCTCATGGCCATGTGCATGTATTGGCTCCTGGACGCATCGATCAACTTCACGATGGGACCCTATCGCGCGTTCGTGGCGGATCAGCTACCGGCCGAACAACGCTCGACCGGATTCCTCATGTACATGTTCTTCGCGAGCGTTGGCGCGGTGGTCGGCAGCCTGCTGCCGTGGGCCATGGCGCATCTCGGCGTGCCGTCGATCGCACCACCGGGTGAGATCAGTGACGCGGTGAAATACGCGTTCTTCGCGGGCGCGACGCTGTTGTTGTGTGCCGTCTGCCTTTCCGCGGCGACGAACAGCGAGTACCCGCCCGAGGTGCTCGCACGAGATGAAGCCGCCAACGAACCCTTCGTGATGCGATCCGCTTCCCGCATGCAACGGCACGCGCTCGGATGGCTGTCCGCGGGCGCGATGAGCCTGTTCCTCGCCTGGTGGCTGCAGGCGCGCGCGGCTATCTACGTGCTGGTGTTCGCATCGCTGGCGTACGGGTCTTTCCTGCTGATCGCGAGCCGCATGCGTGCCGAGAACGCGTTCACCAGCATCATCCAGAACCTCGAGAGCATGTCTGCGTCGATGCGCTGGCTTGCCGTGGTGCAGTTCTTCTCGTGGTTCGCCTTGTTCGCGCTGTTCGTCTATACGACGCCCGCGGTCGCGCAGTTGCACTTCGGCTCCAGCGAGCCTGGCACCCCGGCCTACGAAGCCGGCGCGAACTGGGTCGGCGTGCTGTTCGCCACCTACAACGGCCTGGGCGCGGCCGCAGCGTTGTTCATCCCGCTGCTCGTGGCACGGTTCGGCATCCGCGCCGCGCACCGGGTCAACCTCTGGACGGGCGCGGCCGGCATTCTCAGCATGCTCATGATCCGCGATCCCGACTGGCTGCTGGCGTCGATGGTGGGCATCGGTGTCGCATGGGGATCCATCATCGCGCTGCCCTACGCCATGCTCGCCAACAACCTGCCGGCGCGGAAGATGGGCGTGAACATGGGGATCTTCAACATCTTCATCGTGGTCCCGCAGCTCCTCGCCGTGAGCGTGATCGCGTCGCTGCTCGACTGGTTCGCGGATGGCGACCCGAAGTACGCACTGGTGATCGCGGCGGCGGGATGGTTCCTCGCCGGCCTGGCCGTGCTGCGCGTGCGGGACGCAACACCGCCAGGCGGCGGGAAGTCGAACAGTTAGACGGCGATCACCCGGTCACAGCGCCTTGAAGCGCACGGCGAGTCCGCCACCGGGCGCGAGCGCCGCGTCGAGCACGTCCTTCGAGGTGACCGGCCGCGTCTCGATGGTCATCGACAGGGGATTCGTCAGGTAGTTGGCGCCTTCGCCGTCGCGATAGATCTGCGCTTCGTAACGTTGCCCACGCTCGAGGAAGTCGAGCGGGATACGCAACTTGCGCTGGGATTCATCGGTGGTGGCACCGAGGTACCAATCGCGCGCGCCGCGTTGCTGACGCGCGATCACCACGTAGTCGCCGATCTCTGCCTGCAGCGTGCGCGAGTCTTCCCAGTCCGTGGGCACGTCGCCGATGAACTGGAAAGCCGCAGGATTGCGCTCGTAGTTCTCCGGCAGATCCGCGGCCATGTGCACGGGGCTGTGGATGAGCACGTAGAGCGCCAACTGCGTCGCCAGCGTCGACTGCACGCGTTCGTTGACGTCCGTCTTGCCGAACGTGAGGTCGAAGATGCCGGGGGTGAAGTCCATCGGGCCTGCGAGCAGCCGAGTGAACGGCAGGATCGTCAGGTGCTCCGGCGGATTCGTGGGCCGGCCCCAGGCATTGAATTCCTGGCCGCGCGCCCCTTCCCGGCTCAGCATGTTGGGCCAGGTTCGGCGCAATCCGGTGTCTTTCACCGGTTCGTGAGCATTCACCGAGATGTGATGCTTCGCCGCGACCTGTGCCACCTCGAGTTCGTGACGCACGCGGTACTGCCCCGCGAACCATTCGTGCCCCACGCTGCCGTCTTCGAGCTTGCGTTCGATGGAGCCATTGGGTTTCACGTAGCCGGTCTTCACGACGGCGACGCCGTTCTTTTCGTACAGCGCCATCGCGTCCTCGAGCTGGCGTTCGTAGTTCTCGACCGCGCCTGCCGTTTCATGGTGCCCGATGAGCCGAACATGGCGCTCGCGCGCGTAGGCGGCGAGCTCCGGCAGATCGAAATCCGGGTACGAGCGCGTGAAGCTGAAGCTCGCGCCGTTCGCGATCCAGTCGCCGTCCCAGCCCAGGTTCCAGCCTTCGACGAGCACGCCGCCGAAGTTCTTCTTCGCCGCGAAGTCGATGTAGCGCTTCACGTTGGCGTTGTTGGCGCCGTGTTTGTCGCCGCTGCCCCAGGTGGATTTGTTGAGATGCATCTCCCACCACACGCCCACGTATTTGCCGATGCGGATCCACGAGGTGTCGGCGATCCTGCTGGGCTCGTTGAGATTGAGCGTGAGACGCGAATCCGCGAGCGCCATCGGCGTCTCCGTGATCAGCACCGTGCGCCAGGGCGTCGAGAAGGGTCCGCGCTTGCGCACGAGCACGCCGTCGGACCAGGGCATGAGGTCGGCCTTCAGCGTGCGCTCGGCGGTGCGGCGCAGGTTCATGCTGGCATAGTCGACCAGCGCCGCTTCGTGGATGGATAGATAGAGGCCCGGCGATTGCAGCGTGAGCGGTGTCTCGGCCAGGTTCACCGCGAAAAGTTTTTCGCGCTTGTAGAGATATTCGTCGCGATCGGCGTGACGCGCCGGATACCACCAGGCGTCCCAATCACCCGTCAGCCGGAATTCGGTGAGCTCATCGGTGATCGCCACTTCACGATCGGCCGCGATGTCCTGGAATTCGTAGCGGAAGCCGAAACCGTCGTCGAACACGCGGAGCGTGAGGTCGTAGGGCTCGGTGCGTTGCCGGCTCGAGCCCGAGAGCGTCACCTGCAGCTGCTGATGGTGATCGCGAACCACGCGTTGTTCACCCCAGGGCTGCTCCCAGGTCTGATCCACGGATCGACGCCGTGCGTTACTAATCTGGGTGGCGGGCTGATTGCCGAACCCGTCGAGCTCCAGGCCCAGGCGCGCTTTCGCGAAAACCTGGCGATCGCCGCGGTACACGTCGTAGTGAGGACCGCGAGCATCCGCGGCGACGCAGACGGTGAGCACCTTCTGCGGAGAGTCCACACAGGTCCCGTCGCGCGCGGCAGCCGCAGGAGCGAGCGGGACCAGGCACATCCAAACCAGGCCGCTGAACGCGGCCGTCATCGTTTTCGTCATCTGGCTTCCTAAAAAGCGTGGGCGCTGGCGCGAGGAGAGGGGGGATGCGCCAGCGCCCACGTCGCTCAATACTTGAATCGAACGCCGAGCTGGAAGCGCCGGTCGTTGCGCACCCAGCCCGAATCGATTTTCACCGGGTTGGCGCCGGGCGTCAGCGTCGAGTCGCCGAACACCTGCTGCTGGTTCACGGCAGTGGTGTTGAGCAGGTTCGACACGTCGAGCGACAGCTCCAGGTTGTCGTTGAGCGCATAACGGCCGGAGGCATCCAGGTAGCCATTGGCTTTCTGCCACACGGGCAGGCCGACGCAGCAATCGAGGTTCGCGGTCAGGAACTCCGAGCGCCAGCTATAGGCGAGACGCGCGCCGACCTTGCCGTATTCGTAGAGCCCGACGATGTTGTACGAATGATCGGAGATGCCCGCGAGCCGATGCGAGTCGATCACGTTGCTCGTGAACGACAGCGGGTTGCCCGCATTGCCCTGGCCACCGGTCGAGCCGTTGTTGCCGCCACCGAACGCCGTGGTGCTGCCCGGTAGATAGCCAGCCTGCACCGCGAGGTTGGAGTTGTTGATGTCCTCCTGCTTGGCGCGGGTGTAGTTGAGCTGCACGCCCAGGCCCGACCAGGCGCCCGGCAGCGAATCGAAGAAGGTCTGGTAGGACACTTCGAAACCCTTGAGCGTGCCGCCGCTGCCCGGATCGTTGCTCGGGCCGCGGATGGTCACGGTTTCCGTCACGCCATTGTTGGTGATGTCGCGCACGGCGCGGCCGTAGGCGATGGCGTTCTGCAACTTCTTGTAGAACACACCGAGCGTGAACGAGCTGCTCTTGCTGAAGTACGCCTCATAGGACAGATCGAAGTTGTCGGCTTCCACGGGTTCGAGACCCGCGTAACCGGCTTCGGCGGCGAAGATGAAGTTGTAGCCCGTGACGGCTCCCTGAGCGTTGCGGATCAGGTAAGGCGAGCTGTTGCTCACGTCGATGGGCGGCGCGTTGATGCTCACCGAGTTTCTCAGCAGGCCGAAGTCCGGTCGCGACATCCCCTTCGAGTAGCCGAAGCGCACGAACTGCTTGTCCGTGAATCCCATGCGCACGTTGAAGCTCGGCAGGACGTTGGTGTACGCCTTGTCGAGCGTATTGTCCGTGCCACTGCCGTTGCTGTACGCCAGCAACGAGGGATCGAGCCAGCACTGGATGTCCGTGGCCTGATTCGCGCCGTTGTTGGCCGGATCGCAGGCGCCCTGGCCCGACGCCAGCGCGTCGTTGTACCAGTTGGCCGTGGGGAAGCTGACCTGGCCGTGGCTCGACACTTCCGTGCGCACCACGCGCACGCCGACGTTGCCGCGGATGTTCACGCTGCCGAGGTTCGCCTCGGGTCCACCGAACCGCCACATCAGATACGCGGCCTTGCTCTTCTCCTGCACGTCGAGGATCTCGGACGGCGTGAAGCAGCCTTCGCCGGCGACGTTGTTGGGGCGATCGCACAGGGGATTCCAGCCTGCGGGTGCATTCACGTTGCGATCCGCGAGACCTTCGGTGTGCAGCTCGTAGTCGCGCAGCGTGGCGCGGTTCAGGAACACCAGCGGGCCGTTGTTGAATACGCTGCCGTCGTAGTGACCGGCGAGGCTCACCGATTCCCAGATGCCGTCCGGATATCCATTGAAGGGATTCGGATTGCCGCAAGCCGCG
Source organism: Pseudomonadota bacterium (assembly GCA_046733635.1). Taxonomy (GTDB): domain Bacteria; phylum Pseudomonadota; class Gammaproteobacteria; order Steroidobacterales; family Steroidobacteraceae; genus CADEED01. Next base: position 11,942 of record JBKPPO010000324.1, on the reverse strand, counting down.
GGATACGGAGCGGGTGTGGTGTTGTCCACGTTGAAGCCGGGGCCGTTGCAACCCCAGGGCGGCGCGATCGGCGCCCAGTTGTACGAGGAGTAGCGCACCTTCTGCTCGCGGTCGGCGTAACGAACGCCCACCTTGAGAGAGCCCAGCCAGCCTTCGTCGGCGAGATCGAACTCCACGTCGGCGCGCGCCGCGAGCTCGTCGGCGTCGTTGTTCTCCCAGTGATCCTGGATGAACTGCATCCAGTAGTTGTGCGGATTGGCGAGGAAGCCCGAGGCGTAGTTCGTATTCGGGGCTTCGGACAGCGAGATCTTCGGCGTCCCATGGCTGTCCGTGGTGTAGCTCGCCTGCGCGATGCTGTTGGCCGCCACCAGGATGTCGTAGTTGTTGGTGCGCGCCTTGATGTACTGCACGTCGAACTGCGTGTGGATGTCCTCGGTGACATCCCACTTGATGTTGTACGAGAAGTCGCGCGTCTGTTCATCGTGATCGAAGATGCGGGCTTCGTTGCTCACGGTGGCGCCAGTGATGCAGGGCGTGCCGCCGCAGGCTTCGGAGCCGTTGATGAACGGAAGGCCCGGAACCGCGGAGCCATGATTGAGGTTGCCGGCATTGGTGCCTTCGTAGAATCCCGCGGCGTCGGCCGGCTGGCCGATGACACCGGAGTCCAGCATGCCGTCGGCGCCAAACGAGAAATTGCCGGTGATCGGACGCCAGGCCGGCGAACCGAAGGGGGCCCACACGGGCGTGCCGAAGCCCGCGCCGGTGGGCCAGCTGATGTTCGAGCTTCGCTCGAGCCACGGATTCTCGTAGCGCGAGTGCACACCCGTCAGCGTCATCTGGAGATTGCCTTCGTCGTTCTCGTACTGGAGCGTGAGCGCCGCGCCGTGACGCGTCCGGTCGTACTCCACCTGCGAGAAGTTCACCTGGCCGGGCGCGTAGCGCCAGCCGCTGCCGCCATAGGGATTGGCGTTGCAGACCACGTCGCCGTCGGCGTTCAGCACGGCGTTCGGGAAGCCACCGCCCACCTGCGGGTAGTCGGAGCAGAACGTGGCGATACGCGTCATGTTGACGGCTTCCGTGCGCGTCAGGATGTTCGAGTACGCGGCGTTCGCGAGCAGGCCGAATCGGCCGCCCGCGGTTTCCCAGGTCTTGCTGTACACACCCGAGGCTTCATAGGTCGGCTCTTCCGAGCGGCTGCCGTAGTTGACGCGGCCCGTGAGCGCGAGCGTCGATTCGCCCAGGTCCAGCGGCTGGCGCGTACGCAGATTGACGACGCCGGCGATGCCTCCCTCGATCATCTCCGCCGTCTGATTCTTGTACGAATCCACGCCGGCCATGAGCTCGGGCGAGATGTCGTTGAAGTTGAGACCGCGGTAACCGTCCGCCGAGAAGCTGTCGCGGCCATTGAATTCCGTGCGCACGAACGTGAGCCCGCGGATCAGTACCGTCGAAGGTTCGGCGGAGAAGTGATTGCTGTCGTCGCTCGATTGCAGGCGCGACACCGTGATGCCGGGTACGCGCTGCAGCGCTTCGGCCACGGACTTGTCGGGAAAGGCGCCGATGTCCTGCGCGGTGATCGAGTCCACGAAGGTGTCGGATTCGAGCTTGATCGCCTGCGCGCTCTCGAGCGAGGCGCGCATGCCGGTGACGACGACTTCGTCGATCTCGGCCGGCTGGTCCTGCGCGAAGGCTGGATTCACCAGCACTGCGCCGCCCACGATGGTGAACAGCAGGCGTGAATGGAACGGTTTTACATCGGACCGGGACGGCCGATCGCTGCGGATTTTCATGAGCCCCCTTGTACGTTTTGCGTATATTTGCGCTATGTTGTGACGCGGTTTCAGCGAAACGATGCGAATACACTACCCACGTTGCAGAAAGTTGCGCAATAGGTCGACGTCGTTTTGCGCAAATTTGCGTTGAACGGTAAGGTGACGCACCGCATGAGTCGCACACGTTCGCCATTGCGAGCGCTAACAAGAACGAAATCGATCGCGTGAAGAAGGACCATGAAAAGAACTGAAGACGGCAACGCATCCATCACTCTCGAGAAGCTGGCGAAACTCGCCAGGGTTTCCGTCTCGACGGTGTCCCGCGCGCTCAACGATCATCCGTCGATCAGTGGCGCGACCAAGAAGCAGCTCTGGGCGCTGGCGCGTAAACACGGCTATGAATTCCGGCGGCACATGCCGGCGAGTCCGATCGGCGCGGAAGGTGCGATCACCGTGGTCACGCCGCGAGTTCGCGGCCGGCCCCTGCCGCTCTCGCATCCGTTCTTCCTCGAACTACTCGCGAGCATCGGTGAAGCCGCGCGCGATCGCGGCTGCGATTTCACCGTGAGCCATCTGACGCCCGCCAGCTACGAGGACCTGGTGCACGCCACCACGACGGGCCGAGCCAACGGCGTGATCTTCCTGGGCCAAGGCGTGTTGCACGACGAGCTGAACCGTCTCGCCGAGACGGAGAGCCGTTTCGTCGTCTGGGGCGCCCAGATCCCGGGACAGAAATACTGCACCGTCGGCACGGACAACATGCTGGGCGGGCGCCGCGCCACGCAGCATCTGCTGAAACTCGCGCGCCGGCGCATTCTGTTTCTCGGCGGAAGCGATCCCGAAGCCACGCAGCGTTACCGTGGTTATGCCGAGGCGCTGCAGGAAGCGGGCGTTGCGATCGACGACTCGCTGATCGGCCGCGTGGAGTTCGAGGCCGAATCCGCCGAAGCGATCGTGGACACGCTGCTGCGCCGGAAGGTGAAGATCGACGGCATCGTCGCGGCCAGCGATCTCATCGCGCTGGGTGCGATCCGCGCGCTGCATCGGGCACGGCTCGAGGTTCCACGTGATGTATCGGTCGTGGGCTACGACAACAATCTGCTGAGCCGCCTCAGCACACCCACATTGAGCACCGTTCAGCAGGACATCGCGAAAGCCGGCCGTGTCCTCGTGTCCAAACTGCTGGACTGGACCGGCGACGTGCGTCCCGAGATGCTCTCCACCGAACTCATCATCCGCGAGAGCTGCGGCGCCTGAGTCAGGCGGGCGCCGGCTGGCCCAGCGGCTGGCGCTTCATCCACGTGGCCGTGCGCCAGAGCCATTCGACCGGTCCCATCGAGTAGCGGCTCATCCACCATCGCGCGAGGAATATCTGTGCGATGAACAGCGCGAGGCCGATCGCCGCGCCGGCTGCGGAGCCGAAATCGCCCATGAGACCGAGGCCGAATCCGCAACAGATCACCGCCAGCACCAGGCTCTGCAGTAGATAGGTGGTCAGCCCCATCTTGCCGAGCGGTGCGAGCGCGGCCAGCCAGCCGTGGGGCCTCGCCCAGAACGCCAGCGTGACGGCGGCGACGTAGAACGACGCAAGCGTCGCCTTCTGCACCCCGGAAGCGAACGACATCCAGGCTCCCGAAAGCGCACTTCCGGCGGAGTAGACCATCGGCAAGATCGTGGTCGCCAATGCAATCGTGCCGCCGCCGACGAGCGTCGCCTGGAAAAACCGCCGGTTGCGCTCCGTGTCGCGGAACAATTGCGCGCGGCCCGCGCACACTCCCAGCTGGAAGCAGCCGAAGGTGATCCAGAAACGTCCGGTGGACGACTGGAACACCCATTTCATTTCGAGTCCCTCGGTGTAGTTGGTGCGCGCGAGCTCGAGGAAGCTCCCGTGTTTGTTGGCTTCGTAGAGGCGTTTGCCGCCGACGCCGTAGACCTCCCGCATGTAGTCGGTTGCACGCTGCTGCTCGGCCACCGAGGGCGGTGAGTGCACTCGCGCGAGGTTCTGGACCAGCGCCGGAACGTTCAGCACCAGGAGCAGCGCCGCACCCAGCAGGATGCCGCTGCGGATTCGCGCCAGCGGGATCAGCAGCAGTCCCAGCGCTGCGTAGATCATCAGGATGTCGCCATTGAAGACGAGTTGGTGCGCCATCCCGATGAGGAACAGAAGCGTCAGACGCCAGGCGAATCGCCCCGTGAAAGGCCGATTCTTCTGGCGCGCGCTGTCGATCTGGATCGCGAAGCTCAGCCCGAACAGGAATGAAAAGATGGTGAAGAATTTGCTCTCGACCAGGATGTCGACCCAGCGGTCCACGGCGGTATCGATCGGGCTGAACACCATGAAGTCAGCGGAGGGTGGCGGGCCGGCGAGGAAACCCATCTCGGCATGCGTGACGGCGATACCGCACAGCGCTACCGCTCGCAGGACGTCGACGACGGCGATTCGTTCGGTCAGTGATTGCTGCATGGCGGGAGGATGGTGTGAGTGGAAAAGAGCCGTCAACGGACGGCGCTTCGCTCCGGCGAACAGTTCGCCGCGAATCGAATCGTCTGGCCCGAGTACGGGACGCGCACGCTGACAACGCCGGTCGTTTCGGGCGCGCTTGGACGGGACCACGACTTGCATTGTTTACAACAATCCACCGTGCGGGCGCGCGCTCCGGGGAATGTCGGCGCGACCCTGCGAACGACAACGTTGTCGCGAAATTCCCGAAGTTGACAGCCGAAACCCGCCCGCGCTGTGATGCACCGGCGCCAGGATAGCGCTAACAAGACCAGGGAGGTCCACATCACGCCACGTCATCGAAGCCTCGATAGACGACTAACTACACGAGTCTTACGGGAACCCATCCATGCGGATCGGGGTTCCCTGCAACAACGAAGGGGAATTCAGATGGTTGCAAGTCTCATCAGGGCGGCCCGCAGGGGCCGCGGCATCTTTCTCGCGGTGGCCGGCGTAGCGGCGCTGTACTCCGCACCTTCCCAGGCGCAATGCCTGACCAACAACCAGACCGGCACACACGACGGGTATTACTACTCGTTCTGGAAAGACAGCGGGAACGTGACGTTCTGCCTGCAGTCCGGCGGCCGCTACACCTCGCAGTGGAGCAACATCAACAACTGGGTGGGCGGCAAGGGCTGGAATCCCGGTGGCCGGCGCACGGTCACTTATTCCGGCACGTTCAGTCCGAACGGCAATTCGTATCTCACGCTGTACGGCTGGACCACGAATCCGCTGGTCGAGTACTACATCGTCGATAGTTGGGGCACGTACCGGCCACCGGGCGGACAGGGCTTCATGGGCACGGTGACGAGCGACGGCGGCACGTACGACGTCTATCGCACGCAACGTGTGAACGCACCCTGCATCACCGGCAATAGCTGCACCTTCTACCAGTACTGGAGTGTGCGGCAGTCGCGGCGCGTGGGCGGCACCATCACGTCGGGCAATCATTTCGATGCATGGGCCTCGTACGGCATGAACCTGGGCACGCATAACTACATGGTGCTGGCCACCGAGGGTTATCAGAGCAGCGGAAGCTCCGACATCACCATCGGCGGCACCAGCAGTTCTTCGTCGAGCGGCGGCGGGTCGTCTTCGTCCAGCGGAGGTGGCGGCAGCAAGACGATCGTCGTGCGCGCGCGTGGCACGGCCGGCGGTGAATCCATCAGCCTGCGCGTGAACAACCAGAACGTGCAGACCTGGACCCTGGGCACCGGCATGCAGAACTACACGGCTACGACGTCGCTGAGCGGCGGAATCACCGTGCATTTCACCAACGACGGCGGCAACCGTGACGTGCAGGTGGATTACATCCAGGTGAACGGCTCGACGCGCCAGTCCGAAGCGCAGAGCTACAACACCGGGTTGTATGCGAATGGCAGTTGCGGCGGTGGATCCAACAGCGAGTGGATGCATTGCAATGGCGCCATCGGGTACGGCAACACGCCGTAGTCCAAACGGGGAGAGGTGAGTTTCGCTCACCTCTTCCCTAGACTGCGTCCCTCCTTGTTTGCGGAGGAACGCATGCGAATCATTCGATGGCTGGTGTTGATCTGCGCGCTGAGCGCGCCCGCGTATTCGCAGCAAGCTGCTCGTGAGATCGCGATCACCATCGATGATCTGCCTTTTGTCGGCGACGGCGATCTTGCGGACCAGCAGCGCCAGACCAAGAAACTGCTCGCCGCGCTGCGGGCAAGCCAGGCGCCGGCCATCGGATTCGTCAACGAACACAAGCTGTTCGTGCGCGGCGAGATCGATGCTCGCACCGCGTTGCTGACGCAGTGGCTGGACGCGGGATTTCAGCTCGGCAACCACACCTACTCCCACATCGGCATCAACCAGGTTCCGTTCGAGGCGTACGCCGAGGATCTGATTCGCGGCGAGACGGTGACGCGCATGTTGCTCGCGGAGCGGGGCCAGAAGCTGCGGTATTTCCGGCACACGCAATTGCGCACCGGACCCACGGAAGGATATCGCCAGCAACTGAACGAGCTATTGGCGAAACGCGGTTACGTGATCGCACCGGTCACCGTCGACAACAACGATTACGTCTTCGCGCGTGCCTACGCGCTTGCGAGTGAGCGGCGCGACAAGGCGATGAAAGCGAAGCTTGCGACCGAATACCTCGCGTACATGGAGACCGTCGTGGCGCACTTCGAGACGTTGTCGCAGGAGTTCCTCGGCCGGCCGATGAAACACACACTGCTGCTGCATGCCAACGAGCTCAATGCCGATCATCTTCCCGCGCTGGCGGACATGCTCCGCAAGCGCGGGTACCGTTTCATCTCGCTGGACGAAGCATTGACCGATCCTGCCTATCAGCTGCCGGAAGCGCAGTCGACTCGCGGCATCTCCTGGCTGCACCGGTGGATGCTCGCCAAAGGCCTGCCGATGCGCGAAGAGCCGCTGGAAGCCGAGTGGGTTCGCAAGGCGGCGCAGCTTTGAGAGGCTGCGAGCTCAGCGCTTCTTGATCTTTTCTTCCGCGCGCAGGCCGTTGGTCACTTCGATGTTGATCCCGTCGGAAAGTCCGGTCTGGATCTCGCGCTTCTCGAAGGTCTGCGGGCCCGTCTGCACTTCCACGAAGGTCTTGCCGTTCTCCATGAGCAGGTTGCCTTCGTTGACGGCGAGCACGTTCTCGCGCTTGTCGAGAACGATGTCGGCGTTGGCGCTGTAGTTCGACCGCAGGTAGAGATCCTTGTCGAGCTGCACGGCGGCGCGGATCGTGAACTTGATCGTGCCCTGGTCCGTCACGCCTTTCGGCGCGATGTATTCGAGCCTGGCGCTGAACGGCTTGCCCTGCAGCGCGCCGACGTTGAGCACCAGCTCCATGCCGTGTTTCAGCTTGCCCACTTCCGATTCGTCGACCAGTCCTTCGAAGATCATGTCATTCATGTCGGCCAGCGTCGCCAGCGACGTGCCGGACTGGAACGTGCTCGACTCGATGATGAACGCGCCTTCCTTGTTGGGCAGGTCGAGGATGGTGCCGTCGATGGTGGCTGGAATCATGTTGGAGACCAGTCCCGAGCTTCGCGTGGCGCCCGTGCGCAATAGTTGCAGGCCATTTTCGGCCGAGGTCACGGCTTCCTTCTGAACCTCGTAGGTAGTCTGGTACTGGTTGAACTGCGATTGGGAGATCACGCCGTCCTTGACCAGCTTGCGATACCGCTCGAGATCCGCGGCCTGGTTCTGCAGGTTGATCCTGGCCGATTGCAGTTGCGCTTCGGCCTGGTTGACGTTGAGCGCATTCGGCCGCAGCGAGATGCGCGCGATCACCTGGCCCTTCTTCACGACCTGCCCGGCTTCGACGTAGAGCTTGTCGACGACGCCCGACACCTGCGCTTTCACCTCGATCTCACGTCGCGGGATCACCTTGCCGATGGCCACGGTCTTCTTGACGATGGTCATCGTCGTGGGGCTCACGGCCTCGTACACCACCGGATCGTCCTGCGACTTGCGGTACAGGAAGACGATGGTGCCGATGAAGACGAGGGCGACGAGGGCCAGCACGGCGTACTTGATGAGCTTCTTCATTATTCGTCCTGCAACGCGATGATCGGATTGACGGCCGCGGCCTTCGCCGCCGGCATGAGTGACGCGAGCACGCCCGCGATGATGAGCACGACGAGCGCCACGAGCGCCGTCTGGAATTCGAGTTCGGGCGGGCCGAAGAAGCCGGCCTTGCCGCCGCTGGCACGCAGCGCACCAGCCACGCCCTCCAGCGCGAGTGTGCCGACCACGAGGCCCGAGTAACCCGCCACCGCCGTGAGGAACAGCGACTCCTGCATGATCATCGTGACGATGGAGGCGGGCGTGGCGCCCAGCGCCTTGCGCAATCCGATCTCTCGCACGCGCTCCTTGACGACGATGAGCATGATGTTGCCGACGCCGATGGCGCCCGCGAGGATGGTGCCCACGGCGACGATCCAGCTGAACACGCGGATGCCCGTGAACAAGCCCTGCACCTTGTCGTATTCGGTCTGCAGGTTGAAGCTGCCGAACACGCCCTTGTCGTCTGGGCTGATCTTCTTGCGCTGCGCGATGTAACGCAGCACGTCATCCTGCGCCACGCTCGCGTGAATGCCCGGTTTGGGCGTGAACACCAGGCTGCCCACGCGACCCACCTGGTTGAAGGCGTTTCGCAGCGTGGTGTTCGGTAGATAGATGCGCTCGTCCTGCTGCTGTTGCTCGCCGCCCTGCAGCGACTTGAACACGCCGACCACGTCGAAGCTGATGCCGTTGATCTGCACCTGCGAGCCGATCACGGGTTCGCCCGGCAGGTAGAGCTGGTCGCGCACGCGCTGGCCGATGACCACCACCTTGCGCGTCTCGCGCGTGTCGATGTGATTGAGCATGCGGCCTTCCACGAGGCTCAGGCCATCGAACGCGTCCACGCCCGCGAAACCACCCTGCACGCTGAACACGCCGTTCTTCGATTTGTGCACGGTATAGGGCGCGCTGCCACCCCAGACGCCCACGGAATTCTGGCCTTCGATCCGGCCGACGCTGGGGACGTTCTGTGCGATCGCATCGACGTCGCCGACTTCGAACATCACCCAGCGTCCCACGGGCATGCCCTGGTAGGGAATCTGCGTCGTACCTTGCGGCCACAGGTAGACGGAATTGGAGACGCGAGGGAAGCCGTCCTGCACGCCGTTCTCGAGGCCCTTGCCCGCGCCCAGCAACACCGTGAGCATGAAGATGCCCCAGAACACGCCGAAGGCGGTGAGCGCCGTGCGCAGCTTGTGCCGGCCGAGCGTGCTGAAGATCTCCTGCCATTTCTCGGTGTCGATCATGCGCAGCGGGTCACTCGGCCTTCATCGCTTCGATGGGCGTGATCTTCGCGGCGCGCAGCGCGGGCATGAGTCCCGCGAGCAGACCCACGCCGACGAGCAACGCGATGGCCGTCATCGCCACGCTGAAGTTCACCTCCGGGTTCACGAAGTACCCGCCCTGCACGCCGGCCTTGCGCATGGCGAAAGCGATGAGCTCGATGAGCCCCACGCCGACGACGAGGCCCACGTAGCCCGCGACCGCGGTGACCAGCGTGGACTCGAGCAGCAGCGTGCTCACGATGGAGAACGGGGTGGCGCCCAGCGCCTTGCGGATGCCGATCTCACGCGTGCGCTCCTTCACCGTGATGATCATGATGTTGCTGATGCCGACGATACCGGCCGTGAGCGTGCCGAGGCCCACGAACCAGATGAACACGTTGATGCCCATGAACAAGCCGTTCACGCGCTTCGCAGGTTCGGCCATGTTGAAGGAGCTCACGCCGCGCCGGTCTTCCGGCGAGACGCCGTGCCGGCGCTTCACCAGCTCCACGGCGCGCTTCTCGAGATCGAAGCCGTCGACGCCGGGCTGCGGCCGCAGCCAGATCGTGTCTATCTTCTCGCCACCACCGACTATCTTTTGATAGGTGGACTGCGGGATGTACACGTTCTGGGAGTTCTGGCCGCGATTTCCCTTGTCGTGGAATACGCCCACGACTTTCATGACCACGTCCATGACGCGGATGTCCTTGCCCACGGGGTCCGTGCCCGGCGGGAACAGGCGGTCTGCTACCGACGTGCCGATGACCGTGATCTTGCGGATTTCCTGATCATCCAGTGGATTGGTCTTGCGCCCGAAGTTGAAGGGCACGTCTTCCTTGATGGTGAAGAATTCGTCGGGCACGCCATGCACCGGCGCGCTGGCGTTCTTGCCTTCGAATGAGATGGTGCGGCCCCACTGAACGGTGTCGCCGGAGACGACGCGCACACCAGGCACCTGGTTTTGGATCGCGTCGATGTCGCCCTGGTCGAGCCGGATCTTCCGGCCCAGGCCCATGCCGTTGTAGGCCACGCTCGTGTCGCCCGCATTGATGACGATGAAGTCCAGCACTTCGGAGCCGAAGTCCTGCATCACGCCGTTCTGCATGCCGCGGCCGGCGCCCAACAACAGGATGAGCATGAAGATGCCCCAGAACACGCCGAACGCCGTGAGCAGCGTGCGCAGCTTGTTCTGCCGGATCGTGAACCAGATCTCCTGCAGGCCATCGAGCATCAGCCCACCGCCGCCGGCAGCGCGCCGGCATCCTGCGAGGTGACGCGCCCGTCGCGCAGCACGATCTGGCGCTCGGTCTGATCGGCCACGTCCTGTTCGTGGGTGACGATGATCAAGGTGTTGCCGCGCGAGTGGATGTCCCTGAGCAGCGCCATGATCTCGTGCGTGGTCTTGCTATCGAGCGCGCCCGTGGGCTCGTCAGCCAGGATGACCTTGGGTCCGTGCACCAGCGCCCGCGCGATCGCCACGCGCTGCTTCTGGCCACCGGACAACTGGTTAGGCATGAAGTGCTTCCGATCCGAAAGTCCGACCAGGTCCAGGTATTCCTCGGCGCGCCGATTGCGTTCCCGCCGCCCCACGCCCTGGTAATACAGCGGCAGCGCGACGTTCTCCGCTGCGTTCTTGAACGGCAGAAGATTGAAGGACTGGAACACGAAGCCCAGCATCCGATTGCGCAGGTGCGCGGCGTCCGTCTCGCTGAGCCTGCCGACGGTCTGCCCGCCGAGTTGGTAGCTGCCCTGATCGAAGGAATCCAGCACGCCCAGGATGTTGAGCAGCGTGGATTTCCCGGAGCCCGACGAGCCCATGATCGAAACCAGCTCGCCTTCGCGAATGTGCAGGTCGATCCCCTTGAGCACGTGCAGGGGCTGGCCACCGGAGTGGTAATACTTGTGTATGTCGTGCAGCTTGATCATGGCCGCGTATGCATGGGATTTCCCGGGTCAGGATTGGGACGTGGAACCCCTGCTGGAGGTTGCACGTGCGTCGAATTTTTCTGGAGGCGGGCGGACCGCCGGGTAGCCACGCCCGGATTCAGTATTCCATCGAATGGATGGGAAATCTATCGCGCCGGCCAACCGCATCGATGGCGGCGATGACGTCCGCACGTGAGAGCAGCGATTCCTTCAGTGCGTCGAGCTTTTTCTGGCGCTCGGTGCGCGGAGTGCCGGCATACACCTGGATTTGCGCCAGTGTCACGAAACGTCGGTCCACATCGCGCAGATTGGCGATCAGCAAGGCCGCGGCTGCGTCGGCGTCGCCGAACTCCATGAGCGCGGCTTGCGCGGTGCCTGGCGCATCGGCTTCGTGTTTCCGGAACCAGTCGATGATCTCTGCCGCCTCTTCGCGGCGCCCTAACTGCTGGAGCGCCTGGAAGCGCACGAACTGGAACTGCGTGCGGCCGTAGGGGCTCATGCCGCGCGCCCAATCGATGCCTTCGATGGCCTGAAGCGCGTCCTGTGCACGGCCCATTTCGTTATAGAAGAAGCCGAGGTTGATGGCCTGGCTGGCCTTGTCGCCCGAGTTGGCGGAGTGGCTTCGCCATCGCGCCAGCACGTCGGCCGCCTCATCCCAGCGCCCCAACGCGCGCAATGCCGATGCCTTGTGGTTGTGGATCCAGGCGAGATTGTCCTCGATGTCATCGTATGGCGGCGCATCCTTCGGCGCCTTGTCGACCCGCGCGATGATGTTCTCGCTGAACGCCAGCATCTCCTTGAACCGGCCGAGCTCGTACAGCGTGTAGCCGTATTGCGTGGCAGCCGAAAGACTGTGTGGGTGCTCCTTCATTGTGGCCTGCAATCGTTCCGCGGAGTTTTCGGCAGCGGCCCGGATGTCGCGGAACCGTGGCT
>JBKPPO010000323.1:0-8142 GCA_046733635.1 Pseudomonadota bacterium | reverse complement strand
ACGTTGTGCACGAAGTACACCTGGCCCCCGCGGCGGAACTCGCGCAAGGCCGCCTCGCGCAGGGTCGGCGCGTGCCATTCGGTTACGAACGTCTTGATGGCGAGGCGCTCGGCCGGCGGCGTGGTGATCAGCGACAGGTCGCGCAGGCCGCCCAAAGCCATGTTCAGCGTGCGGGGAATCGGTGTGGCCGTGAGCGTGAGCACGTGCACCTCGGCACGCAGGGTCTTCAGCTTTTCCTTGTCGCGCACGCCGAAGCGGTGTTCCTCGTCGACGATGATCAGCCCGAGATCCTTGAACCGGACGTTGGCGTGCAAAAGCTTCTGGGTCGCCACGACGATGTCGACCGTGCCTTTCTCGATCCCGTCCAGCACGGCGTTCGTCTCCTTGCCGCTGCGGAATCGCGACAAGCTTTCGATGCGCACCGGCCAGTCGGCGAAGCGATCGCGGAAGTTGTTGGTGTGCTGTTCGGCGAGCAGAGTCGTCGGCACGAGCACCACGACCTGCTTGCCCGCCTGCGCCGCGACGAACGCGGCGCGCATGGCGACTTCGGTCTTTCCGAAGCCCACGTCGCCGCAGACCACGCGGTCCATGGGCTTCTGCGCGGCGAGATCCTGCAGCACCTGGCGGATGGCTTCGGCCTGATCCGCCGTCTCCTCGAAGGGGAAGCTGTTGGCGAACGCCTGGTACTCCAGCTCCCTGGTCGCGAGCGGCGGGCCTTTCTTCGCCTGGCGCTGCGCATACAGGTCGAGCAGCTCGGCGGCCACGTCGCGGATCTTGTCAGCCGCGCGTTTGCGCGCGCGGGCCCACTGGTCCGTGCCGAGCTTGTGCAGCGGCGCGCTTTCGGGCGCCGCGCCCGAATATCGCGAGACCAGGTGAAGCTGCTGCACGGGAACGTAGAGCTTGTCGCCGCCCGCGTATTCGAGCACCACGAACTCGCCGTCCTGGCCGGCCACCTGCATGACCTGCAGTCCCACATAACGGCCCACGCCATATTCTTCATGGACGACGGGCGAACCCGGACCCAGCGTGGTGAGGTCGCGCAGGATGGCCTGCGGATCGGACTGCGCGCGGCGGCGGCGGCGCTCCTGCCGCGTGCGCTGGCCGAACAACTGCGCTTCGCCGAGCACGGCGATCGGCGGCGTGACCACCTGCAGGCCGCTCATTTCGGGCGCGATGCACAGCGCGAAGGCCGCATCGCCGTCGACGAATTCGTGCCATCCCGCGAGGATCTTCGGCTTCAGGCCATGTGAGCGCAGCATCTCGAGCAGCACTTCGCGCCGACCCGCCGAGTCCGCGGCCAGCAGCACGCGGCCCGGAAAGCCGTCGAGGAAATTCTCGAGCGGCGCGAGCGGCCGCTCCGCGCGCAGATCGACGCGCCATTCCTGGGGCGCAGCCGTGGGGAAGTTGTGACTGTCCGCGCGGGACTCGAGCTCGATGTCGGCCTTGAAGGTTTCCACATCGACGCGTGTGAAGCCGTCGAGCCGGGATTGCAGCTCCTTGGGGCCGAGGAACAGCTCTTCGGGCGCGAGGATGGGGCGTTCGATGTCGTGCCGCCGTTCCTCGAAGCGCTCCGCCACCACGGCGGCGGCGCGCTCGAGGTTGCCGGCGAGATCGCCTCCGGCGCACACCACGGTGTCGGCCGGTAGATAGTCCAGCAGCGTGTCCGTGGTGTCGAAGAACAGGGGCAGGTAGTACTCGATGCCCGGCGGCGCGAGGCCATCGCTCACACCGCGATAGATGATGCTGCGCGTGGGGTCGCCTTCGAAACGCTTGCGGTATCGCAGCCGGAACGCCTTCACGGATTCGGCATCGAGAGGCAGCTCGCGTCCCGGGAGCAGGCGCACCTGCTTCAATGATTCGCCCGAGCGCTGTGTCTCGGGGTCGAACTCGCGGATCGCTTCGACCTCGTCGTCGAACAGATCGACGCGCAGCGGCGTCGAGGTCCCCATCGGGAACACGTCGAACAACGAGCCGCGCAACGCGAATTCGCCCGGCGCCGTCACCTGCGAGACCGCCGCGTAGCCGCTTTCGATGAGCCGCGCGCGCAGCGGCTCCACCTGGAGACGGTCACCCACGGCGAAGTTGAAAGTGCGGCCCTCGACGTAACCTTTGGGAGCAATACGCTGGCCCAGGGTGTCGGCCGCCGCCAGGATGACCGCGGACTTCAGCGTCGGCAGTTCGGCGAGTGCCGAGAGCCGCTCGGAGATGATGTCCGGGTGGGGCGAGAACACGTCATAAGGCAGCACCTCCCAATCGGGCAGCGCGAATATCCGCGCCGAGCCGCCCAGGAAGAACGCGAGTTCCGCGCGTAGCTGGTCGAGTTCGCGCGCGTCGCGCGCGATGACGAGGTAGGGCCGGGAGTCTGCTTCGATGGCTTCGGCCAGCGCCAGGCTGCGCGCCGAGCCGTAGAGCTGGTGCCAGCGTTGCCGCGACCGGGGCGCGGGGATGGGGGGGTGAAGCAGGGATGGCATTTCGAAGGCGCGGCAGCTTAACCTTGCCGGCGTCCGGTGCAAATCGCCCACAAGAAAAACGACAGGGGGGAGGGGGATGAACCAAGGGTATCCGCGCGCCTACAGGTTGCGGCGGTCGATCCGCCGTGTGTATCAACTGCTGGGGACTCTGTTCACCGTCGCCTGCCTGGGCGCCAGCATCAATTTCGTGCTCAACGTCCAGGGGCCCCGGATTCCCGTGGCGTTCCTCGCGCTGATCTTCGCCGTGCTCGCGCTGGTGGGTGCGGTGATCGTCATGTCCACCTGGCGCATCCAGGTCACGCTCGGGCCCGACTCGCTGCAGCTTCGCGAGATGTTCGCGACTCGCGAAGTGCGAAGAGAAGATTTCCACGCACGATGCCTGGTGGACCGCGACGGCGGCGCGCCCTCACTGCGATTGCTCGCGCGGCCCGGCCGCGGGCCCGACCTGAACTTCCCGCAGCACCTCGAGCAGGATGAGGAGCTGAGCCGTTGGCTCGCGGGCCTCGACGAGCTCAGCCCGGCGCCCGCCGCCAGTAGCTAGGCACAGGACGTGCCGTGAGCGGGGGGCGATATCCGCGCGTCTACCGGCTGCGCCGGGGTGTGAAGCGGATGTACGCGATCATAGGGTCGTTTGCCGCGATCATCAGCATCGCGGGAGTGGTGTATTTCGCCGGTCAAGACGAGGGCCCCGGCGTCACGATCATGATGATCGGCATCTGTGCGGCCTTCCTGGCGATGGGCATCTGCATGATCCTCGCCGTGAACAGGATACGGGTGACCTTGCGCGCCGACACCATCGAAGTCCGGGGCGTTTTCACGGCACGTCATGCGCGGCGCGGCGACTTCGACAGCCTGCGCATCGTGAGCGGCGGCGAAGCGGGGACTTTCTTGCGCCTGCTGCCTCGCGAGAGCGGGGGACGCAAACTCGATCTTCCGTCCGGCCTGGATTTCGACGCCCGCATCGATGAGTGGCTCGCCGAGGGCGGCATCGTCAATCTCGACGCGAAGGAGCGTCAGGCCTCGCTGGATCAGGTCCTCGGCGACCGGGAATTGCCCGGATCGGTGGATGAAAAGCTGGCGGCGCTCGCATCGGCGCGCCGCATCGGCCGATGGTATCTGTACGCGACGTTGAGCGTGTTGTTCTGGGCGCTGATCCGGCCGCGGCCCTACGACCTCGTCATCGTCATGCTCGCGCTGTTGCCATGGATAGGCGCACTGCTGATCGCCCGGCGCGGCAGTCTCTACAAGCTCGATGGGTCTTCCAACGAGATGGCCGTGATCGTGGGCGTCGAGATGTGGATCGCCGCCGCCATGCTTGCGCTGCGCGCATTCCTCGACACCGAGACCTTCGATATTCGCGAGCTGATCGGGCTTACGCTCGCAGGCGCGGGGGTGGTCTTCGGCCTGCTGCTGGTGTTCGTGCCCCAGGTTCGCGGGAGCTCGGCCTGGCTGGCGATCGTGATGGCATTGCTCTACGCCTACGGCTGCGTGGCCCTCGTCAACCGGCAGTGGGATGCCGGGAATCCGCAGATTTTCCGCGCCACTGTGACCTCGAAGCGCGCCGGAAATCCGAACGAACTCGGCCTGGGTGCGTGGGGACCGCCTGGCGCGCCCGAGTCGGTTGTCGTGACGCGAGGGACACTCGACCGTGTCGAGCCGGGTAGCGAAGTGTGTGTGTACGTCTGGCCCGGCGCACTGCGAGTGCGCTGGATCGAGACCTGGCAGTGCCCGGCGGACTAACCCGCGACGACCACCGCGTGCAGGACCTTGTCGTTCTCGAACACGACCACGAAGTTCGGATAGAACCACTTGGTGATGGGCGGCGTGCCGACCGACGAGGACTTGTTGGACGGCGCGCCGAAGCGGGCTTCGACGGCTTCCATGGAAGAGCCGCGCTGCGGGGTCTCGACGCCGGAAGGCTTGATGGCGACCTGACCGTCGATGGCCAGCGTTTCGGCGAGCACCGGGGCCGAGATTCCGAGCACCAGGGCGGCGGAGGCGATCTTCAACGTGCGAGCAAGCATGGCGTTCTCCTACGGCCGGCGACTCGACCGTGGCGGCAATATACCCCCCGCTATGGCAAAGTCAGCCGCTGTCGCCACCCACCGACTCTTCTAACAGCCCTTTTTGTGAAGCCCGTCCGGTTTTTGCCTCAGAATCCCGCTCGATGCTGAATTCGCTGCCGCTGTTCGTCGGGCTGCGCTACGTCCGGGCGCGCTCTCACAAGTTCTTCGTGTCCTTCATCACCTGGGTCTCGCTGCTCTGCGTGTGCCTGGGTGTCACTGCGTTGATCGTGATCATGTCGGTGATGAACGGCCTGGAAGGTGAGCTCCGCGACCGGCTGCTGTCACTCTCCGCGCATGCGCGCGTCTTCGTGCCGACGGCCGGCGCCGCGCCCGATTGGGATTCGCTGGCCGTCAAACTGCGGGCGTCGCCGCAGGTCACGGGCGCATCCCCGTTCATCGAAGTGGAAGCGCTGGCCGTACGCAAGCCCGACATGCTGCCGGTTCGGCTGCGCGGCATCGAGCCGGCGCACGAAGGCGAGGTGGGCCAGATCCGCAGCGCCATCGTCGAAGGCCGCCTGGAGGATCTGGAGCCCGGCACCGACCGCGCGATCGTGGGCCGGGGCATCGCGTCGATGCTGGGGCTCGGCCTCGGCGACACGATCACGTTGCTGATCCCCACCACCAATGCCGATGGCGTGCCCGAACCGAAGCTGCGGGAGTTCACCGTGGCAGGCGTGTTCGATGCCACGGTGCAGGACTACGACTCGCTGCTCATCGCGGCGCTCGCCGATGTGAAGGCGCTGCTGCCGAGTCCCGAGACGCGCATGTCCCTGCACGTGAACTTCAAGGAAGCGCTGGGTGCACCGGAGGATGCGGCAGCGCTCGCGAGGACGCTGCCCGCGGGCGTCGAGATCCGGGACTGGACCGTGGACCACGCCAGCTACTTCCGCGCCATCCGCATCGAGAAGACCATGGTCGCCATCATCCTCATGCTCATCGTCGCGGTGGCGGCTTTCTACCTCGTCGCCATGCTCGCCATGGTGGTCACCGACAAGCGCACGGACATCGCGATACTGCGGACGTTGGGCACCTCGCCGCGCAGGGTCATGGCGATCTTCCTGATCCAGGGCAGCGTGATCGCCTGGTTCGGCGTCGCGCTCGGTGTACTGCTGGGCGCGCTCATCGGCCACAACGCCGGCGCCATCGCGGCATTCCTCGAGCAACTCTTCCGCTTCGAATTCTTCAGCTCCGAGGTGTACATCGTCACGCGCCTGCCCTCTGAACTCCACGGCGAACAGATCGCCTGGATCGCGGTGGTGGCGATGCTGATCACGCTCGCGGCCACTATCTACCCGGCCTTTCGCGCCTCGCGCATCCCGCCGGCCGACGCATTGCGTTACGAATGAGCATGCGTTCTCCGGACTGGCCCTACGAATGGCTCATCGGCACCCGTTACCTGCGATCCGCGCATCGCAGCGGATTCGTGTCCTTCGTCGCCGTGATGTCGGTGATCGGCCTGGCGCTCGGCGTTGCCGTGCTCATCGTCGTGTTGTCGGTGCTCAACGGCTTCGAAGGCGAACTGCGGCATCGCATGCTCACGGTCACCTCGCACGCCACGATCACGGGCATCGAAGGCCGCATTGCCGACTGGCGCAAGGCGCAAGCCGATGCGGCCGTCCAGAAGAACGTCGTGGCCGTGGCGCCATTCGTCGAATCGAGGGGCTTGCTGGCCAATGGCGATCGCGTGGCGGGTTCGCTGGTGCGCGGCATCCTGCCGGAAGAGGAACAGAAGGCGGTGGGACTGGGTTCGCGCATGAAGGAAGGCGCGCTCGACGATCTGCAGCCCGGCCAGTTCCGCGTGATTCTGGGTAAGGCCCTCGCCGAAGAACTCGAAGTGAAGGTGGGTCAGACCGTGGTGCTCATGGCGCCCGAAGGCAGTGCGACGCCCGCGGGATTCGCGCCGCGCATGCGGCGATTCACCGTGAGCGGCATCTTCGAATCCGGCATGTACGAATACGACCGCGGCCTGGCGCTCACGCACATGACGGACGCGGCGCGGCTGTACCGGCTCGGGAACGATGTCACGGGATTGCGGCTCGCGCTCGAGGATCCGTTCCAGGCACGCGCCAGCGTGCGCGAGGTGGCGCTCGCCATCGACTACTCCGGTGCGGGTTACTACGTGAGCGACTGGACGCAGGACCACGCCGTGTTCTTCCGTTCCATCGAACTCACGAAGTCGATGATGTTCTTCATCCTGCTGATCCTCGTGGTGGTGGCCGCGATCAACCTCGTGGCCACGCTGGTCATGATCGTGAAGGAGAAGCAGACGGACATCGCCATCCTGCGCACCATCGGCGCCGCACCCGACAACGTGCTCCGCATGTTCCTCGTGCAGGGCGCGATCATCGGGCTCGTCGGTACGCTCGCCGGCGCGGCGCTGGGCTGGGTGCTGGCGTACTACGTGACCGACGTGGTGCACGGGATCGAAAGTCTGTTCAACGTACAGTTCCTGGATGCGAGTGTGTACCTCATGAGCGATCTGCCTTCCGAAGTCCGGCTCGGCGATGTGCTGGAAGTCTCCGGCGTGGCGCTGCTGCTGTCCGCCATCGCGACTATCTACCCGGCCTGGCGCGCGGCGCGCACGCTGCCGGCCGAGGCCCTGCGACATGAGTGACGCCATGAATGATCTCGTTCTCGAAGCCCGCGGCGTGCGGCGCAGTTTCCGGCAGGGTCCGATCGACCTGCAGGTGTTGCAGGGCGTGAACTTCCGGGTGAAGGCCGGCGAACGCATCGCCATCATCGGGGCCTCGGGGTCCGGGAAGACTACGCTGCTGCAGATCCTCGGCGGACTGGACCGTCCCACCGAAGGCCAGGTGAACATCGCCGGCAGCAACATCCACGCGCTCGACGAGAAGGCACGCGGCGAACTGCGCAATCGCACGCTGGGCTTCGTCTACCAGTTCCACCATCTGCTGCCCGAGTTCTCTGCGCTGGAGAACGTGGCCATGCCATTGCTCGTGCGGCGTACGCCGCGGCACGAGGCGGAGGCGACTGCGCGAACCATCCTGGAGCGGGTAGGGCTGGGGCAGCGGCTGGTGCACCGTCCGCACGAGTTGTCGGGTGGCGAGCGGCAACGCGCCGCAGTGGCGCGCGCGCTGGTGACGGGGCCCCGGCTGGTGCTGGCCGACGAACCCACCGGCAATCTCGACGGCGGCAACGCCGAAGCCGTGTTCGCGCTCATGCTGGAGCTCAATCGTGAGCTGGCGACGAGCCTCATCGTGGTCACGCACGACCGCAAGCTCGCCGGCCGCATGGACCGCATCCTCGAGCTCGAAGCCGGGAATCTGGTCGAAAAGACCTGATTACTTGCTGGCGGCGCCCGGCCGCTCGCGATATCTCTTGCGTGTGGTGTATCGCCAGAGGATGTCTATCAACGCGTAACTCAGCAGGCCCAGGCTCGTCCCCGTGATGGCCAGGCCCACGAGGAACGGTTTCCACATCGGCCCCAATCCCTGCTGGAGCCAGTCCCAGCTCAGCTCGAAGTGGAACACCACATGGGGTGAGCCCGTGACGAGCACACCCACTTCATAGGCCAGCAGGTACGCCGGCACCACGGTCAACGGATTCACCAGCATCAACGACAGCAACATCGTGGGGATGTGGAT
>JBKPPO010000322.1:0-23923 GCA_046733635.1 Pseudomonadota bacterium | reverse complement strand
CCCGCCCCAGATCAACAGGTCCGCCGGAGTCGCTCGAAGCGCATTCAGAAAATCCCGCGCGAGGGTCTCGACCTCGCCGGAAAATCGATTCGCGCCAACTTCGGCTTCGAGTCCCATCGATTGCGCCACGACGGCTGCCTGCCGGGTCGCGACGTCGGCGTTCGCGACCACGATGCGCAGGATGCGGTCTACGTGACCCTCGTCCCTGCCTAACAACCCTGAGCCGATCACGCCGGGACTGTCATCCGGCACATCCGAGATGAACAACGCATGCGCGGGACGGCCCGCCAGCAGTCTTGCGACGCCGCCGCCCTTGAGCAGCGACCATCGTCCGCGTTCCCGATTGAGCCGGCGGATGTCCCAGCCCGCGGCGAGGCCACGGGCATTGAGGTCGCGCAGTTGTTCCAGCGTCACGCCGTCCTGCAAGGACTCGACGAGGCTCGAAGCTCCCCCCGACACGAGAAATACCGGATGGCATTCCTCGGGAATCGCCCGGATGCATTCCATCAGTCTCGCGCCGGCAGCCAGGCTGCGTTCGTCGGGCACCGGGTGCGCCGTCTCCAGGATCTCGAGACCACGCGTATCCCGGAGCGCGGGATCCACATGCCCATCCTTGGTGATCACCAGCGCCTGAACGATGTTCGCCCCGAGCGCGTCGTACGCACCAAGCGTCATCGCACTCGCGGCCTTCCCGATGGCGAACAACGAGACGGGAACGTGGCCAAGTTCGCGAAGCACCTGCGCCACGCACTCGCGCCCATCCACCGCGCGCAGCGCAGCGTCATGGAGCTCCAGCAGGACCTGGCGCGGATTCATGCGATCCCGCCGGCGCGGGCCACTCAGTTCTTCGAGATGACCTTGAGCCCGGCGCGTTCGCCGTCGCGGCGCTTGGCCTTGGCCAGATCGGAGCGCTCGTCCTGCAGACGCTGCAGGTACTCGGGTGTGACATCGCCGGTCACGTAGCTGCCCGAGAAACACGAGGTGTCGAATTCCTTGATGCTGGAATGATCGTGCACGCAGGCGTGAATGAGGTCATCGAGGTTCTGGTAGATCAGCCAGTCGGCGCCGATGAGCTTGGCGACTTCGGCCTCGGTGCGGCTGCTGGCCACGAGTTCGCTCGCGGCCGGCATGTCGATGCCGTAGACGTTCGGGAATTTCACGGGCGGCGCGGCTGAAGCGAAGTACACCCGCTTGGCGCCCGCTTCGCGCGCGAGGTCGATGATCTGCGCGGAGGTGGTGCCGCGCACGATGCTGTCGTCCACGAGCAGCACGTTCTTGTTGCGGAACTCGAGGTCGATGGCGTTCAGCTTCGAACGCACGGACTTCGAACGCTGCTCCTGTCCCGGCATGATGAACGTGCGGCCCACGTAGCGGTTCTTCACGAACCCTTCGCGGTACTTCACGTTGAGATGCTGCGCGACCTGCATGGCGCTGGTGCGGCTGGTGTCGGGAATCGGGATGACGACATCGATGTCGTGATCGGGCCGCTCGCGCACGATCTTCTCGGCGAGACGATCGCCCATGCGCATGCGCGCGCGGTGCACGCTGATGTTGTCGATCAGCGAGTCCGGGCGCGCGAAGTACACGTATTCGAAGATGCAGGGCGCGTGTCGCGTCGTGGCCGAACACACCTGCGAATGCAGGCGTCCGAGCACGTCGATGTAGACGACTTCGCCCGGCGCCACATCGCGCACGAGCTTGAACCCCAGCATGTCGAGCGCGACGCTCTCCGAAGCCAGCATCCATTCGGCGCCCTTCGGCGTCTCGCGCTGACCGAGCACCAGAGGACGGATGCCGTTGGGATCGCGGAAGGCCAGCAGGCCGTGACCGATGATCATGGAGATGACGGCGTAGCCGCCGCGGCAGCGGCGATACACGGCGCTGACGGCCGCGAAGATGTCGGCCGGTGTGACGCGCGGCGTGCCCACGCGCTGCAACTCCGAAGCCAGCACGTTGAGCAGCACTTCGGAGTCGGAACTGGTGTTGAGGTGGCGGCGGTCTTCGCGTTCGATGACCTCGGCGAGTTCGCGCGCGTTCGTGAGATTGCCGTTGTGCCCGAGGCAGATGCCGTAGGGCGCGTTCACGTAGAAGGGCTGGGCCTCGGCGGCGCCGTCGCTGCCGGCCGTGGGATAGCGCACATGGCCCATCCCCATGTTGCCCTTGAGATCCTGCATGGCGTGCTGGTCGAACACATCACGCACCAGGCCTTGTCCCTTGCGCACGAAGAGTTCGCCGTCCTGGACCGTGGCGATACCTGCCGCGTCCTGCCCGCGATGCTGGAGCACCGTCAGCGCGTCATAGATCCTCTGATTGACTGCGCTCGTTCCGACGATGCCTGCGATTCCGCACATGCGTGGTCTGTTCCTTTAGCCCTTTGCGGGGGCCCTGGATGTGAGGTTCTTTTCCAGCCGTTCAAGCTTCTCGCCGACCACGCCGCGCAGCGCGTCGGCCACGCCGCTGGCGTAGGGGAGCAGCTTGGAGCGTTTCCACGAGGGGTCTTCGTCCATGCGCAGCGCCTGCACGGCGATGGTGAAGGCGCCGACGATCACGATTCCGCGGAGGATGCCGAACACGAAGCCCAGGAAGCGGTCCATGCCGGCGAACATGGAGACACGCACGTAGTGCGACACGATGACGGCGACGGCGCCGCCGAGCAGCAGGATGCCGACGAAGATGATCGCCCGCGCGGCCCAGATGCGCAGCGGCGAACCCACGAGCACGCCGCCCAGATGCGGCTCCAGCGAAGGTCCGAAGGTCCAGGCGAGCACGATGGCGAGGAACCAGGTGACGACGGCGATGGCTTCGCGGAGGAATCCCCTCACCAGGCCCATGACGGCGGAGAGGATGACGATGGCGAGGATGATGTAGTCGACTGCGATCACGAAGGGGTCTCGGGGTCGTGGAGTCCGGCTGTCCTCAGAGGGCGGCGCATTGTAATCGAAGCATCACGGGCGAAAGCACAATTCAGCGCCGCTCCCGGCCCTGCGTCACGAAATCGGCACGATGCTTCCGGACTGCCCCATGCGCTTGAGCTGGGCCGCCAGGGCCTCTGCCGACGCCCGGTCACGGGTTGGCCCTACGCGAACCCGGTACAACTCGCGGCCATTGGTGGTGATCGGCGCGATGAACGTGGTGAAACCCTTCGCTGTCATATCGCGAACCAGACGTTCGGCGTTCTCGCGACTCCCGAAGCTGCCCAATTGCACGACGAAGCTGCCGGGTTTTGCCGCTGATGTCGACGTAGCCGCCGACGGCTTCGGAGCCGCGGCCGCGGGCGCGCTTTGCGGCACCGGCCTGGCTGACTGCGGAGCCGGCGCCGAAGCCGGTGCGGGAGCGGGCGTGGGATCGGGCCTCGGAACGGCTGGTTGCGCCGCCGTCTGGGCTGGGGGCGTCTGCGCAGTGGGCGCTGCAGCTTCGGGCTCATCGGGCGCGGGCGCCGCAGCTTCGCCGGGCACGGCGAGTTCGCTTTCGGTGTTCGTTTGCGCCACTGCCGGAAGATTCACCGACGCCGCGGGCTGCGAGGCCTGGCCCGCGGGTGTGGCGCTCGCACCGGGCGCATCGAGATCGATGGTGTAGCGGCGCAACCCTTCTTCCGCCGGGGTATCCGCGTGGCCCGGCGCGGTCTTCGGACCGGTGAGTAGTTCGGGCACCAGCAACACGAACAGCGCGACCAGGATGACGGCGCCGGTGACTCGCTGCTTGGCTCGTGAATCCATGCGCGAACTATATCCCAAGGAAATCGAGAGCCGGCCCGACCGTGAGGAAGGAACCGAACACCACGATGCGGTCGCCGCGTGCGGAAATCTCGCGCGCCACGCGGCACGCGGCGTGAACGTCCGGCGCGGACGCCCGCACGCGCGCGCCTGCGGGCAATTTCGCGGCCAGCTCATCCGGCTTCACCGATCTCGGACCTTCGAGTCCCGCCAGCACCCACTCGTCGATCACGGGCGCGAGCGTCGCGGTGATACCCGCGATGTCCTTGTCGCCGAGCACGCCGCACACGGCGATCGTGCGCCGCCGGGGGAGCGACTCGAGATTGGCGCGCAGTCCTTCGGCCGCGGGCACGTTGTGCGCGACGTCGAGCACCCATTCCACTTCGCCGGGCAATACCTGGAAGCGACCGCGGATCTGCACCTCGCGCAAGGCGCGGACCACGTTGTCGCGCGAGAGGGCGGGAAGGAATCCGCCGGCGGCGAGCGCCGCGAGCGCGGTCGCGGCATTGCCGGTCTGCAGACGCCCGGCGAGCGCAGGCGCGGGCAAGGCATCGAGCCGGATGTCGCCGCACTCGAAGCTCCACGTTTCACCGCGGCGATCGCCACCCCGTACGTAATAATCGCGGTCCGGCACGACGGCCCTGGCGCCGATGGCCTCGATGGCTTCGAACATCGAAGCCGGCATGTCGGCGCTGCCCAGGACGGCGGGGCGATTCGCCCGGAAGATCCCCGCTTTCTCGCGCGCGATCTGCTCGCGTGTCGAACCCAGCCAGTCCACGTGATCGATGCCGATGGAACAGACCACGGCCACATCCGCGTCGATGATGTTGGTGGCGTCCAGCCGGCCCCCGAGCCCGACTTCGAGCACGGCCACGTCCACGGGCGCGCGCGTGAAGAGGTCCAGCGCGGCGAGCGCGTTGTATTCGAAGAACGTGAGCGTGATGTCGCCGCGCGCCGCGTCGATGCGCTGGAACGCACCGATCAATTCATCGTCCCGCGCTTCACGTCCGTCGAGGCAGATGCGTTCGTTGTATCGGGTCAGATGCGGTGAGGTGAATCGACCGCAACGAAGGCCTGCTCCACGGAGCAATCCATCGAGCCACGCGACGGTGGAGCCTTTGCCATTCGTGCCGCCGACGGTGATGACCCGATGCCTGGGCTGCAGCAAGTCCAGCCGGGCCGCGACCTCGCGCACACGCGCGAGGCCCAGGTCGATGGCGTTGGGATGTGACCTCTCCTGCCGCGCGAGCCAGGCGGCCAGCGCTGACATTACTGTGGCGGCGGGGTCGTGGCGGCAGTCGCGGCCGCGGCCGGCGCGGCGGGCTGCCCCATGAGCTGACGAAGCAGCGATCCCAGCTTCTCGCGCATGTCTCGGCGATCCACGATGAGATCGAGCGCGCCATGATCGAGCAGGAACTCGCTGCGCTGGAAACCTTCCGGCAGCGTCTCGCGCACCGTCTGCTGGATCACGCGGGGACCGGCGAAGCCGATGAGCGCACGAGGCTCGGCGACGTTGAGATCGCCCAGCATCGCGAGACTCGCGGACACGCCGCCGGTGGTCGGATCCGTCATCACCGAGATGAAAGGCAGGCGCTCACGCGCCAGACGCGCCAGCGAGGCGCTGGTCTTGGCCATCTGCATGAGCGAGAACAGCGCTTCCTGCATGCGGGCGCCGCCGCTCGAGGAGAAACACACCAGCGGCGCGCGCACTTCGATGCAGTGATCCACGGCGCGCTTGAAGCGTTCGCCGACGACCGAGCCCATGGAACCGCCGAGGAACCGGAACTCGAACGCGCAGGCGACGACGTTGAGACCCTCGAGCGTGCCGGCGAGGACGATCAGCGAATCGCGTTCGCCCGTGGCCTTTTGCGCGGCGGCGAGACGATCGCGGTACCGTTTGCTGTCGCGGAACTTGAGCGGATCCTCGGGCGACACGGTGGCGCCGATCTCCACCTGCCCGCCCTCATCGAGAAAGCGCGTGAGACGCTCGCGCCCGCCGATGCGCATGTGATGGCTGCACTTCGGGCAGACGTTGAGGTTGCGCTCGAGTTCGGCGCGGTACAGCACGGCGTCGCAGGCCGAGCACTTGATCCACAGACCCTCGGGGACCGAACGCGTGCGACGCTCGGTCTTGATGCGCGAGGGCATGATTTTTTCGAACCAGGACATGTTGCTCAGGGGCTGCCCAAAGAGGCGCGAATCATAGCGGATTGGGCGGGCAGTCCGAACTCGGCCGGATACCGGACCTGCGCCAGGTACAGGCCATCGGGCGGCGCCGTCGCGGCGCTGGTCCTGCGGTCCCGGCTGGCCAGTACCGTGGCGACGCGGCTGGCCGGCGATTCTCCCTGCCCCACCGCCATCAGCAGCCCGGTGATGTTCCGGACCATGTGGTGCAGGAAGGCGTTCGCAGTGATGTCCACGCGAACCCAATCGTCTATGCGACTGACGGCGATGTGCTCGATCCGCCGCACCGGCGACTTGGCCTGGCACTCGATGGCGCGGAAGGCGCTGAAGTCGTGTTCACCCAGGAGCACCTGGGCGCATTCGTTCATGAGGGCGGCATCCAGCGGGCGGCGCTCCCAGGTTGCTCGGCCGGAGACGAGACCCGGGCGCGAGTCGCGATTCAGGATGTCGTAGCGATAGCTGCGCGCCGTCGCGCTGAAACGCGCGTGGAAATGCCCGGGCACTTCGCGAACCCAGACCAGGGCGAGATCGTTGGGTAGATAGGTATTGCCGCCGAGGCGCCAGGCGCGTTCACTGCGCGCGGCTTCGCTGTCGAAGTGGATCACCTGCCCCGACGCATGCACGCCGGCATCGGTGCGGCCGGCGCACACCACTTCGATGGGCGCATCTGCGACGCGCGACAGCGCGCGTTGCACCTGGTCCTGGATCGTGTGGAGACCGGGCTGGTATTGCCAGCCCGAATAAGCGCGCCCGTCGTACTCGAGGCCGACGGCGAAACGAGCCACGGCCGCGGCTTAGCCGGGCAGCGACTCTAACAAGCGCTGCGCTTCCTGCTTCTGCGAAGCCGAGCCTTCGCTCAGCACTTCGTTGAGGATGTTGCGCGCGCCGTCCGGGTCACCCATGTCCACGTAGGCACGGGCGAGATCCAGTTTCGTGCCGACTTCCGACAACGTCACCGGCTCGAGATCCGGCACGGCCAGTTCTTCCGTGGCGCTGCCGGGCACATCGAAGCCATTGCCGATGTCGAGATCCAGGTTGCCGCGGCCGCCGACGGCGGGCTGCTGCTGCGTCGGTTCGACCGGGAAGTCGACGTTGTTGGGATCGATCGCCGCGAGGCGTGACGTCGAGGACACGTCGAAGTCGCCATCGGGCATCTCGAACTTGGCCATGGAAGCCGTACTGTTCGGATCGATGGAGCGGCCCTTGGTCAGGTCCACGTCGCCGCCGAGCTCGCGTTCCGTCAGGAACCACGTGCCGCTGGCGCCGTGCTCGGTGAGCTGGCCGTCGTCGCCGGAGGTCAGGCCCGAGCGGGCCGCCGCGGCGGCCAGCAGGCGCTGGGAATTCTCATCGAGGCCCGCCACCATCGTGGGCGCGTTGGCGTCGGGTCCGCGCGGCGGAGGCGCGATGGGCTTGAGGCCGATCTGCGAATCCGTCTGCTCTAGGGAACCGAGTTCGAGGCCGAGATCGTCGAGCGCGAGTTCGGCGGTCTGCTCGGAGCTCAGCTTGCGGCGCATGGCGCCTTCCACCTTCTCGCGAATGGTCGGCTCATCGAGCGGACGAAGCGCGGGCTGTTCGACGGTCGGCGCTTCGGAACCGGCCTGCGTCATCTTGACCGTCATTTCGCGAGTGGTCTGGCCGCTCTTGTCCGAGTTGAGATCGAGGTCGCTCGGGATCGCGAGGCCTTCACCCGTCTGATCCGGATCGCGCAGTGCGGCGCCCAGGTCGAGATCGATGGGATCCGGAGTGCCGCCGCCCGTGACGTCGAGACGCGAGCTCACATCGAAGGGATCGAAATCCACGCCGCCGGAGCTGCCGCCGTCGAGGTTGAGATCCACACCGACGGAGCCACCGGCGCCGCCTTCCGAGAACATCGGATCTTCGGGGGCAATCTGCCTGCCCATGATGACGATCTTGTCCCACTCGCCCGCTTCGCCTTCGGCGCGCGTATCCGCGAGCTCGCGCGACAACTTGAGGAATTCCTCCTTGTTGCCCCAGACGAAGAAGACTTCGAGAAGCTTCAGCTTGAGATCGCGGCGGCCGGGTTCGCGCTGGATCGCGATGCGCACCAGGTCCGCGGCCTGGTCGTACAGACCATAGGCCATGTGGAAATCGGCTTCGGCCAGCGGATCGCCCTGGTCGAGATTGACCGCGGTCTCGCTGCTGATGGTTTCGTCCGTGCGCACGCTCGGCGCGAGCGGGATGTCCTGCGTCTCGGAGAGCGCGCGATGCGAACCGGATTCCTCGACGAGGATGTCGTTCGGGATGTCGTCGCCGGCGGGCGCGCGCATGCGGCCCGTATCCGAGAGCGTATCGACCGGCTGCGAGAGGCGGTCTTCGCCCTGCTCGGCAAGACGGCCCAGGTTGTCGTCGAACTCGGCCGCCTTACGCTTGTTGCGCGACTTCGCGAACAGCAGTCCACCCAGCGCGAGGACGACGAGGCCGAGCAGCGGCCACTTGTATTCCAGGATCGAGTCGAGGAACGACGGACCTTCGGTTTCTTCGGCCACCGTCGCGGCCGGCGCGGGCGCGGGTTCGGCAGCCGGTTCCGTGGCCGCTGGCGGCGTCGGCGCCGGTTCGGTCGCAGGAGTGGTTTCCGGAGCAGGCTCCGGCGTGACGGGGGCAGCGGCTTCAGGCTGCTGCGTCGGAGCGGGAGCCGGGGCTTCGACCGGCGTCTGCGCAGCGGGCTGCTGCTGGGACGCGGCCAGCTTGGCCTGGAGATCGGCGAGTTCGGTGTTGCGCAGCTCGAGCAGGCGACGGGACTCGGTCAGCTGCCCTTCGAGCTCCTGCACGCGGCCCTGCAGACGGCTGACTTCGGCGGAATTCGCCGCACCATCAACCGAGCCATCCGACGGCGGAACCAGGCGCAGGCGGCCCGCGCCGGATTCACCACCGGGGGCGGCCCAACTACCGGCAAGGCGACGTACCTCACCGCTGGCTTCCGAAGGTGATACGGCGGCGATTTCTTCGCCGCTGGGGATACGGAGCACGGAGCCCGCGCGCAGGCGGTTCATGTCGCCTTCGAAGGCTGCCGCATTGCCGCGATAGATGGACACCATGAGCTGATCGGTGCGCGCACCGGTGCTCGCGGAGAGACGGCGCGCGATCCCGGAGAGGCTGTCGCCGCGCTGCACTTCATAGCTGTCGCCGCCACCCGCGGCGACCGGCGCAGCGCTCGGCGCCTCGACCGGAGCGGGACGCGAGATCTGACCTGACGAAGTAGCGCCACCCACCGACGGCGCGACCGGCTGAGCGGCCTGCACGCTGTTGGGCGCGAACACGGGAGGATCGAGGAGAACGGTGTATTCGCGGACGAGACGGCCGCGGCCCCAGGTGGCTTCGATGAGCAACGTGAGGAAGGGTTCGGTCACGGTTTCGGTGGAACGGATGCGGAGCACCTGCTGACCGTTTGCGGAACGATCACGCGTGACGGTGATTCCGGCCATGAACTGCGGCCAGTCGAGTCCGTAACGAGCGAAGGTCTCCTTGCTCGCGAGTCTGGCTTCGAGCGTCGCCAGGTCTTCCGCCGTGGCGTTGACCAGTTCGATCTCGGCGTCGAGTGGCGCATTGAGCGGAGAGTTCAGACGAACGTCACCGAGACCCAGTGCATGGGAGATTCCGGGCAGCAGCAACAGCGCCAGTAATCCCCGGGCGAGACCAGTCCGCATCATTCGCGTCTCCACAACCACCGTCAGCTAGAGATTTCTTTATCGAAACAAAAACTTAGAGCACAAACTTGCAGCCCTAAGCTGAAACCGCCCGCAATATAACTTAAATATGCTCGCGCACCAAAATCTCGGCGATCTGGACGCTGTTCGTGGCAGCACCCTTCCGGATGTTGTCTGAGACGATCCATAAGTTAAGTCCGCGTTCGTGACTTATATCTTCCCTAATGCGTCCAACATAAACCGTGTCCCGGTTCGCGGCTTCAGTGGCTGCCGTGGGATACCCGCCTGGCTTACGGTCGTCTAACACCTCGACTCCCGGGGCTTTTCTCAGCAAGTCCCGGGCGGCTTCGGCGGTGATCTTCTTGCGGGTTTCGAGATGCACGGCCTCGGAATGGCCGAAGAACACCGGCACGCGCACGGCGGTGGCGTTCACCAGGATGTCCGGGTCCCCGAGGATCTTCCGGGTCTCCCAATACATCTTCATTTCTTCCTTGGTGTAGCCGTTGTCCTGGAACTTGTCGATCTGGGGCACGGCATTGAAGGCGATGCGTTTGGCGATGACCTGCGGCTTGGCCGGCTCGGTGCCGCTCATGAGCGCAATGGTCTGCGCCGCGAGTTCGTCCACGGCTTCCTTGCCGGCGCCCGACACGGATTGATAGGTGGACACGTTGATGCGCGTGATTCCCACCGCGTCGTGGATCGGCTTCAGCGCCACGAGCATCTGGATCGTCGAGCAATTCGGATTCGCGATGATGTTGCGCGCCTTGTACTGCGCGATCGCCTGGGGATTCACCTCGGGCACCACCAGCGGGATGTCATCCTGGTAGCGGAACTCGGAAGTATTGTCGATGACGATGCAACCGGCGGCCGCCGCCTTCGGCGCGTATTCCTTCGATACATCGCCGCCGGCCGAAAACAAGCCGATCTGCGCGCGCGAGAAATCGAAAGTGGCCACGTCGATCACGGGAACGTGGCGGCCGCGGAATTCCACGCGTTTGCCCAGCGAGCGGTTGCTCGCCAGCGGAAAGAGCTCGGACACCGGGAAATCGCGCTCCTCGAGCACCTTGATGAGCGTTTCGCCCACGAGGCCCGTGGCGCCGAGCACGCAGACACCGTACTTCCTGTCCATGACTAACTACCTCGGCGCCGTGATGACCGGCGTGGCGCTGGTCACGTCGGCGTTCTGGCCGCGGTGACGCAGGAAATGATCCAGCAGCACGATGGCCAGCATGGCTTCGCAGATCGGCGTGGCGCGGATGCCCACGCAGGGATCGTGACGGCCGGTGGTGACGACCTCGACGGGATTGCCCGCAATGTCGATTGTCTTGCCGGGCACCTGGATGCTGGAGGTGGGTTTGAGCGTGACGTGCACCACGATGTCCTGGCCGGAGGTGATGCCGCCGAGGATGCCGCCCGCATGATTCGTCAGGAAACCCGTGGGCGTGAGTTCGTCGCGATGTTCGCTGCCGCGCTGCGCGGCCGCGGCCACGCCCGCGCCGATCTCCACCGCCTTCACGGCATTGATGCCCATCATCGCGTGCGCGAGATCCGCATCGAGCCGATCGAACACGGGCTCGCCCAGACCCGGCGGCACACCCTTGGCCATCACCGTGACCTTGGCGCCGAGCGAATCGCCCTCGCCGCGGATCTTCCACATGAGGTCTTCGAGTTCCTGCACGCGCGACGGATCGGGGCAGAAGAAAGGATTGTCGTAAGCCGCCTCGGGCTTCACGGGATCGAGGACGAGCGAGCCGATCTGACTCAGGTAGCCGCTGATCTTCACGCCGAGTTTTTCGGCGAGGTACTTGCGCGCAATGGCGCCCGCGGCCACGCGCATGACGGTCTCACGCGCGGAGGAACGGCCGCCGCCGCGGTAATCGCGGAAGCCGTACTTCTGTTGATAGGTGTAGTCGGCGTGACCCGGGCGGAAGCGGTCCTTGATCTTCTCGTAGTCGCGTGAGCGAGCATCGGTGTTCTCGATGAGGATGCCGATGGACGTGCCCGTGGTCCTGCCTTCGAACACCCCCGACAGGATGCGGACCACGTCGCCCTCCTTGCGCTGACTCACGAACTGCGAGGTGCCAGTGCGGCGGCGGTCCACATCCGCCTGCAGTTCCGCTTCCGTGATCTCCAATCCGGGCGGGCATCCATCCACGATGCAGCCGAGCGCGGGCCCGTGGCTTTCACCAAACGTGCTCACCGAAAAAAGTTTGCCGATGGAATTGCCCGACATGAGTTCGTCACACCTTTGCAGATTTCAATTGCTCGCGCGTCAGCAGGAACACCCCGCCGCCACCTCGCTCGAAATCCAGCCAGGTGAACGGCAACCGGGGATACGCCCGCATCAGCGCACGCTCGGTATTGCCCACTTCCACGACCAGCAGACCGAGCGGCTGCAGATGTTTCGCGGCGGAACGCAGGATGACATCCACCGAATCCAGCCCCTGCCGGCCGGACGCCAGGGCGTGCCGGGGCTCGTGCCGGTATTCGCGCGGCAATCCGCGCATCTCGCGCTCGCCCACGTAGGGCGGATTGCTCACGATGATATCGTAGGCCGCGTTTCCCAGCGCCCGGAAGTGGTCGGATGCGACGAGGTTCACGCGCCGTGTTAGCCGCAGGCGCCGCCGGTTGATCGCCGCCACCTCGAGCGCGGCCTCATCGATGTCCACGGCGTCGACGCGCGCACGAGGAAAGTACTTCGCGCAAGCCATCGCGATGCACCCCGACCCCGTGCCCATGTCGAGGATGCGCTTCACGCGCGCGGCGTCTATCCACGGCGAGAACTGCCGCTCGATGAGCTCGGCTATCGGCGAGCGCGGCACCAGCACACGCTCGTCCACGTAGAACGGCAGGCCTGCGAACCAGGACTCGTGCGTGAGATAGGCCAGCGGCAGCCGCTCGCCGATGCGACGCCGGATCAGGGCTTCGAAACGTTCCTTCTGTGCGGTCGTCACGCGGCGCATGAGTACGGTACGTGGCGCGTCGTGCGGCAGATTCACCACGTGCAGCACCAGCGCGATGGCCTCATCGCGCGCGTTGTCGGTGCCGTGGCCATAGAACAGTTTCGCCCGGCGCAGGCGGCGGATGGCCGAATCGATCAGATGTCCGACGGTCACGGGCTTCGGGTTCTGGAATAATCGCGGCATGACGAAACGTTACTTCTTCGTGGTGGCGGCCATCGCGCTGGCGGCGGGAATCGCCGGCATGTACCTGGCGCGGTCGGTGATGGATCCGGTGGTGACGCCGCTCGAAAGCGGCACCGCTCTCCCGCAGCCTTCGCCGCTCGCAGAGTTCAGCCTGGTGGATACCAAAGGTGCGCCGGTCACGCCCGCGGAGCTGCGCGGCCATCCGACGCTCGTGTTCTTCGGCTTCACCCACTGCCCCGACGTGTGTCCCACGACGCTCGCGCTGCTGTCATCGGTGCAGAAGGACCTCGCGCTGCCGGGCCTCAAGATCGCGCTCATCACCGTGGACCCCGAACGGGATACGCCGGAGCAGTTGGGCAAGTACATTTCGGCATTCCGCGGCGATCTTATCGGCCTCACGGGTACTGCGCCCGAGATTGTGAATGCGCAGCGGACATTCGGCGTGGCCTCGAGCCGCGTCGAGCTCGCGGGGGGCAGCTACACCATGGATCATTCAGCCACGGTGTTCGTGCTGGACTCGCAGGCGCGCCGGGTCGCTGTCTTCACGCCGCCATTACGCGTCGAAGCCCTGATGAGGGATCTGCGCAAGCTCGCACCGGCGCTCACCGCGCCCGCCACCACCGAGGGAACCCGCTCGTGACCGACTCCACGCCGGGCGCGGGCGGCCGCGCTTTCGTCGCGCTCCAGCATCTGCTGCCGCAACATGGCATTTCCCGATTGGTGCTGGCGGCCACGCGTTCGCGTTCACCCGCGTTCAAGAACGCGCTGATCAAACTATTCGTCAGGGGATTCGGGCCGGACATGTCGGATGCGGTGCTCACCGATCCCACGGCCTATGAGAGCTTCAACGACTTCTTCACGCGCGCGCTGCGCGAAGGCACGCGGCCCATCGACGCGGACCCGCGCGCCATCGTCTCGCCCGTCGACGGCACGGTGAGTGAAGCCGGTCCGCTCACCGAGGACCGGGTCCTGCAGGCCAAGGGACATCACTACACGCTGCGCGCACTGCTCGCCGGCAACACGGCCTGGGAGCGCAACTTCCTCGGCGGCAGTTTCGCGACCATCTACCTCGCGCCTTACAACTACCACCGCATCCACATGGCCTTGCCGGGCGAACTGCGCGAGAGCTTCTATGTGCCCGGCAAGTTGTTCAGCGTGAACCGCACCACCGCGCAACTCGTGCCCGGGCTGTTCGCGCGCAATGAAAGAGTGTTCTGCGGCTTCGATGCGGGCGGCATGCCCTGGGCCATCCTGCTCATCGGGGCGCTCAACGTGGGCAGCATGGCGACGGTCTGGCATGGCGATGTGACGCCGCGGAAACATCGCGAGGTCACGGCGTTGCCGGTCACCGACGTGCTCGCGCCGACGACGCTCGCCAAAGGTGACGAGATGGCGCGTTTCAACATGGGATCCACCATCATCCTGCTGCTCCCGCGCGGCGCCGCGCAGTGGAAAGGCTCGCTGGTGGCGGGCAACACGCTGCGCATGGGCGAGCGCATCGGCACCCTCCTCGGCCCATGACCGAGCCGCACTCCTGGCGCCCCACCGCCGCGCCCGGGGCGCTGCGCCGGCGCGCCGCGGCGCTGCGTCAGGCGCGGGAGTTCTTCCACGCCCGTGGCGTGCTCGAAGTGGAAACGCCCGCCATGGTGAATGCGCCGGTGTCGGATGTGAACCTCGGCAGCGTGCGCGTGAGCGTGCCGGGTAGTGAGACGCCGCTGTTCCTGCACACCTCGCCCGAATACGCGATGAAGCGGCTGCTGGCGGCGGGCAGCGGCGACATCTACCAGCTCTGCCGCGTGTATCGCGGCGCCGAGCGCGGCCGGCAGCACAATCCCGAATTCACGATGCTCGAGTGGTACCGGCTGGGATTCACGCTCGAAGCCCTGATGGACGAAGTGGCCGAGCTCACTCGTGGGTTGTTAGGCGACGGCTCGGATCTCCGCGTCGAGCACGTGAGTTATCGCGACGCCGTGCTTCGTCATGCGGGCTTCGACCCGCTCGAGGCAGCGGACTCCGAGCTGCAGCGCGCTGCCCGGGCATTGGGCATGGACTCGCCGCATGCCGCGAACGCCTCGCGCGACGAACTACTCGATCTCGTCGTCGGCGCGCAGGTGGGACCCGCGCTGGGCCGCGACGCCCTCACCTTCCTGCATCGATATCCCGCCTCCCAGGCGGCACTCGCGCGGCTGGACCCCGAGGATCCCAGAGTCGCGTTGCGGTTCGAGCTGTACTACCGCGGCGTCGAGCTCGCGAACGGCTACCATGAACTCAGCGACGTCGCCGAGCAGCGCCAGCGTTTCGCACAGGACCAGGAGACCCGGCGCGAGCGCGGCCTTCCCGTGAACACGCTCGACGCGAGATTGCTCGCCGCGCTCGACTCCGGCTTGCCGGATTGCGCCGGTGTCGCGCTGGGTTTCGACCGCGTGCTCATGCTGGCGCTCGGCGCCGCGAGTATCGATGAAGTATTGGCATTTCCCGTGGAGCGAGCCTGATGAGTCACGTCACCCAAGCCATCGATTTCAGCCACCCGGAGCAGGCGTATGCCGAGCTGGCGCGCGATCTCACCGCCGTACTCTCGGGCGAACACGATCTCATCGCGAACGCTGCAAATACTTCGGCGCTGATCTTCGGCGCCCTGCCGGATCTGAACTGGGCGGGTTTCTACTTATATAAGAGTGGCGAGCTCGTGCTGGGGCCCTTCCAGGGCAAGCCGGCGTGCGTGCGCATCGCGATCGGCAAGGGTGTGTGCGGCACGGCAGCCGAGCGCCGCCAGACCGTGCTCGTGGAAGACGTGCATTCCTTCCCGGGCCACATCGCCTGTGACTCCGCCTCGAACTCGGAGATCGTGATCCCGCTGATCCGCGGCAACGAACTACTCGGCGTGCTCGACCTGGATAGCCCGAAGCTGCGGCGGTTCACCGCGGCCGATCAACGCGGTCTCGAGACGCTCGCGAAGATCTTCGTCGAGTCCCTGGGCTGAAATGAAAAGGGCCGGCAATGCCGGCCCTTGCGCGATCCTCGGTGACGGAGACCGATGTATTCCGAGGCCGAAAAGATCAGTCACCCTTGCCGCGCGAGATGTACTCGCCCGTGCGGGTGTCGATACGCAGCACTTCGCCTTCGTTGATGAACAGCGGCACACGCACCATGGCGCCGGTTTCCAACTTCGCGGGCTTGCTGCCGCCGGTCGCGGTGTCGCCACGCACGCCCGGATCGGTCTCGATCACCTTGAGTTCGATGTGCGGCGGCGGCGTGACGACGAGCGGCACTCCGTTCCACAGCGTGATGATGCAAATCGTGCCGTCCTTGAGCCACTGCGCGGCCTCACCCACGGCGGACTCGCCCGCCTGGAGCTGCTCGTAGTTCTCGGGATTCATGAACGTCCAGAAATCGCCGTCCTTGTAGAGGTACGACATTTCCGTATCCATGACGTCCGCGGCCTCGATGGATTCGCCCGAACGGTAGCTCTTCTCCACCGTGCGGCCGGTACGCAGGTTGCGCACGCGGATGCGGTTGAACGCCTGGCCCTTGCCGGGTTTCACGTACTCGTTGTCGATCACGGCATACGGATCGCCATCGATCAGGAGTTTCATGCCGCCGCGGATTTCGTTCGTTGTGTAACTGGCCATGCGATCTCACGTTTGGCCCTGGAGGGCCTGCAAAAAAGACCGCGCATGATACCGGCGGGGTAGGACGAACGCCAACGGGAAATCGCGGCGCCTGCGGGATTTCCGTAATGTGAAAGGCCGTGGCCTTTGGGGGTGGAGAGCGGGTGCTACACTGCCGCGGCTTGTTTTGTGGCGGCCAGGACGCGCCGCGTTATCGATCACGGGGAATGACTTGACGGACAACACGCCCGTCCCGCTCATCGTTTTTTCGCCGCAGCGGGAGCCCTCGGAGTTCATCAACAGCCTGATGCGCAAGGCCGGCGAACCCGTGCATTGCACCTGGATCCCCGCCGTCCGCGACCTCGGTGAAGCCCTGGAGCAGCTCAACCCCGAACTGCTGATCTGCGCCTATGTACCCGAAGCCGACGCCAAGCAGGCCGCGACGGTGCGCGATCAGCTCGCGCCGCAAGTCCCGATGCTCATCGTGCGTCCGCAGATCTCCGAGAACGACATCGCCGCCGGCATGCGCATCGGCGCGCGCGACGTGATCTCGCTCTCCGCGAGCGATCGTGTTCAAGCCGTGGTTGCGCGCGAGCTGCGCTCGTTCCGCCTCGAGCGCGCGCTCAACACCACGCTGCAGTCCGCGAGCGATTACCGCCGCCAGCTCCAGTCGGTGCTGCAGAGATCCAACGACGCCATCCTGCAGGTGCAGGAAGGCATCGTGGTCGACGCCAACCAGACCTGGCTCGAGCTCTTCGGCTACGACGACGCCGACGCCGTGGTCGGCCAACCGCTCATGGATCTGTTCGAAGAGCGCTCACACGCCGCGCTCAAGGGAGCGCTCGTCGCCTGTGCGCAGGGGCGCTGGAGCGACCATCCGCTCAAGGTGAATGGCCTGCTCGCGGACGCCAGCCACCTGCCGCTCGACCTCGTTCTCACGCCGGGTGAATACGACAACGATCCCTGCGTGCGCATCATGGTGCCCGCGCAGAAGCGCGACGACCGCCAGCTCACGACCGAACTCAACGACGCCGTGAAGCGCGACACGACCACGGGCCTGCTGCTCCGCCGGCCGCTGCTCGATGCCATTGGCGTACGCATCGCGTCGCCGCCGGCCGCCGGCGTGCGTTTCATGGCGCTCGTGCGTCCGGACAAGTTCGCCGAACTCGAGAAAGACGTGGGCGTGCGCGCCAGCGAACAGCTGGTCGCCGAATACGCGACGCTGCTCAAGTCCTATCTCGGACCCAATGACGTCGCCGGCAGATTCGCCGGCGTGTCCTTCCTCGCGTTGATCGAACGCGGCAATTCACACGACGTGGAAGCCTGGGCCGAGGCGGTGCTGCAGCGGTTCGGCGAGAACACGTCCACCGTCGGCCAGCGCACCGTGCATTCGAGCTGCTCGGTGGGACTCACGGCGGTGCCCGTCGCGGGCGCGAGCATCGACGCCGTGATCGCCGACACGCTCGAAGCCGTGCGGCGCGCGCGTTCGCAAGGCGGCAACCAGATCTATCACCTCGACAAGGCCGATACCGATACGCGCGTGCAGGCGTACGACAAGATCTGGGTCAAGCACATCAAGTCAGCGCTCATGGAGAACCGCTTCAGGCTCGTTCAACAGCCCGTGGCGAGCCTGCAAGGCGAAGATCCGAACATGTTCGACGTGCTCGTGCGCATGCTCGACCATCAGGGCAAGGAAGTTCTGCCGGCGGAGTTCATGGCCGCGGCCGAGCGCAACGACCTCCTCAAGAACATCGACCGCTGGGTGGTGGGTGCGTCGCTGTCGTTCGCGATGCAGAAAAAGCCGGGCTGCCTCTTCGTGCGCCTCTCGCGTGACAGCCTGCTCGATTCCTCGTTCACGGACTGGCTCAAGACGCAGCTCGCCAATGGCGCGCACGTCCCGGCGCGGATCTGCTTCCAGATCACCGAGAGCATCTTCGAGCAATACATGAACGCGGCCGTGACGCAGCTCGGCACGCTCAAGAAGATGGGCTTCCGGCTGGCGCTGGAACGGTTCGGCTCCGGACGCGATCCGATCAAACTACTGAGCGCGGTGCCGCTGGACTTCATCAAGATCGATGGCGCGCTGGTGCAGGACCTCGCCGGCAACTTCGAGACGCAGGGCGTGGTCAAGAAGCTCGTGGAACATGCGGTCAAGCTCAAGATCGAGACGATCGCCGAGCGCGTCGAGGACGCCAACACCATGGCCGTGCTCTGGCAGCTCGGCGTGCAGTTCATCCAGGGCTATTTCGTCAACGCGCCCGAGGAAGTGGTGATCACCGACGCCACCGGCACGAATCGCC
The DNA here is from genome assembly GCA_046733635.1 of Pseudomonadota bacterium. Lineage (GTDB taxonomy): Bacteria > Pseudomonadota > Gammaproteobacteria > Steroidobacterales > Steroidobacteraceae > CADEED01. The sequence goes on along the minus strand of JBKPPO010000322.1, from coordinate 5,307 downwards.
GCTGACCGGTTGCGCCCGCTCCTTCCCAAACTACTGCTCCTGGCCGCGGCTCTGCTGCCGCTCGGCTCGTCCGCGCAGTCGGTGCGTGTCGAACGCAACGTGGTGTACGGCATGTACTCGGGCCTGGCGCTGCTGCTCGACGTGCACCGTCCGGCCAGGCCGAACGGCTACGGCATCGTCTTCATCTCCGGCAGCGGCTGGCAGGCCGGCCTCGAGTACGGCGCTGCCCCGCTCAAGGAACAGCAGATCGGCATCTGGGGTCCGCCCTTGCTCGCCGCGGGGTACACCGTGTTCGCGATCAACCATCGGGCCGCGCCCCGCTTCCACTACCCGGCGGCGATCGATGACGTCCAGCGCGCCATCCGATTCGTGCGCTTCCACGCGCGCGACTATGGCATCGACACCGCGCGACTCGGCGGCCTCGGTGGTTCTTCGGGCGGACATCTGATCGGCCTCGCCGCCATGCTTTCTTCACCGGGTGATTCCCGGGATGCGGACCCCGTCAATCGCGAATCCGCCGCCCTGCAAGCCGTCGTGCTGCGCGCGCCGCTCGTGGATCTGCGGGACATCGGCAGCGAGGGCGGCGTGGCCTACGTGGTGTCGTTCATGGAGTCTCCACCATCGAACGCCTCCACCGCGGCGCTCTACGCCGAGGCCTCCCCGCTCACGCACGTCGATGCGGCATCGCCACCCACGCTGCTGCTGCATGGCGATGCCGACGCGCTGATTCCGCCGGCGCAGTCGCAATTGCTGGAATCCGCGCTGCGCAAGGCCGGAGCGCCCGTGAAATTGCTGATGATCCCCGGCGGCGTGCACGCAGCGGACTTCGGCGCCACGCCGCCGCGCAAGGATTGGCCGGACTTCTTCGGTGAGTCCGTGCGCTGGTTCGATCGCCACCTGCGCGGACAGTGATCTCTCGCCGGTCTACTGTGCCGGCCCCTTCTCGGTCGAGTAGATGGCCGTTCCGGCGGGAATGGCGCTCGTGACCCAGCCGCGATACATGCCGCTCGAGTTCATGCTGAAGGCGATGCGCCCCTGGCCGTCGATGGCGATCAATCCACCATCGCCACCCAGCGAGCCGATGTCGGACACCGTGGCATCGGCCGCGGCCTGCACGCCCGACTTCAGCCATTCGATGCGGTCGCAGAGCTGCCGCGCGGCACTGGTGCGGATGAAGAACTCTCCCGAGCCGGTGGCCGACACAGCGCAATGGGACGCTGCGTAGGTGCCTGCGCCGATGATGGGTGAGTCGCCGATGCGGCCCCACCGCTTTCCGGTCATGCCACCGGTCGACGTCGCCGCGGCCAGCCGCCCCTGGGCATCGAGCGCGACGGCGCCGACGGTCCCGCGTGAATGCGTCGGGTCCAGTAGTTTGGCGTTGTCACGGCGCCAGTCGAGGAGCTGCTGCCAGCGGATCTCGGTGCGGAAATACTCCGGATCCACCTGCTCGAGACCCTGGTCGCGCGAGAACTGGTCCGCGCCTTCGCGCGCCAGCATCACGTGCCGCGATTTCTCCATGACGGCTCGGGCCAGGCTGATGGGATTCTTCGTGCGCGTCACGCCGGCGACGGCGCCCGCGCGACGGCTCGCGCCGTCCATGATCGACGCATCGAGTTCGTTGCGCCCGTCGGCCGTGAACACGGCGCCCTTGCCGGCGTTGAACAAGGGGTTGTCTTCGAGCACGCGTACCGTGGTCTCGACGGCGTCGAGGCTAGATTCTCCGCGTTTCAATACCGCCTCGCCTGCCGCGAGCGCCGCCGTCAGGCCAGCGCGATATTCGCGCTCCTTCTCCGGCGAGAGCGACCCGCGTTCGATGATTCCGGCGCCGCCATGGATGGCGAGGGCCCAGGGCCTGGTGGCGTCCGCGGCGTGCACGGCGCTCGAAGCCAAGGTAATCGTCAGTAATACGCGAGCAAGTCTCGTCATGGGAGAAGACCTCCAAGTTGCGCGGGATTATGCGCCCGCCATCGACGTGCTGCCCGCGGCGACCCTAGAATTCCTCGCGCCCCGTCGCTTCCCGAGGTCCTCATGACGCTGTATGGATTGCTCACATTCTGTGCGGTTTACGCGCTCACCGTAGCGTCGCCCGGTCCCGGCGTGGCCGCCGTGATCGCCCGCGGCCTGGCGCACGGCATGAAAGGCACACCCGCGTTCATTGCGGGATTCCTCGCGGGGGACCTGGTGTGGTTCGGCATCGCCGCCACCGGCCTCGCCGCGCTCGCGCGAACCGCGGCTACGTTGTTCGTGGCCATCAAGTGGGCCGGCGTGATCTATCTACTCTACCTGGCGTACAGGCTCTGGACCGTGCCCGCGGAGCGCGTGGAAGTGAAAAGCGACGGCCGCGAACACGGTTGGCGCGCCTTCATGGCCAGCTTCATGCTGACGCTCGGGAATCCCAAGGCGATCCTGTTCTTCCTGGCCCTGCTGCCCACCGTGATCGACCTCACCACCCTGAACTTCCTGAGCATCGTCGAGATCTCGGTGGCGATGTGCATCGTTCAGCCGGCCGTGCTGGTCGTCTACGCGCTGCTGGCCGCCAAGGCCCGGCAGCTCTTCACCACGCCGCGCGCCGTGCGACGACTGAACCGCACGAGCGGCGTCGCGATGGCCGGCGCCGCCGCCCTGGTCGCAACGAGGTAGATGGGACCGCTCCCCATCTTCTGGAAAACGAGCGATGCCCTCGCCAGGCGGGGCCGATGCTTGGATCGCGCGGCAGGCGAGGAATAGCGAGCACCGGGAGCCGGCGCACATGCGCGCGGGAACAATGCCCGTTTCAGCGGTACGGCTTCGAGTGGAGCGCGCATAGCCGGCGACGAGGGCACCCCCCATTCTTCGTTCCATGGGGGGCGCTCGCTCCTGACGAGCCTGCCGCGCGATCCAAGCGTCGGCCCCGCCCGGAGTGAGCCATGTCCCCGTTTCCCAGAAAACGAGGAACGTCCCCTTCTCTACTCCGCCTCGAGCGAGTCGACCGTCCGCCACCCGCGCGGCAACATCGCTCCGCGCTGCGCTCGCTGACCACGGTAATCCTTCAGATCGGCCCAGGTCAGCGTCATCTTGCGGTCGCCCGAGCGGACCACCAGCGACTTCTCCTTGCCGATCACGGCCATGCCGGTCACGAAGTCGTCGCGCGATGCGAACTTCTTCGACGGAATGTCGAACAGCTTGTTGCCCTTGCCCCGCGGCAGCTCGGGCACGTCCTTGACCGGGAAGGTCAGTAGTTTGCCGTCCTTCGACGTGATCGCGACCCAGGCGTCGTCGCCGGGCACGGCGGCAGGCGGCAACACCAGCGCGCCCTCCGGAATGTTCAGCAGCGTCTTGCCGGCTTTCTTCGACGCATAGGCTTCCTTCAGGCGCACGGTGAAGCCGTAACCGGCATCACTCGCCACCAGCCACAGGTCTTCGGGCTCGCCGATCATCACGCCGCGCCACTTGGCGCCATCAGGCGGATCGACTCTCGACGACAGTGGCTCACCCAGTCCGCGCGCCGACGGCAACGAATGCGCCACGAGGCTGTAGGCGCGGCCCGTCGAATCCAGGAACACGGCGTGCTGCACGCTGCGGCCCTTGGCCGAATGCTGGTACTCGTCGCCGGACTTGTACTGCAACGTGCGCGGATCGATCTCGTGGCCCTTGGCCGAGCGCACGAAGCCGCCCTTCGACAAGACGATGGTCGCGGGCTCGTTCGCCACGAGCTGCGACTCATCGATCGCCACCGCCGCTTCGCGCTCGACGATCTTGGTCCGCCGATTGTCGCCGTACTTCTCGGCGTCCGACTCGATCTCCGACGCGATGAGTTTCTTGAGCTTGGCTTTCGACTTGAGCGTCGACTCCAGCTCTTCCTTCTCCTCGGCGAGCTTCTTCTGCTCGTCGCGGATCTTCATCTCTTCGAGCTTCGCCAGGTGGCGCAGCTTCGTCTCGAGGATGGCTTCCGCCTGGATCTCCGAGAGCTTGAAGCGCTTCATGAGCACCGGCTTCGGCTCGTCCTCGCGCCGGATGATGCGGATCACCTCGTCGAGGTTGAGGTACGCCGCGAGCAGGCCATCGAGGATGTGCAGCCGCTTGTCGACCTTGTCGAGGCGGTATTGCAGGCGGCGCGTGACCGTCTGCGTGCGGAACACCAGCCATTCGTTCAGCAGGTCCCGCAGGCCCATGACCTTGGGTTTGCCCTCGAGCGTGATCACGTTGAGGTTCACGCGATAGTTGCGCTCGAGGTCCGTCGTGGCGAACAGGTGCGCCATGAGCTGCGCCACATCGGCCTTCTTCTTGGGCTCGATGACGATGCGGATACGCTGCTCGTGATCCGATTCGTCGCGCACGTCGTCGACCATCGGCAGCTTCTTCTCGCGCATCTGCGCGGCGATCTGCTCGATGACCTTGTTGCCCGACACCTGGTACGGCAGCTCCGAAATGACGATGACGCCTTCGTCCTCGTCCACTTCATAAACGGCGCGCGCCTTGTAGCTGCCGTTGCCCGTGTTGTAGATGTCGAGGATCTCGGAACGTGGCGTGATGATCTCGCCGCCCGTCGGAAGATCCGGGCCCTTGACGTACTTCATGAGCGTACGCGTCATCGCATCCGGCTCGTCGAGCAGATGGATGCACGCTTGCGCCACTTCGCGAAGGTTGTGAGGCGGGATGTCCGTGGACATACCCACCGCGATACCCTGCGTGCCGTTCAGCAACACGTTCGGCAGACGCGCCGGCAGGAACGCCGGCTCTTCCATCGTACCGTCGAAGTTGGGCTGCCAGTCCACCGTGCCATCCGAGAGCTCCGACAGCAGCACTTCCGCGTAACGCGTGAGCTTGCTCTCGGTGTAACGCATGGCGGCGAAGGACTTCGGATCGTCGGGCGAACCCCAGTTGCCCTGTCCATCGACGATGGGATAGCGGTACGAGAAGTCCTGCGCCATGAGCACCATGGCTTCGTAACAAGCGCTGTCCCCATGCGGGTGGAACTTGCCGATCACGTCGCCGACGGTGCGCGCGCTCTTCTTGTGCTTCTGGCCGGCGGAAAGGCCAAGCTCGCTCATCGCGTAGATGATGCGGCGCTGTACCGGCTTGAGGCCGTCGCTGAGCGACGGAAGCGCGCGATCGAGGATCACGTACATCGAGTAGTCGAGGTACGCCTTTTCCGTGAAGGTGCGGAGCGGTTGCCGCTCCACACCTTCGAAGTTCATTTCATCTTGCACGGTTCTTAATCCCCAAAAACTGGATCAGGGGTCAGGGAATGACTTCGGCCAGGTTGCCCTTCTCTTCCAGCCACTCGCGGCGGTCGGAAGCGCGCTTCTTGGCGAGCATCATGTCCAT
>JBKPPO010000321.1:0-4368 GCA_046733635.1 Pseudomonadota bacterium | reverse complement strand
GCCCTGGGGCACGGATACGTTGATCACGCGGCGGCGACTGCGCGCCGCGTGGCCTGCAACGCGGCCGTCCTCGCAGGCGAGCTTCGAACCCGTGGCCGTGATCATCCGCACGTTGCCCAATGACAGCGCGAAGAAGTCGCGTGACTACACCGACATCGTGCCGCCGTATCTGACGCGCGAGGCCATGGAATGGCTGGTGGAGAAGCGCATCGAACATCTCGTCGTCGATCTGCCGTCCGTGGACCGCACGCATGACGAAGGCCGGCTCGTCGGGCATCGCATTTTCTTCGGCTTGCCGGCGGGCAGCACCGCGCGCGGCGATGCGGCGCGGTCGCGCGCCACCATCACCGAGCTCGCGTTCATACCGGACGAAGTGGCCGACGGTCCCTGTGTGTTGTCGTTGGCGGTGCCGGCGATCGGCGGCGACGCCGTGCCCAGCCAACCGATTGTGTATCCTCTGGCGCCATGAACGCCTCGCCTGACGTGCTGCACCAGGAGCTGCTGCCGCAGTTCTCCACGTCGCGCGAATACGCCCAGGATCTCGACGCCGCCGACATCCTCGCGCCCTATCGCAAGCAATTCGAACTTCCCACGCACGCGAATGGCCAACCGTTGATCTATCTGTGCGGGCATTCGCTGGGTCTCGCGCCCCGTGCCGCGCTGGACTATGTGAGTGACGAGTTGGCCGACTGGGCGCGGCTCGGCGTCTCCGGTCACCACACTGCCACGCGGCCCTGGATCGACTACGCCGAGAACTTCACCAAGGGGCTGCAGCACCTCACGGGCGGCCTGGCTACCGAAGTCGTCGCGATGAACTCGCTGACGGTGAATCTGCACCTGCTGATGGCGTCGTTCTACCGGCCCGTGGGCATGCGCGACAAGGTGCTCATCGAAGAAGGTGCGTTTTCGTCGGATCGCCATGCCGTGGTGGGACAGCTCGCCTGGCACAAGCTGGATGCCTCGGAGACGCTCGTCGAGATCGCGCCGCGCGCCGGTGAGGAGACGCTGCGCATCGAAGACATCGAAGCGCGCATCGAAGAACTGGGGAGCGAGCTCGCGCTCGTATTGTTCCCTGGAGTGCAGTACCGCACCGGCCAGGCGTTCGACCTCGCCCGCATCACACGCGCAGCGCATCGCGTTGGCGCGGTGGCCGGATTCGATCTCGCGCATGCCATCGGCAATCTGCCGATGTCGCTGCACGATTGGGATGTCGACTTCGCCGTGTGGTGTTCATACAAGTATCTGAACGCCGGGCCCGGCGCCATCGGCGGCGCGTTCGTACACGAGCGGCATTTTTCGCAGGAGCCGTCGCGGCTCTCCGGGTGGTGGGGACACGACCCCAAGACCCGCTTCCAGATGCGGCCGGATTTCGAACCCGCGAAGGGCGCGGCTGGCTGGGCCGTCAGCAATCCGCCTATCTTCTCGTCGGCGCCGCTGATCGCGTCGCTCGAGATGTTCCGGGCCGCAGGCATCGAGGAGCTGCGCGCGAAGTCCGTGCGGCTCACGGCGTACGTCGAGCGGTTGATACAGGAGCGCTGCTCGCGAGATGTTCGCGTCGTTACGCCCTCCCGGCCCGGGGAGCGCGGTTGCCAGCTTTCGTTGCGCATCGCCGGCGGACAACGCCGTGGCCGCCGCGTGTTCGATGCGCTCGGCGATCACGCCATCATCTGCGACTGGCGCGAGCCCGACATCATTCGCATCGCGCCGACGCCCTTCTACAACCGCTTCGTCGACGTGCATGAGATGGTGGAAGAACTCGCCGACGCCCTGAAGGAGATCGCTTGAGCCTGAGCGCGGTGCCGGGCGTCAATGTGATTGGCGCGGGGCTGGCCGGTAGTTTGCTCGCGATATTGCTGGCCCGACGCGGATTCAAGGTGACCGTGTACGAGCGGCGCGCGGATCCGCGGCTGGCATCCACCGACAGTGGCCGGTCGATCAATCTCGCGCTCGCCGCCCGGGGCATTCGCGGGCTGAAGCTCGCGGATGTGCTCGAACCGGTGATGAAGCTCGCCATTCCCATGCGTGGGCGCATGGTTCACGAGCATGACGGAAAGACCAATCTGCAGATGTATGGCGTGCGGCCGGAAGAAGTCATCTATTCCGTGTCGCGCGGTGCGTTGAATCGCACGTTGATCGAAGCTGCGACGGCGTATCCGAACGTCGAGCTGAAATTCCGGCAGTTGTGCCTGGGGCTGGCGCCGGGGCGGGATGTGTTGGAGTTTCGGGATGAGGCGGATGGGCGCGTGTATCACGCGGCGGCGCAACCCTCGATCGCAACCGATGGCGCCGGGTCCGCGGTGCGTGACGCGATGGTGGCGCGGGAAGTCAGTGTCGTTCGGGAAGAGCCGCTGGATCATGATTACAAGGAGCTGACGATTCCGGCGGTGGATGGGAAGCCGGTGATGGATGTGAATTCGCTGCATATCTGGCCGCGCGGCGGGTTCATGTTGATTGCGCTGCCGAATCCGGATGGGACGTTCACGGCGACGTTGTTCCTGGCGCGTAGCGGGGAGAATTCCTTCGAGCAACTTCGCTCCCCGGCCGATGTCGACGCTTTCTTCCGGCGCGAGTTTCCGAGTGCACGCGCGCTGATGCCCGATTTGAAGTCCGAGTTCTTCGACCACCCTCGAGGTTCGCTCGGCACCGTGTACACGCGCGGCTGGCAACTGGACGGTGACGTGTTGTTGTTAGGAGATGCCGCGCACGCGATCGTGCCGTTCCATGGACAGGGCATGAATTGCGCTTTCGAGGACTGCGCCGAGCTCATCCGCATGATGGACGGGCATCGCCACTGGAGCGGATTGTTCCAGGCTTTCGAACACGAGCGGCGTCCGAACACGGACGCGATCGCGAGGATGGCGCTCGAGAACTATCTCGAGATGCGATCGGCCGTGCTGGACCCGGCCTATGTCGCGAGGAAGAAGGAGGAGGCAGCGCGGGCGAAGGAGGATCCGGACTTCATCTCGCGTTATGCGAAGGTGATGTTCCACCCCGAGATTCCGTATGCGGATGCACTTGGCGAAATCCATTCGCCACGCCCCTTCTGATCGTCCAATGAAAAAGGGCGCGGCCACTTGCGCGGCCGCGCCCTTTGGATTTTCGGGCTACCGGATTACTTCGGCGCCGCTTCCGGCTTCACGATCTCGAGCAACTCCACGTCGAACGTGAGCGTGGACTGCGGCGGGATGGTCGGCGGCGAGCCGTTCTCACCATAGGCGAGGTTGGCCGGGCACACGAACTGGGCCTTGCCGCCCACCTTCATGGTCTGCACGCCCTCGGTCCAGCAAGGGATCACGCCGTTCAGCGGGAACGTGGCGGGCTCACCGCGCTTGATCGAGCTGTCGAACACCTTACCGTCGATGAGCCGGCCTTCGTAGTGCACCTTGACGTTGTCCGTGGCGGCGGGCGAAGCACCCGTACCTTCCTGCGTGTGCTTGACCAGCATGCCGCTCGCGGTCTTGGTCACACCGGCCTCCTTGGAGATCTTGTCGAGGTAAGCGGCGCCGGCGGCGTTCGCCTTCTCGGCCGTGGCGGCCATACGCGCGCGCTGCAGCTCCTGGATCTTCGGCACGTCGCCCTGGGCATCTTCGGGTTTCTTGGTGCCGGCAATGCCGTCGGAAATACCCTTCTGCACCACGTCGAGTTCTTCGGGCGTCAGGTTGAAGGTGGCAATGGACTGGCTCATCAGCACACCGAGCGAATGCAGGGTCTTCTGCTCTTCCGTGAGAGGGGCCGCTTCCTTGGCCTTCTTGTCCTTGGCCGCATCGGCGCAGGACGGGAGGGTCAGGGTGCAGAGGATCGCCGCGATGGCAGAGAGTGTCTTTTTCATAGGGCGGCGAGCTTAACGCGGGCCCAGGGCCAAACATAGCTCCGCGGCCATATTTCCTCGTCGGACAAGGGATTCGCCGGAAACCGACAGTTCAATGCCTGGCTTGCAGCTGCTGCAGGATCACCAGCCCATCCGCCACCGACCAGTGCTCGACGATCTTCCCACCCGCAAACCGCACGATGGCCATCTCTTCATAGTGGATGGCGTTGCCCGTGGGGCCGACCCCCATGAACGGCCCACGCTGCGTGCCGGTGACCTCGAACCGCCCAACTACCAGGTCGCCCTCCGCGACGAGGTGCGACGCCTTCACCTGCAGATCGGGAAAGGCCTCGCGGAACGCGCGCAGCGCTGACTCGAATCCCTCACGGCCGGGCTTCTGCTCGGGGAAGGGATTGTGTGAGAGCACGACGTCGTCCAGGAACCGGGCGGTCATGTCGAAGCGCCCGGCGTTGAGCACTTCCGCGACGAACGCCTCGTAGATGGCCTTGTTATCCGGCACGGCCACCGGCGCGGGAGTTGGCGCGGGCGCAGCCAACGAC
>JBKPPO010000320.1:0-7167 GCA_046733635.1 Pseudomonadota bacterium | reverse complement strand
CTTGCCGCCCATCTTCACGTTGATGCCCCAGCCGCCCACCCAGGTGACGTCACCCGTGAGCGTGAGGTTGATGGCGGGCTCGATGCCGCTCGTGTCATAGGCGATCGCGCCCATGCCGGTCTTGAACTCGTACTTGGCGATGGTGGCGGATTCGTAGCGATTGCCACCGGCCGCGACCGTGCCGTCGTACAACGTCAGACCTTTCGAGATGAGCAGCGACGGATCCACCTGCGTGATCGGGATCGTGTCCGCGAACGCCGTGACCGCGTCGAGCATGGTCTGCGCATTAGCCGCGCAACCCGCACTGCCCCAGCAGTTGTGGAACTCGTCGCGCAGCCGGACGACGAGCCGCGACTGGGACGGGTTGTCGAGATTGATCTTGGAGCGGATGGCCGCGTACGCCGTGGCTGCATCCGCATCCGCGAACAGCGGCTGCTGCTGCGTGGCCGCGGCAGAAGAGTGGCAACGCGAGCAGTTCGCCGTGGCCTGGTTGCGCACCAGCGCATACAGGGACGACGCGGCGAAGCCGGTCGAGCTCGCGGGGAAGCTCTTGCTGCCGCCCACTTCCTTGATGACCGGGGCCTGGAGCTGGATCTGCGTCCCGCCCGTGGCGTTGGCGCCGGCCCAGTTGCGGATCCACACGGTGAGCGTGTCACCGCAAGCCGAAGGCGAAGCCAGCCAGCAGTTGTGGCCGCTCGCGACCTTGGCAACCATGCGTGACTGATCGGGCTGCTGCAGGTTCACGATGGTGTTCGCCGCCTGGTAGGCAAGGTTCACGTCATCGTTGCGGGCGAACGTGGGCGTCTGACCACCCGCGCCATGGCAGGCGCCGCAGCGGTTGTTGGCCTTGATGTTCTCCCAGAGGCTGATGCGGAAGGCCTGCACGTCGGCGTTGGCCGAGGCGGGACCCGTGTAGTCGGATACCGGCGGCACCGAGGTGACGGGGTTCTCGACCGTGGGCGCGCCGCCGCTCGAGCAGCCCGCCAGCACCGCCGCAGCCGAAGCAGCCGCGAACCAGCGCAGGAAAGTGTGTTTGATGTGCATGGAGTTCATGTGGTTTGCCCTCATTCGCCCATGCAATGCACGGCGGCTTCGGCGAACACTTGTTTGAGCCGGTAACCATTCGTGCGGAAGTGGGTGGTGATCTCCCCGACCTTGGCGCGGTCGGCGGCGTTGCCCGGCGCGCGGAAGCAGACGGTCTTGAAGACCTTCTCCACCTGGCATTGCGCGAAGGCCTGGCTGTTGGCCAGCTCCGCGCCCATGGACTTGGCGCCGACGCCGCTGCCCGGCAGCGACGCGCTCCAGCCCAGCAGCGAGTTCTGGCCCTTGCGCCAGCGGTTCTCCCAGGCGTCATCGGGCGTGACGAAGCCGGCCGCGAAGTTCGTGGCGTTGTTGAAATACTTGGGTTGCACGGCGTTGGCCGTGTACACGAGGCGCATCGTTCCGGCCTGCGTGTCGGAGCCGTTGTCGAAGTCGTAGTACGCGAACGCGCGCGACAGCGGGTCCATGCCGCTGTGACAACCGATGCAGTTGTTCAGGAAGATGCGGCTGTCGCCGCCGGGGCTGCGGCTCACGTCCTGGCGAATCATGTCCGGCGGCAGCGAGGTGTCGGCCACCTGCTCCATGTCCCGGCACATGTGGTTCATCATCGTGAAGCGGAACATCGCGCGGTTGGTGCCGTCGATGAAGAACGCTTCCGAGGCGGCGCGCGAGGTCAGGAACCCCGCAGTGGCTTCCGCCGGGATGCCCTGCACCGAAGACTGGGTCGCGAGCGTCAGCGCGGTGTACAGGTTGACCGCGTTGTTCTCCGCGTTTTCGTAATGGGTGTTGTTGCTCGGGCTGGCGGCCGGCGTCACGCCGTTCACCACGTAGGTGATGTCCGCGGACAGGGCCGTGCTGAAGTCCACGTCGTCGCGGACCATGCCGATGAACGTGGCCACGTAGTCATTGAGCGGCGCGAACACCGTCTGGTCGCGGTTGGTCCACGGCACCGCCATGTTCTTGAGCGTGACGTTGTAGAAGGAGGGATGCTCCACCGCGAATTGCATCGCGGCCTGGAGAGCGCCCGCTTCGCCCGTGGCCACGAGCGTGGTCATCTGGTCGAGGACCGCCTGCGTCGGCGGAACGCCCGCGATGCGGTCGTGGATGCGCTTGGCCTGATCGCGAGGATCGGCGTTGGCGGCCACGGACATCACCGCCAGCAGGCAGGCGATGCCGATCTGATTGAACTTCGAGACCTGTTGGGTATCCATTTGCCTCATCCACATCCCATTTGACGACCGCAGTATCACGCTCTCGTCCTACAGACTTGTTTGTCTCCGCTCCTCTACGTCTCCAAGCGGCGACAACTCCTCTATTTCCATACACGAAGTAGTCTTCGGCCCAAGGACTGCGAACCGCGTCACGGCGCAACCCCTTCCGGGACCCTAACTACAACGGCTGACAAGAAAACCGCGTTGGCGGGCCGTCTGCTGTGACGTCGTCGGCAGATCACGGGCGCGCCTCGCGGGATGATTGCATTACGTCACATGCCCGTGCGGCAATGCACGCGTGTGGAAAGTGGAGGACGCTGTGGATCGAAGCATTGGAAACGCGAACCGGATCACGTCGGGCACCCTGCGAAACGGGCTGCTCACGGGACTCGTGGCCTTGTTAGCCGCGTGCACCCAGGGCCCGGGCGGCGGCGGCATCAGCGTCGGCGACGGCCAGGAACCGGATCCGGCCACGGTCGACTTTCCGATCTTCTACATCCGCGCGCAGGTCCCCGAGGAACAGGACAACGTCACGCGTGTGCGCCCGTTCATCGAAGACGAGGAATATTCGGCCTCGGTGTGGAAGCGCGACCGCGCTTCGCCCGGCGCCCCTGAAACCAACATCACCGCGCGACTGCTCACCGATCCCGCCTACGCGGATTTCGATTTCGACGCGGACTCGCGCTTCCAGATCAAGGATCTCACCGTCGCCCCCAGTGGCCTCAAGGTGGCGTTCGCGCTGCGGGGCCCGCTGTCCGATGATTTCGACGAGGACGAGACGCCCACCTGGGGCATCTGGGAATACGACATCCCGACCGACACGCTGCGCCGCGTGATCTCCTCGGACATCATCGCCGAGGAAGGCCAGGACGTGGCGCCCTCCTATCTACCGGACGGCCGCATCCTGTTCTCTTCGACGCGCCAGCGCCAGGCCAAGGCCATCCTGCTCGACGAAGGCAAGGCGCAGTTCGAAGCTGCCAACGAGGCGCGCGGCGAATCCTCGTTCGTGCTGCACGTGATGAACGCCGACGGCACGGGCATCCGTCAGATCAGCTTCAATCCTTCGAGCGATCTCTACGGCCAGGTGCTGCAGAACGGCCGCGTGTTGTTCACGCGCTGGGATCGCGCGCCGGGTCGCGACGGCCTGCACTTGTACACCACCAATCCCGACGGCACGGATACGCAGCTCCACTTCGGCGCGCTCTCGCATGCCGCCGGCACGCCGGCCAATCCCACCACCGGCGTTCGTCCGAATGTGGAATTCATGCGCGCCCGCGAGATGAGCGACGGCCGCCTCATGGTGCTCACGCGCGCCCGCACCGACGTGGACTTCGGCGGCAATCTCACGATCATCGACGCCAATCGCTTCGTCGACGACAACCAGACCACGCTCGCCGCCGCGGGCTCGCCGGGTCCGGCGCAGACGCCGGCCACACTCAACGACGTGCGCACGGTGCCGGGCCCTTCGCCCGGCGGCCGATTCAACTCGGGCTTCCCGCTCTGGGACGGCTCGGGCCGCATCCTCGTGAGCTGGTCGCAGTGCCGGCTCATGGACACCGTGGATCCCACGCGCATCGTGCCCTGCTCCGCCGACCGTCTCGCGGATCCCAACGTGGAAACCGCGCCGCCGCTGTACAGCATCTGGATGTTCAACCCGGCGCAGAACACCATCCTGCCCATCATGCCGCCCACCGAAGGGGTGATGGTCACCGAGGCCGTGGCCGCCCAGCCGCGCAATCCGCTGCCCGCCGTCATCCTCGACAAGCAGGCACCGCGCGATCTCGATGCGGACCTCGTCGCCGAAGGCGCGGGCCTGCTCTCGATCCGCAGCGTCTACGACATCATGGGCCAGGATCGCGCGCGGATTAACACCGGTGCGCTGACGACGATCCCGGCCGTCTCGAATCCGACTTTCACGCAGTATGCGAATCGCCAGGCGCGATTCGTGCGCATCGAAAAGCCGGTCTCTCAGCCGGACGACGATGACATCGCCGACCCCGACAACTCCGCCTTCGGCCCCACGGGCGTGATGCGCGAGATCGTCGCCTATGCGCCCATCGAGCCCGACGGTTCGGTGCGCATGAAGGTGCCCGCGAACATCGCGTTCCAGATCTCGCTGCTCGACGTGAATGGCCGCCGCGTGAGCCCCATCCATCGTTCTTGGCTCACCGTTCGCCCTGGCGAAGTGCTCGAGTGCAACGGTTGCCACGAGCGCACCGGGGCCACGCCGGCCGCGCAGCGCGTCCACGGCCGCAAAGGTCTGTACGCCGCCGCGTACGCGGGCGGTGCTGCGGGCGTATTCCCCGGCACCGTCACCAGCATCAACGCCGATCCCGGCGACACGATGGCGATGGCGCGTTCGCGGAGTGTCTCCTCGTGCATCGATCCCGTGACGCTGGTCGAGCATTGCGGCCGCAACTCGATCACCCCGAGCGCCAACATCGAATACCAGGAGATCTGGCGGACCGGCGCGTTGCCGACCGACTCCTTCTCTTATCGATACCAGGATCTGACCACGGCGAGCCCGGCGAGCCCCGGAAGCTGCTTCCCCGTGTGGACGCCGACCTGCCGCATCACGCTGCACTACGCGACCATCGCCACGCGCGCAGGTCACATTCATCCGCTGTGGTCCGTGCCGCGTCCGCTCGCGGGCGTGGATACGAACATGGACGGCATACTCGAGTACCCGCAGACATGCACCCGATGCCACAACCGCATCAGTCCCGACGATCCGGCCGTTCAGCAGGTGCCGGCCGCGTCGCTGGAACTGACGGACGATGTTTCTGACGAAGACGCTCTGCAGCTTCGCGCGTACCGTCACCTCTTGAACCAGCGTCCCGAGCTGGAGCTGGTCATGGGTGCCGTCGTTCCGCGACAGGTCCCCGGTCCGCCCGACGAGAACGGCAACCCCACGTTCACGGTTCCGCAGCTGCCGCCCTCGATGGCGGCGAGCAACGCCCGCGGCTCGAGATTCTTCAGCGTTATGAATAATCCCACGCATGCAGGTATGCTCTCGCCCGCTGAACTGCGCCTGATTTCGGAGTGGCTGGACATTGGAGCCCAGTATTACAACGACCCGTTCCCGCCCACTCCGCAGAACTAGTGCGCTCCTCTTCATCTTCTCGGCCTTCCTCTCCGGCGCGGTCCTAGCAAAGCAGACGCCCGAAGAGAAAGCCCAGCGGAAGGAAGAGAAGGCGGCTGCGAAAGAGGCCGCGGAAAAGCTGAAGCTGCAGCAGGTCTTCGTCCACGAGCCCTATCTCGAGCTCGCGACCGGCCCTGGACGTGGCTATCCGGTGTTCCACGTGGTGGAGCGCGAGGAATCCGTGGACGTGCTCTACCGCCGTACCGACTGGTTCAAGGTGCGCACCGAAAACGGCACCGAAGGCTGGGCCCGCGCGCGCGACATGCGCCGCACGCGCCTCGAAGACGGCAGCCCGTTCCAGTTCGACCTCGGCGATCGCAACGGCTTCACCACGCACGACTGGGAACTCGGCATCGGCGGCGGCGATTACGGCGGGGCGCGCCTCATCAGCGCATTCGGCGCCTACTCGCTCACCGACAACATGAAGGTCGAGATCAGCCTCTCGCAGTATCTCGGCAACGCCTCGAATGGTTACAAGGCCGAGGCCGGCATCACGCACGTGTTGTTCCCCGAGTGGCGCTTCTCGCCCTTCGTGGGCATCGGCACCGGCGTCGTGTACGTCGAGCCGCGCGCCACGATCGTTCTACCCGACGACCGCACCGACCAGACGGCGTACGCGGGCGCGGGATTCCGTTTCTATTTCACCCGGCGCTTCTTTGCTCGCGCCGACTATCGCTGGCACACCGTGTTCACGAGCCGCGATGACAATCAGGAGTTGGAAGAATGGAAAGTTCAAATCGCCTGCTTCTTCTGAGCGGCGCCCTGTGTGCCACGCTGCTCCTGAGCGGCTGCGCCAGCTTCAAGTGGCCCTGGAGCAAGGACCGCGTCGAAGAACAGCAGACCGACGCCGAGGCGGCTGAAGAAGAAGCCGAGGACCAGGACGTCACGCCGCCGCGCGTGATCGAACCCAACGTGGCGCGCCGCAAGATCAAGCGGCCGAAGATCGACAACGAGAACTGGGAAGTCGGCGTCGGTGCGGGCTTCCTGTCCATCGAGGACTTCGGCACCAACTCCACGATGGCCGCCCAGCTCTCCTACCATGTGACAGAAGATTTCTTCTTCCGCGCCGATCTAGGGCAATCCACTGCGGGAAGAACCAGTTTCGAGACGCTGGCTGGCGACATCGAGCTGCTGACCGGAGATGAGAGACGCTTCACGTATTACAGCCTCTCCCTGGGCTACAACTTCCTCCCAGGCGAGGTTTTCCTCGGTCGCAAACTCGCCATGAACAGTAGTTTCTACCTGTTGGGTGGAATCGGTAGCGTGAAGTTTGCCGGCGACAACCGGCTCACTCTCAACTTCGGCGCGGGTTACCGCGTGTTGCCGACGGACTGGCTGGCTATCTCGCTCGGAGTGCAGGACCGCGTGTTCGACTCCGACTTGTTAGGCGAGACCAAGGTCACCAACAACATAGAGACTGTGCTCAGCGCGACCGTCTTCTTCTGACGGAGTTGCCATGTTGTCCACACGCACCAGCTTGAAAGGAATCGCCAAGGGTTTAGCCCTGGTCGCCATGTGCGCGTCCGCCGCTTTCGCCGCCTCTTCCACCGGTCCGGCTCCGGGCTTCCAGCTCTCCGGCCGCGGCGGCAAGGCCATCGACCTCGCCCAGTTCAAGGGCCAGGTGGTGATGATCAACTTCTGGGCCACGTGGTGCGGCCCGTGCCGGCAGGAAATGCCGCTGCTCGAAGACATCCACAAGAAGTACAAAGCCATGGGCTTCACCATGCTCGGCGTGAACGTCGAGCCGGACAGCGCGGCCGCCGAGGCCTGGCT
>JBKPPO010000319.1:0-33575 GCA_046733635.1 Pseudomonadota bacterium | reverse complement strand
TTGAAGTCTCGTGGGCTCGGAGATGTGTATAAGAGACAGATGTTGTACGGCGCCGTGGCCGGTGCGGTCATCGTGAATTACGCGAAGAGCTTCTTCACTGCGGCGCTGCCGGAATTCTGGCTGTACGCGCTCGGACTGCTGTTCGTGGTGGTGACGCTGTTCCTGCCGCGCGGTGTGGTCGGCCTACTGGATCGATTCGGCGCGAAACCAAAGGTGCCGCCCGCGCCGCCGGTGGCGCCCGCGAAGACCTCCGAGGTACCGGCATGAACGCGGCGAGGGCTGTCAAACAAGGTTGGCAGAAGGTATTCGGCGCAGGCACCGGTTCCGATCGGCCCATGCCGGGCGATTCCTCACACGGCACCATCCTCTACGTCGAAGACATCACCGTGAGCTTCGACGGCTTCCGTGCGCTCAACAACCTCACGCTGTACATCGACGCGGGCGAGCTTCGCTGCATCATCGGCCCGAACGGCGCCGGCAAGACGACGATGATGGACGTGATCACCGGCAAGACGCGCCCGGATTCGGGCAGCGCGTGGTTCGGCACCACGACGGATCTGCTCACGCTCAAGGAACCTGAAATCGCGGAGGCGGGCATTGGCCGCAAATTCCAGAAACCAACGGTCTTCGAACACCACAGCGTCCTGCAAAACCTGGCTCTCGCGGCCGCGGGCAACAAGAGTGTCTGGTCGACCCTGTTCAAGCCGCTCACCGGTAGCCAACGCTCGCGCATCGATGAAGTGCTGGTCACGATCGGCCTGAAGGATCAGCGGGATCTCATCGCCGGCATCCTCTCGCATGGCCAGAAGCAGTGGCTGGAGATCGGCATGTTGCTCATGCAGGACCCGCGGCTGCTGCTCGTCGACGAGCCCGTGGCGGGCATGACGCCTCAGGAAGTAGAGCGAACCGCGGAGCTGCTGCTCTCACTGGCCGGCAAACATTCCGTGGTGGTGGTCGAGCACGACATGGAGTTCGTGCGCTCCATCGCGCGCACGGTCACGGTGCTGCACGAAGGATCCGTGCTGGCCGAGGGCAACATGGACTACGTGCAGTCGCATCCCAAGGTGCGCGAGGTCTATCTCGGCGAGGCGCAAGGGTAGTCAGATGCTGTCCATCCGGAATCTCAACCAGTTCTACGGCGGCAGCCACATCCTCTGGGACATCGACATGGAGGTGCCCGAAGGTTCGTGCACCTGTCTCATGGGCCGCAATGGCATGGGCAAGACCACGCTGCTCAAATGCCTCATGGGATTGTTGCCGACGACATCGGGTGCGATGTCCTACGGACTGGGTGGCGAGGCCGTCGACATCGCGAAGCTCGCGGCGGATCGCCGCGCGCGACTCGGCATCGCGTACGTGCCGCAAGGCCGCGAGATCTTTTCGCAGCTCACGGTGGAGGAGAACCTGCGCATCGGCATGGGCTCGCGCCGCGGGCCGCGCATCCGCGAGATTCCCGAGCACATCTTCGAGTGGTTCCCGGTGCTCAAGAAAATGATGAAGAGGCGGGGAGGCGATCTGTCCGGTGGCCAGCAACAGCAGCTGGCCATCGGCCGGGCCATGGTGCTCGACCCCAAGCTGCTCATCCTCGACGAACCCGCCGAAGGCATTCAGCCCAACATCGTGCACGAGATCGGCGATATCATCCTGCGCCTCAACCGCGAGGCGAAACTCACCGTGCTGCTAGTGGAACAGAAACTGCCGTTCGCGCGCCGTGTGGCGAGCGAGTTCCGCATCATCGACAAGGGCCGCATCGTCAGCACCGGCGCCATCGCCGCGTTGACCGACGACCTCGTTCACCAGCACCTCACGGTGTGATGTGAATTGGGGCCACTCCCCATTGGCTGGCAAAAGGGGTCGAACCTCATGACCCAGAGTGCGACCCGGCCCGAGCTTCGTGGCTGGCAGGCGGAGTTGCGTCTGCGATTCAACGCCGACCTCGGTCCGACGCGCCTCGCCGAACGTCGCCACGTGGGGCCGCTCGTCGTGCAGCGGCCCTTTCATCCGGAAGGTATGGCGGCTTGCGATCCTTGCCACGTCTATCTCGTGCATCCGCCCGGCGGCGTGGTGGGCGGCGATGAGCTGCGCATCGACGTGCAGGTGGACGCGGGCGCACACGCGCTGATCACCACGCCTGCGGCTACCAAGTTCTATCGTTGCGATGGCCGCCTCTCATCGCAGACGCAGGAGCTGCGCGCCGCCGGCGCGACGCTCGAATGGCTGCCGCAGGAGAACATTTTCTACCGCGCCGCTGAAGTGCGCGCTGCGACGCGCGTGCACGTGGATGCGGCGTCGAAGTTCATCGGCTGGGAGATCAACTGCCTGGGATTGCCGGCGCGCGGCGAACCTTTCGATACCGGCACGCTACGCCGCGATCTCGAGCTCTGGTCCTCGCGCGATGCGGCCGCCGTGCCGTTGAAGCCGGACCCCTTTTGCCAGCCTTCTTCAAAAGAAGGTGGGGGGAGTGACCCCAAATTCATCGACCGCCTTCGCCTCAAAGGCCAATCGAATGCGCGCGCCGCGCAATGGGGCCTCGCGGGTCATGAGGCCGTCGGCACGATGCTTGCGACTCCCGCCACGCGTGAACACGTCGAGATCATCCGCGATCTCATCGCCGATCACCCCTGCGCCGCGGTGTCCCTCGTCGACGGCGTGCTCGTGCTCCGCGCGCTGACCGCGCAGGCCGAGCCGCTTCGCCACCTCTTCATCGCCGCCTGGCGCGCGCTGCGCCCTGGCATCATCGGACGAGACGCGGTTCAGCCGCGCATCTGGAACACCTGAACCATGGAACTGACTCCGCGCGAGAAAGACAAACTACTCATCTTCACGGCCGCGCTGGTCGCGGAACGCCGCAAGGCGCGCGGCCTCAAGCTCAACTACCCGGAGGCCGTGGCGATGATCTCCGCCGCCATCCTCGAAGGCGCACGCGACGGCCGAACCGTCGCCGAGCTCATGAGTTACGGCACCACCGTGCTCTCGCGCGCCGACGTCATGGACGGAGTGCCGGAGCTGATCCCCGAAGTGCAGGTGGAAGCCACGTTCCCCGACGGCACGAAACTCGTGACCGTGCACCATCCCATCGTCTGACGGCCACTCGAGAACTCACCCATGATCCCCGGCGAAATGTTCTGCGAGCCTGGCCACATCGACATCAACGTCGGCCGCCCGACACTCAAGGTGAAAGTCGCCAACACCGGTGACCGCCCCATCCAGGTGGGCTCTCACTATCACTTCTTCGAGACCAATCGCGCGCTGCGCTTCGATCGTGCGCCTACGAAAGGTTTTCGACTGAACATCGCCGCCGGCACGGCCGTGCGTTTCGAGCCCGGCCAGGAACGCGAAGTGGAGCTCGTGGCTTTCGCCGGCGAGCGCATGGTCTACGGCTTCGATGGCCAGATCATGGGGGCGCTCAAGTGAGCCGCATCGACCGCCGCGCCTATGCCGAGATGTACGGCCCCACCACCGGCGATCGCATCCGTCTGGGCGACACCGAACTACTCATCGAAGTCGAGCGCGACCACACCATCTACGGTGAGGAGGTGAAGTTCGGCGGCGGCAAGGTGATCCGCGACGGCATGGGCCAGAGCCAGCGTCCGGCGGATATGGTCGCCGACACCGTCATCACCAACGCGCTGATCCTCGATCACTGGGGCATCGTCAAGGCCGACATCGGCATCAAGAACGGCCGCATCGCGGGCATCGGCAAGGCCGGCAATCCCGACGTCCAACCCGGCGTCGACATCGTGATCGGCGCGGGCACGGAGATCATCGCGGGCGAGGGCCTCATCGCCACCGCGGGCGGCATCGACTCGCACATCCACTTCATCTGTCCGCAGCAGGTGGACGATGCATTGATGTCGGGCGTCACGACGATGATCGGCGGCGGCACCGGCCCGGCGGCCGGCACCAGCGCCACCACGTGCACACCCGGCCCCTGGTACATCGGACGCATGTACCAGGCGCTCGAGGATCTGCCGATGAACTTCGGATTGTTGGGCAAGGGCAACGCCTCACTACCGCTGCCGCTGGCCGAGCAGGTCGAGGCCGGCGTGATGGGCATGAAGCTGCACGAGGACTGGGGCACGACGCCTGCCGCCATAGACAACTGCCTCAACGTGGCGGATCGATACGACATCCAGGTCGCCATCCATACCGATACGCTCAACGAATCGGGATTCCTCGAGGACACATTGGCGGCGTTCAAGGGCCGCGCCATTCACACGTTCCATACGGAGGGCGCCGGTGGCGGCCACGCGCCCGACATCATCAAGGCCGTGGGCGAGGCGAACGTGTTGCCGTCCTCCACGAATCCCACGCGTCCCTATACCGTCAACACGGTCGATGAACATCTCGACATGCTCATGGTCTGTCACCACCTGGATCCGGGCATCGCCGAAGACGTGGCTTTCGCCGAATCGCGCATCCGCCGTGAAACCATCGCCGCCGAGGACATCCTGCACGACATCGGCGCGATGGCCATGATGTCCAGCGACTCGCAGGCCATGGGGCGGATCGGCGAAGTCATCACCCGGACGTGGCAGACCGCGCACAAGATGAAGGTACAGCGCGGAGCGCTCGCGAACGACAGCGCGCGCCACGACAACTTCCGCGCCAGACGCTACATCGCCAAGTACACGATCAATCCCGCGATCGCGCATGGGATCGCGCACGAGGTGGGCTCGATCGAGACGGGCAAACTCGCGGACATCGTGCTCTGGAAGCCGGCGTTCTTCGGCGCCAAAACCGCGATGATCATCAAGGGCGGCATGATCGTGGCCGCACCCATGGGCGATCCGAATGCGTCCATCCCCACGCCGCAGCCGGTGCATTACCGGCCGATGTTCGGCGCCCTGGGCGGCGCGCGCGCAGGCACTTGCGTGAGCTTCGTGTCGCAGGCGGGTCTGGAGTCCGGCATGGCGGAGAAGTTAGGCCTGCGCAAGCGGCTCGTGGCCGTCAAGAACACGCGGGCCATCCGCAAGAAGGATCTCATCCACAACGATCTGCAGCCGAAGATCGAAGTGGATTCGCAGACCTACCAGGTGCGCGCGGACGGCGAATTGCTCACCTGCGAACCTGCCACCGTATTGCCGCTGGCGCAGAAGTACTTCCTGTTCTGAACATGCTCAAGGTCAACCTCAAGCTCGACCGGTCGATCGATCATCCCCGCGCGCCCGAGCGGCGCCTGCGCCTGCCTTTCGGTGAGCGCTCGAAGAGCCGCCTGCGATCCGTGCTCGACAACGGCGAAGAAGTGGGGCTCTTCCTCGAGCGTGGCACCATCCTGCGCAACGGCGACCTGCTGCTCTCCGACGATGGGCGGGTGATCGAAGTCGAAGCGTCGAGCGAGTCCGTCTCCACGGTATTCACCGACAACGTGCTGCTGCTCGCACGCGCCTGTTATCACCTCGGCAATCGCCACGTCGCGTTGCAGATAGGCGCCGGATGGCTGCGTTATCAGCACGACCACGTGCTCGATGACATGCTTCGCGGCTTCGGCCTCGAGGTGCGGGTGGAGCTCGCTCCCTTCGAGCCCGAAGGCGGCGCCTATGTGTCTCATGCCCATGCGAACTCGCACGCGCACTCACATCCCCATCCCCACGGTTGAGGCGGCTTCCGGAGCGCAGTCGTCCGCGCTGCTGCGGATGCTGCACCTGGCGAGCCCGGCGCTGCCGATCGGCGGCTTTCATTTCTCGCAAGGGCTCGAATACGCGTGTGAAGCGGGATGGGTTGGCGACGAAGCCACCGCGCTCGAGTGGATAGGCGGCATCGCGGGCGCGAGCATCGCCACGCTGGATCTGCCCGTGCTGATTCGCCTGCTGGCCGCCTGGCGACAGGACGACATCGCCGCAGTGCAGCGGTGGAACTCTTTTTTGATTGCGTGCCGCGAGACCGAAGAACTTCGCGCCGAGGATCGACATCTTGGCGGCGCATTGATCCGTGTTCTCGCCGAGCTGGAGTTGCGCACGGAAAGTTTTTCGGGGCATCTCCCGAAAGGGGGAGTCGCGCATGCAACCGCGTTCGCATTCGCCTGTGCGCAGTGGCGCATAGAGCCGAGTTCGGCGACTGAAACCTATGCCTGGACCTGGGTGGAGAACCAGGTGCTGGCCGCGGTCAAACTCATTCCGCTGGGCCAGAGTGCCGGACAGCGCCTACTTCATGCGCTCATTCCACGGGTTGCCGCATACAGCGCACAGGCTGTCGATATACGGGACGAAGATATCGGCATCTCTACCGCACTGAGCGCGGTGGCGAGCGGACGTCATGAAATCCAGTACACGCGGCTCTTCCGGTCGTGACACTTCATTGCAGAATCCCGGGAACGCTGCGCTAGACTAGCGCCCCTTGCCAGCGGCCCCCCGCAACTCCCGCTGGCCCCAGAAGAAAATGAAATCACGTGTACTGATCGCCGCGGTCGCGGCTGCGTTGTTTGTCGCCGCATGTTCCAAGGAGCAGCAGGGTGGTGCACCGCCGCCGCCGGAAGTCGGTGTGATCGTCGCTCGTGCCCACGAAGTGCCGATCGTGCGCGAAGCGTCCGGACGCCTTGCCCCTACGCGCGCGTCGGACGTCCGGGCCCGCGTGCCCGGAGTTCTCCAGAAGCGCCTATATAAAGAGGGCAGCTTCGTGAAGGAAGGCGAGCCCTTGGTCATCATCGATCCGGCGCCGTACCGTGCCGCGCTCGCGCAGGCCACCGCGCAGCTCGAGCAGGCCGAGGCGTCCGCCACGAACGCCAAGGTCGCCGCGAATCGCAACCGCGAGCTCGCGAAGCAGAACCTCGTGTCGCGCATGCAGCTCGACGACGCGGAAGCGCTCGAGCGCACCACCGCCGCGCAGGTGTCCGCCGCGCGCGCGCAGGTGCAGACCGCGCGCATCAATGTGGGTTACGCCACGATCACCGCGCCGATCTCCGGCCGCGCCGGCCAGATGCGCGTGCTCGAAGGCGCGCTCGTCGGTCAGGGCGAGGCCACGCTGATCACCACGATCGAAAACATCGACACCTTGTTCGTGTTCTTCGATCAGCCGTCCACGGAGTTCGAGCGTCTGCAGCGCGCGCAGGCCGCGGGCGCGGTGACGCTGGCCGCGGGCAATCTCGCCGAGATCCGCATCAAGCGTCCCGACGGACAGCTCTATGAAGAGAAGGGCACGCTGGACTTCGCCGACTACACCGTGAATCCGACCACGGGCTCCGTGGCGTTCCGCGGCAAGATCGCGAATCCGAATCGCACGTTGCTCCCGGGCGCGTACGTCACCGTGCGTCTTACCGCCGGCACGCTCAACAAGGGCTTCCGTGTTCCGCAGCTCGCCGTGCAGCGTGACGGCCAGGGTCCGTTCGTGCTGGTCGTCGGCAAGGACGGCATGGTCGCGCAGAAGCGCGTCGAGACCGTGGGCACCGTCGACAACGACTGGGTGATCTCGAGCGGTATCGAAGACGGCGACCAGGTCATCGTCTCCGGCCTGCAGAAGGTGCAGCCGGGCGCGCCGGCGAAGGCGGCAGTCGTGCCGGCGCCCGGCACGCCGGCTCCGGGTGAGAAGGCGCCGGAAGGCGCCGCGCCAGCCGCTCCCGAAGCGCCGGCCGCTCCCGCCGCACCGCAGCCCGAAGCCGAAGCGGCCCCGGCAGCCTGAGCCTGCCTCCGGTCCGATCCACCGCTAGTTAGAACATCAGCACCGCGAGCTAACACTCCATGGCGCAATTCTTCATCGACCGCCCGGTATTCGCCTGGGTGATCGCGATCCTGATCTCCCTGGGCGGCGTGCTCGCCATCCGCACGTTGCCGGCCGAGGCCTATCCGGACGTGGCGCCGCCGCAGGTGTCCATCAACGCCTCCTACCCGGGTGCGAACGCGGACACGGTGGAGCGCACGGTCATCCAGGTGATCGAGCAGCAGCTCACCGGTATCGACAACATGATGTATTTCTCATCATCGTCGTCGAATGGCGCGGGCTCGATCACGCTGGTGTTCGAGACCGGCACGGATCCGGACATCGCGGCCGTGCAGACGCAGAACCGCGTGGCGCTCGCCGAACCGCGCCTGCCGCGCGACGTGGTACTGCAGGGCCTGCAGGTGGCGAAGGTGAACTCCGGCTTCCTCATGGCCGTGAGCTTGCGCTCCAAGGACAACAGCGTTCCTTCCGATGTGCTCAACAACATCGTCGCGGCGCAGGTGCTGGATCCGATCTCGCGTATTCCCGGCGTGGGCCGCACCGAGCAGTTCGGCGCCGAGTACTCCATGCGCATCTGGCTGGATCCGGACAAGCTGCGCTCGTTCAAGTTGAGCGCCGCGGACGTCGTCGCGAAAGTGCGCGGCCAGAACGTGCAGTTCGCCACGGGTGCTCTCGGTTCGCAGCCGGCCGTCGAAGGCCAGCAGGTCGTGGCGCCGGTCTCGGCCGAAGGCCAGTTCAGCAGCATCGACGAATTCAAGAACGTCATCCTGCGCACCGAGCCCAATGGCACGAGTGTTCGCCTGCAGGACGTGGCGCGTGTCGACCTGGGTTTGTCCAACTACGCGTTCGACGTGCGTCTGGACAACCAGCCCGTCGGCGGCTTCGGCATCCTGCTCTCACCGGGCGCCAACGCGCTCGAAGTGGCGGAGAACGTCGAGGCGCGCATGAACGAGCTGCAGCGCTCGTTCCCGCCGGGCGTGGAATGGTTCCTGCCGTTCGATGCGACCATCTTCATCGACTCGGCCATCCATGAAGTGGTGATCACGCTGATCATCGCCGTGGTGCTGGTGTTCATCGTGATGCTGGTGTTCCTGCAGAGCTTCCGCGCCACGATCATTCCCACGCTCGTCGTGCCCGTCGCGCTCATGGGCGCGATGATCGGCATGGCGCTGTTCGGCTTCTCGATCAATCAGCTCACCTTGTTCGGCATGGTGCTGGCCATCGGCATCGTGGTCGACGACGCCATCGTCGTGATCGAATCCGTCGAACGCATCATGCGCGAGGAACATCTCGATCCGAAGGAAGCCACGCGCAAGGCGATGACGCAGATCACCAACCCCATCATCGCGATCTCCGTGGTGCTGGCGGCGGTGTTCATCCCCAGCGCGTTGCAGTCCGGTTCGGTGGGCATGATCTATCAGCAGTTCGCGCTGACGATCGCCATCTCGATGGGCTTCTCCGCGTTCCTCGCGCTCTCGCTGACGCCGGCGCTCTGCGCCACGATGCTGCGGCCCGAGCACATGAAGGAGAACAGGTTCTTCGCGCTGTTCAATCGCAGCTACGAGAAGACGCAGGGCACCTATCTACGGTCCGTGCGCTTCAGCATCCGCCACCAGCGCATCTGGCTGGGCGCCTTCCTGGTGCTGCTGGTCCTCGGTGGCTTTGCGTTCATGCGGGTGCCGGGCAGCTTCGTGCCCGATGAAGACCAGGGCTTCGCCATCGGCATGGTCATGATGCCGCCGGGCACGAGCCAGCCGCGCACGCGCGAGTTCATGCGCGACGTCAGCGCCAAACTCAAGCAGAACGAAGCCGTGCACTCGGTGTTCGAGGTCACGGGCTTCAGCTTCATCGGCAGCGGCGAGAGCGTCGGCATGTTCTTCATCAAGCTGAAGGACTATGCGGATCGCGACGCCAGTGCGACCGAGTTCATCGAGTGGGCCAATGGCATGGCCTTCATGAGTACGCGCGACGGCATGGCGTTCTTCGCCAACTTCCCGACGGTCGCGGGTCTCGGCCAGTTCGGCGGCTTCGACTTCTGGCTGGAGGACCGTTCCGCGCAGGGCAGGCCGGCGTTGTACGGCGCCATGGGCGCGATGCTCGGCAAGGCCACGCAGGGCAACCCGTACATCGGCACCATGCAGCCGAACGAACTGCCGCCCGCGCCGCAGCTCAACGTGTCCGTGGATCGCACGCAGGCGGAGTCCATGGGGCTCTCGATCACGGATGTGTACACGGCCATGCAGCTCATGCTCGCGCCCGTGTACGTCAACGACTTCATGTTCGAAGGCCGCGTGTTGCGCGTGACCATGCAGGCCGACGCGCCGTTCCGCATGGACGAGAACTCGTTCAGCCGGTTCTATCTACCGGCCGGGACGGACTCGACCACGAACCGCTTCGCGTTCGCCGGCGACGACATCAACAACGATGGCATGGTGCCACTGTCGTCCGTGGTGCGTTCCAACTGGTCGGTGGCGCCGCCCGCGCAGGCGCGCTTCAACGGCTTCCCCGCCATCAACCTCAACGGTGGTCCCGCGCCCGGCATGAGTTCGGGCCAGGCCATGGACGAGGTGGAGCGCATCGTGCGTGAGGATCTGCCGCCGGGCTTCGCGTTCGACTGGGCGGGCCAGTCCTACCAGGAAAGATTGTCGGGCGCCGAAGCGCCGATGTTGTTCGCCTTGTCCATCCTCGTGGTGTTCCTGTGCCTGGCCGCGCTGTACGAAAGCTGGGCCACTCCCATCGCGGTGTTGCTCATCGTGCCCGTCGGCATCATCGGCTCGGTGCTGGCCGCGATGATCGCGGGTATGCCCAACGACGTGTTCTTCAAGGTCGGCCTGATCACCATCATCGGTCTATCGGCCAAGAACGCCATCCTGATCGTCGAGTTCGCGCTCGAGGAGCAGAAGCGGGGCGTTCCGCTGTACGAAGCGACGATCGAGGCCGCCCGTCTGCGACTTCGCCCTATTTTGATGACGTCTTTCGCCTTCATCTTGGGCGTATTGCCGCTGGTGTTCGCTTCCGGCGCCGGCGCCAACGCGCGTCGTGCACTGGGCGTGGGCGTCACCGGCGGCATGTTGTCGGCGGCCATCCTCGGCGTGTTGCTGGCGCCGCTGTTCTACGTGGTCATCCGGCGGCTGGTCGGCGAGAAGCTCGAAATCCCGCCTGCGGAGACGGCGCGCTGAATGTAAGCTGAACGTCGCTCGAGTCTGGTTACGTTTCTTGGGGGAACCCGGCGCCGCCGGAACTCCACTCACGGCAGTGGGTCGTATTTCGCAAGAGGTAGTCATGAACACGAACATGAAAGCGATGTTCACGGGACTGTTGGCGGTGGCCGCGCTGGCGGGCTGCGCCACAGGTCCCAAGCTCAGTTACGCCGAGTACGCGGGCGAGCCGGTCAAGTCGTTCTACATGAACGATTTCGACGGATGGTCGGCCGTGTCCAAGGACCAGCTCGTGGTCCACGCGGGACTCAACAAGTCCTATCTGCTGACCGTGAACGGCTATTGCCCGGATCTGCAGTTCGCCAACACCATCGCCGTGACCTCCACCGCCAACACGGTGGATAGGTTCGAGAAGGTGATCGTCGGACGCGACCGCTGTCTGATCGGCGAGATCCGGCCCATCGACATGAAGCAGATGAAGGCGGATCGCATGCTGATCCGCGATCAGCAGAAGCAGGAACGCGAAGCCGAGAAGCAGACGTCCTGAGCTGCAGTGTTTCTGGTGGTTGAGAGGCCTCGGGAGTCGGTCTCCCGGGGCTTTCTCTTTTTCACGCTGGGGATTTCAGACTTTGCTGAGCAGTGGTGCGACGAGCAGCGCGAGGCCCACCCAGCTCACGGCCCAGACCAGAGTGCGCAGGCCGGTGATACCCGAGAGATAGGCCGGCACGTAGACCAGCCGCGCCAGGAAGAAGATCCAGGCGCCGGTGATGGCCGTGTCCGCGGCCGTACCCACGATGAGATTCAGCAGCGCCAGCGCCAGGAACACCGGCAGCGCTTCCTGCATGTTCGCGAGTGCGCGCGCGGCGCGGCCGCCGATGACGGTGTAGGGCGGGGGATTGTCGCGAGGTCCGAGCGCCGCCTTGACGCTGCCTTCCTCGCCCGGTTCGCGGAAGCGATTCGGTAGCAGCGTCTGGATCACGAACAGCGCGAGCACGAGCAGGATGACGAGGACCATGGCGAGGCTCCGGTTGGGGTGGCGGACATATTAAGGACGATGCGCGTCGCAAAACCACTGGCTCGGCGTGTAGCGGTTCCATCAGCCGCTAGAATCGCTGCCCCATGAGGGGTTCGAAGTCGATGATGGCAGCCCTCGTGCTGCCCGTGGTCCTGATGCTGGCCGCTTGCGGAAAGAGCGAGCCGCCGCCGCAGCCCGAGAACGTGGATCTGATCCTGTCGTCGGAAGTGGTGTTCGTCGCCGCCGATGGCAAGACGCCACGCGATGCGCCGAAGCTGCCGATGCGCCTGTGGGCGCCGTACATCGTCGGCGATCTCTACGGCTCCCCGAACGGCGGGGAGATCACACCCGTCGTGCTCAACTCCGACCGCACCTTCACGCTGAATCTCAACGAGTCCGGCGCGCTGCTCGAGAAGGCGCTCGTGCCCACGCAGTTCAGCCAGCAGTGGATGACCATCGAGCCGGCGAACGCACGCGTGGCGCGGCTATTGCCGTTCGTAATGCCGGTGGACGGGATCACACCACTCGGCACGGCCGAGTGGTTAGACCCGGCGACGGGTTCGCGGTGGATGCTGTTGTACCTCGATCGTCCGGCGCGCATCGTCGGCGATATCGTGTACGAAGGTCGCAAGCTCCAGTTCGATATTGCGGCGGCGCAAGCCGGTTATGTGTGGGTTCAACAGCCCGAACCCGCGGGCAGCGGCGCTTTCACGGCCGCCCCGCGACCGGCGAAGCTGGTGCTGGCCGTGATGCCTTGACCACTTGCATGGTGGCACTCACGGTTTTCCGGAAATCGGAGCGCGGACCTCGCTAGGCGCGGCCTGATCCGGGCTTGCTCGCGCGGCGAGGAATAGCGAGCACCGAGGAGCCGGCGTACATGCGCGCGGGAACCGCCTTCCTTTCAGCGATACCGTGGAAAGATGAAGCGCGCATAGCCGGCGACGAGGGCACCCCCATTCTTCGTTCCATGGGGGTGCTCGCTCCTGACGAGCCGCGCGAGCAAGCCCGGATCAGGCCGTGCCCAGGGTGAGCCCCATCCCCAGTTCCTCAAACCGGTGAATGTCCCCATTTTCGGTGCCATGGTAAGTTCCGCCCCGCGGACCCTTCCGTTAATAGAGAGCGCGAACCATGCAACGTTCCAAACTCGCAGCGATCTCCACGATCGCCGCGTCTGCAATTTTTCTAGCCGCCTGTTCGAAGAAGGAAGAGGCGCCCCCGCCGCCGGCTGCTGATGCCGCCCCGGCTGCCGAGGCGCCCAAGGCCCTCGATCCGGCGCAGTTCCTCACGCAGCCGCTGGTCACCGAGATCTACACCGCCGATCCGTCGGCGCACGTGTTCAACGGCAAGATCTGGATCTACGGCTCGCACGACTACGAAGCCGGCATCCCGCAGGACGATCTCGGCAGCCACTTCGCGATGCGCGACTACCAGCCCATCTCGATGGATTCGATCAACGGTCCCGCGACGGTTCATCCCGTGGCGCTGGATGTGAAGGACGTCCCGTGGGCCGGCCGCCAGATGTGGGCGCCGGACGCGACCGAGAAGAACGGCAAGTACTACCTGTACTTCCCCGTGAAGGACAAACAGGACGTGTTCCGCATCGGCGTGGCGGTGGCTGACAACCCGGCCGGTCCGTTCAAGGCGCAGCCCGAGCCGATGAAGCAGACGTTCTCGATGGACCCCTCGGTCTACAAGGACGACGACGGCAAGTACTACCTGTACTTCGGCGGCATCTGGGGTGGTCAGCTCCAGCGCTGGAAGTCGGGCGAGTACAAAGCGGACGACGAGGCCCAGCCGGCCGCGGATCAGCCCGCGTTGCTGCCCAAGGTCGCGCGCCTGCAGGACGATCTGCTCGAGGTTGCCGAGAAGCCCAAGGATGTGAAGATCGTCGACGAGGCGGGCAAGCCGATCCTCTCGGGCGACACCAGCCGCCGCTTCTTCGAGGCACCCTGGATCCACAAGTACAAGGGCAACTATTACCTCTCGTACTCCACGGGTGACACGCACCTGATCGCGTACGCGATGAGCAAGAGCCCGTACGGACCGTTCACCTACAAGGGCACGATCCTGCACCCGGTGCTGGGCTGGACCAATCACCACTCGATCGTCGAAGTGGATGGCAAGTGGTACCTCTTCTACCACGACAGCCAGGTGTCGAATGGCCAGACCCACCTGCGCAACATCAAGCAGCCGGTGGAGATCAAGTACAACGACGACGGCACGATCCAGCCGATCGATCCGTACTTCGGGGATGACATCCCGGCGACCGCCGCGGCACCTGCTCCCGCCGCTGGCTAATGGGGTCAGACCCCATTTCCTGGAAAAGGGGTCAGAGTCCTCCGAGTCGACAAACAGGCCCGCTCTCGAAAGAGGGCGGGCCTTTTTCATGCCCGCCACCGATTCGGCTTATCATCGCGCCCCATGAACGCCACCCTGGAATCGCCGCCCGAATCGCCGTCGCTGATGCGGCGCCGCCGGCCCTTCCTCGCGCCGATCTGGTTGTTAGCCCTGGCCGGGTTCGTCGTGCTGGCCGGCGCGTTCACGTACTGGCACTCGGTGAACACCACGGTGATCGTGCTCGTGCGCCACGCCGAGAAGCAGTTGGGCGCCATCTCCGACGCGCCGCTCTCGCCGCAGGGCGAGATCCGCGCCAGCCGGCTCGCGTTCATGTTCGGTGACGCCAACACCTTCGGGCGCATCAAGAAGATCTACGTCACCGACACCCGCCGCACCCAGCAGACCGCCGCTGGCGTCGCCCAGCGCCTCGAGCTCACCCCCGTGGTCGTCGCGGCCAAGACCAGCTCCCAGGATCTGGCGCGCCAGGTATTGCGTGAAAATCGGGGAGGGCGCGCGCTCGTCGTCGGCCACAGCAACACCGTGCCCGAGATCGTCGCCGCGCTGACCAAGAACAAGCCCGAGGGTGTGCCGCCCATCGGCGAAGAGGAATTCGACACCCTCTACGTGGTGACCGTGCCCTCGATCGGCCGGGCGTCGGTGCTGCGGTTGAAGTACTAGCTCCCCACCGCCGCCGCTTTCCGCAGCTCGATCGCGTTCTTGATGAAGTCCTCGTGCTCGCCAATCGAGAAGTGCGCCTTCACGCGCCCCTTGATCGTCCGGTTCTGGTCCACCAGGTAGGTCACCCGCTGCACCCAGAATCCCAGCGGACCATTCACGCCGAACATCTTGATCACATCCTTCTTCTCGTCCGCCAGCAACGTGAACGGCAGGCTGTGTTTCTCGCGGAAGCGCTTGTGGCTCTCCGGGCTCTGCGGACTGATGCCCGCCACCGTGATGCCCGCCCGCGTCAATTCCCGGTGCAGATCCCGGATCGAGCAGGCCTCGCGTGTGCACCCGGGCGTGAAGTCCGCCGGGTAGAAATAGAGGATTGCCGGCCCATCCGAGAGCAGGGCAGTCAGGGAAATGTCGTGACCGTCCTGGTCAGGAAGCGTGAATTCCGGGGCCCGGTCGTTGATGTCAAGCATGCGCTTGATAATAAGAGTGATTCGGCGGTGTGGACCAGTCGGAAAAGGCATCAGCAGGCCGTGACAGCCGCGCGCGGTTTCCATACAATCCCGCGCCTTCCCGGAGCCCTCCGGGATCGGTTTCTAGGTGTGGGGCGGTAGCTCAGCTGGGAGAGCGTCGCGTTCGCAATGCGAAGGTCGAGGGTTCGATCCCCTTCCGCTCCACCATTTACCGCCTCCGGCGGAAAGCGAAATCAAACCCGGCCTTTGGCCGGGTCCGTGATGCGAAGAACTTCGTTCTCCGTCACCCAAGACCCTTCGTTTAATATCACTGCCGCGCGCCCCCGTAGCTCAGTGGATAGAGCGACCGCCTCCTAAGCGGTAGGTCGTCGGTTCAACTCCGGCCGGGGGCGCCACTTCGCTCGTCGCCATCGACCTTGTTAGTTCGTCCACCACGCGACGAACTCCTTGAACTCGATGTAACCATCGCCGGCCGTATCCGCGACTTCGAAATCCAGCTCGCTCTCCGCACGCGACACATCCCCGTCCAGCACGTTGAGCAGCACGTGGAATTCATGGTGATCGATGAATCCGTCGCCGTTCAGATCGACGAGGTCGAAGATCTCCCGGGACTCATTGATTTCCATCTGCGTCGCCATGTTCGTCACTCCGTTGCCTTGGTAGTGAATCTACGAGCCGACGGCTTAAGGCCAACTGAATGGCGCGCGTTTGACAGAATTATCTGTCCGCGCCATCGTCGCGGCGCGCGGGAAACTCACAGGGACGAACAATGGCTCTCAA
This sequence comes from Pseudomonadota bacterium, assembly GCA_046733635.1. Lineage (GTDB taxonomy): Bacteria > Pseudomonadota > Gammaproteobacteria > Steroidobacterales > Steroidobacteraceae > CADEED01. The sequence goes on along the minus strand of JBKPPO010000319.1, from coordinate 17,487 downwards.
ACCTTCCGACATGGCCAGCCGCATCGGCACGGGCCTTCTTTCTTTCCCCGTCACGCACTTCAACTCGAGCGATCAGTTCGACGCGGCGAGCTACCGCAAACACGTTGCCTGGCTCCTCCAACACAAAATCGCCGGCGTCTTCGCAGCAGGCGGTACCGGAGAATTCTTCTCCCTCGCGCCTAGCGAAGTAGGCGAAGTGGTCGGCGCCGCCGTCGCCGAAACCGCCGGCAAGGTCCCCGTCATCGCCGGCTGTGGCTACGGCACCGCCATCGCCACCCAGATCGCTCGCGATGTCGAGAAGCGCGGCGCCGACGGCATCCTTCTATTGCCGCCATATCTCGTGAACTCCGAACAACACGGCCTCGCCGACCACATCGAAAAGGTCTGCAAGTCCGTCTCCATAGGCGTGATCGTCTACAACCGCGACAACGCCATCGTCAACGACGAGACGCTCGCCAAGCTCTGCGAACGCAATCCGAACCTGGTGGGCTTCAAGGATGGCGTGGGCGACATCGAACTGCTCACGCGCATCCGCAGTCGCCTGGGCGATCGCCTCACGTACATCGGCGGCATGCCGACGGCTGAGACGTTCGCGCTGCCGTACAAGGAGATCGGCATCACGACGTATTCGTCGGCCATCTTCAACTTCATGCCGGAGTGGGCGCTGCGCTTCCACGGCGCGGTGTTGGCGGGCGACCGTGCGACCGTGCATCACCACCTCAAGGACTTCGTGCTGCCGTACATCGCGATCCGCAATCGCGCGCGTGGCTATGCGGTGTCGATCGTGAAGGCGGGCTGCAAGATCGTGGGCCGGCCGGCGGGGCCGGTGCGGTCGCCGCTCATCGATCTGCGCCCGCAAGAGATGGACGAGCTCAAGGCGCTCATCGAGCGTGCGCAACGATTGGCCTGAGTCGGGTTCGCGGGCGTGCCGTCGATCGACGGCGCTGCCTTTCACGTCGAGGCGCGTCTCGCGAAGAAGGCCTGGGGGTTCTCGACTGTCATCACCTGGATGTGCTGGTTGGTGACTCCCATCTCGCGAAGTCGAGGCAGGAGGTTGTGAGCGACGAACAACATTCCCTCCGGAGGATCGAGGTTCTCTCGCCATTCACGAGTCTCCTCGGGAAGCAGCGAGCCGCCGAACATCGAATCAGTCGAGAGGAACAGCTTGCCGGCGAAGCCGGCATCGATCATCGCCTTGATGCATTCCGCCCGTCTGTCGAACGAAGGCTTGCCGTCTGGCAAGAGCCCGCGATGGAGGTGATCCATGCCGAGCGAGTAACCGCGCTTCGCCATGCCTGACAAGAAGTCCAGGTCGCCGCTGTCGTCGCTGTGATCCAACGATACGCGGGAAGGATCCAATCCTTCCTCTTCCAGGATGGCGGCGACGGCCTCGCCGGGCCGTTCCGCCGCGTGGGTATGTACACGAATGGGCACTCCCGTCGCCTTAGAGGCCCGCGCGGCGGCGCGTAAACCCACTGCTTCGAGAGAAGTCGGGCGATTGGAACCGACTCCAATCTTTATGACGCCGGCCTTGATGCTAGTGCCGTCGATGCCGCGATCGATTTCCTTCTTGAAGAACTCGGCGAGGCCCCCAATCGTTCGGGAGGGCATTGCGAGCCGCCCGGATGGCGGAAGAAAACGCTGGCCGGTGCACGCGATGATGTTCATCCCGGACTGGCGCGAGACTTCTTCGAGAAATCGGATGTCCCGCCCGACGTCATACGGGGTCAGGTCGACGACGGTCCTGACGCCGGCGGCCCCTAGGACTCCAAGTCGATCGACTGCTCTGGTGACGAGTCCCTGCCTGCCTCCCCAATCCTTCGGCCATCTTTCCAGAACGCCTGGCGCACTCGAGAGGTGTTCGTGCGCGAGAGTGAAGCCCAGTTCGGAGGCGTCGATCGCCCCCAGCACCGTCTGCGCAGTGCCTGTGCGCGTGGCTCGAGCGCGATCGGTGTCGGGCGCACCCCGCACCGACTCCGCAAGCGCGGCCGCGACGCCAGCCGCCACCGTCCGTCTCAAGAACTCCCGCCGTGTCGTCATGACCAACGCCTTCAGGACCAGGGAAACTTCAGCGTCGGCGCGCCGGCATAACGCTTCATCGTGATCTCGAGCCGCGCGCCGGCGCCGGGTGCGAGCCTCACCTCGAAGCTGCGGCGGATTCCGGACTGCGTCTGTTCACCGCTCTTCACAGCCACGACCTGATGCTCGCCATACGCGCCGCCTTGCACGGTGACGACCCGCTCCTGACTCGCGCTCAAGTTCACGAGCGTCACGCCGGTCTTTTCGGCCGTCATGGTGTCCACGAGCGCGCCCACATCCTCGGGCAATCCCGCGCGGCGTTTCACCGGGTCGAAGTACCGCAATCGCGCATGCAAAGGCGCGCCCCCTTGATGCGGGGAAGTGGGCGACCACGGCGGCCGGGCGATGTGCAACGCGCCCTGCGTGAGTTGAAGTAGTGAGACCACACTCGCCGGATTGAACTCCAGCGCGTTGTCGGCGAGCCGTTTCTCGGGCGTCGACTCGTCCGCATCCACCTGAGCCAGGCGCAAGCGCATGCGCTCCAGCGACGCACGCAGCGCCGTCACCGGATATGAAGGGTTGCGTCCTTCGAGATAGTCCACCCAGGGATGCGAGCCGGCGAGCTCACGGTCGCGCGCGCTCATGCTCATGTACCAGATCTCGAATCCATTGAGCCGGTACGGCCCTGGCGTGTAGCTGTACCAGCCCTGCGGCCCGTGCATGCGAGGCGTCGACAGTTTCCCGTCGATCTCCTTCGCCCGCGCATTGATCGCGGCGTTCTGTCGCCGCCAGACCTCGAGGTACTTGTCATTGCCCGTGAGCAGCGCCGCATTCATGAACGCGACCACGGAGCGGGGCACGCGATTGCGATCCTCTCGCTTGCCGGTTTGCGGTACGACGGGGCTGAAAGCCCAGCCGTACACACCGCCATACCAGGGCCCGTTCTTTCCGCCCGAGCGGCCGTCCGCGCCCACCTTGCTAGGAAGGATGTCCTCGTTGGCCGCGGCCCGCGCCACCCAGGCATCCACGTACTCGAGCAGCCAGTCGCGCCAGTGCTTTTCGCCGGTCAATAGATAGGCATTGAGTCCGAGTGTGGTGGCATGCAGGTTGAGCGGGCTGTCGCAGACGGTGTCGGTGTACTCGGCGAAGTGCGCGAGGAACTCCTCGAAGTTCCGCTCGCCATGCACGAGTTCGAAGCCCGTGGTGTCGAACGGATCACCGGCCCAGTCCATCGCGGTGGTGGGCCGCATCAAAGGCCCGAGGCTGCCGTTGAACATGCTGCGGATCACGCGATGCTTGCGATCGTAGTTGGGCGCCTGTGGATCGCTGCCGTCGTAGAAGCCCGCGAAGCGGCGCGTGCGGCGCAACAGGTCGGGATCGGCGGGCGTGGAAAGACCCATGAGATTGAACACCGACAGCCCTTCGCTGATGTGCTGCCAGTCCATGTGAGGCGGGAACTCACGCACGTACATGCCGCGGCGGCCGATCTCCACCTCGCGCGTCTTGAGCGCGCCGTACTGCTGAACGTGTCCTTCATACACTGCGCGATACAGCTCCAGCACGCGGTCAGATCCGCCGAGCGCATGCACCAGCGGCCAGTCGTTCACATGTTCGATGGCGTCATCGGGTCCGTCATTGGTCCCCCAGCGCGGGAAGCAGCGCAGGTGATGGCGCTCGTCGAAGTACTTGGCATGGAATCGCTCGCAGGCCTCGGTGTGGGCGTGCAGCAGCTCGCGCTCAAGCCGGGCCCACTCGGGTGTGGCCATCGGCGTGGTGAGGGTGAGCGGCGGCGCGGCAGCAGCATCCGACGCGGGTGACGCCACGGCCAACGCTGCGCTCGCGGCCGCGACGAACTGCCGACGATTCAGGCCTCTGGGTTCCGGAAATTCTTCGTTCACAAATCCCCCTCGCGCTCGCGCCGATCATAGCCGTCGTCCTGCCTCAGATGTGCTCGTCGTCGGACACGCCCGCCAACCCTCGCGCGGCAACCTAGCCGGCATGCGTTATCTCGCCCTGTGCACCGACTACGACGGCACCATCGCCCATCACGGTCGCGTCGACAAACCCACGATCGCGGCGCTCGAGGAACTGAAGGCCTCCGGCCGCAAGCTCATCCTCGTCACCGGCCGCGAGATGCCGGACCTCGAGCAAGTCTTCGACCGGCTGGATCTCTTCGAGCTCGTGGTGGCCGAGAACGGCGCGTTGCTCTACAAGCCGTCCACCAAGGAAGAGCGCTCGCTCGTGGAGCCGCCGTCGGAAAAATTCATCGCCGAGCTCAAGAAGCGTGGCGTCGATCGTCTATCGGTGGGCCGCTGCATCGTCGCGACCTGGCAGCCGCATGAGAAGGTGGTGCTGGAATGCATCCGCGATCTGGGGCTCGAGCTGCAGGTGATCTTCAACAAGGGTGCGGTCATGGTGCTGCCGAGCGGCATGAACAAGGCCGCGGGACTCAAGAAGGCGCTGGAGCAACTCGACATCTCGGTGCACAACGCCGTGGGGGTGGGCGATGCGGAGAACGACCACGCCTTCCTGAGCATCTGCGAATGCTCGGCCGCGGTGGCCAACGCGCTGCCCGCGGTCAAGGAAACGGCGGACATCGTGCTCAAGTCCGACCATGGCGCCGGTGTCACCGAGCTCATTCGCGAGATGCTCGCAGATGACCTCGCGAGTCGCGCCGAACTACTGAACCGGCATGACATCCTGCTAGGAAAATCCGGCGAGAGCGAGCTCAAGCTGCCGGCTTATGGCACGAGCGCACTGGTCGTCGGTACTTCGGGTGGCGGCAAATCCACGCTGTCCACCGGCCTCATCGAGCGGATCAATGCGAAGCGCTACAACTTCTGCGTCATCGATCCCGAAGGCGACTACGACGTGCTCCAGGACGCGGCCGTCTTGGGCAGCCCGGATCGCGCGCCGTCCGTGGACGAATGCATGCAGTTGCTGGCGAAGCCACATCAGAACGCGGTGATCAATCTCGTGGGACTGGAGTTCAGCGACCGGCCGGCGTTTTTCATGACACTGTTCGCGCGCATCCGCGACCTGCGCGCCAAGACGGGCCGCCCGCACTGGCTGATCGTGGATGAAGTCCATCACGTCCTCCCGGCGGATTGGCAACCGGCGGAACTCAACCTGCCGCAGCGGCTCGACGGCGTGGTCATGATCAGCGTGAGTCCGAGCGCGGTGGCGACCATCGCGCTGCAGCTCGTGGAAACCGCCATCGTGATCGGCGAGAAGCCCCAGGAAATGCTGACCGAGTTCGCCGAAGCCAACCGCAAGCCGGCGCCCAAGTCCCCGCACGACAAACTACCCAAGGGCGAGGCGCTGATCTGGCACAAGAACTCGGATCAGCCGCCGGCGCACTTCGCCATCGAGAAGAGCAAGACCGAGCGACGCCGTCACATCCGCAAATACGCGGAAGGCGCGCTGCCCGAGGAGCGCTCCTTCTACTTCCGCGGCCCGGAGAACAAACTCAACCTGCGCGCGCAGAATCTGATCGTGTTCACCGATCTCGCGGATGGCGTCGACAAGGACACCTGGCTGTTCCACTGGCAACGCGGTGATGTCTCCGGCTGGCTGCGCCGCTGCGTCAAGGACGAGGAGCTCACGGACCAGGTGAAGGCGCTCGAGAAGGAAGTCCCCGACGACGCCAATGCCTCCCGCCGGGCAGTGCGCGAGCTCATCGAGCGCAAGTACACGTTGCCCGCGGAAGGCACCAAGCCGCAATCGCCGGCGCACTAGCTAACGCACCGGCTCCAGTCGATAGATACGGCCGTTGGGTTGGTTCAGCGCCACGTACGGTCGGCCATCCGGGCCGACGATCACGTCGCGGATGCGTCCCAGGCTGTCGAGCAACACCTCTTCGCCCACCGCGCGCGCGCCATCGAGCCGGATCAGCTTGAGTTGCTGATAGGCGAGGGTGGCCACCAGCAATTGGTCGCGCCATTTCGGGAACGCCGAACCGTCGTAGGTCGTGAGATTGGACAACCCCGGCGACGGGCTCCAGTTCGCGCGCGGCGATTCCATGCCGGGTAGTTCGGTGTGTGAGCTCACCGGCGTGCCGTCGTAGTTGATGCCGTGCGTGGCGCGCGGCCAGCCATAGTTGCGTCCGCGTTCGATGAGATTGAGCTCGTCGCCACCCTTGGGTCCGTGTTCGGTGGACCACAGCGCGCGCGTGCGCGCGTCGTAGAACAAACCCTGCGGATTGCGGTGGCCGTAGCTCCAGATGGTCGGCACGGCGTCGGCCGTATCCACGAACGGATTGTCAGGCGGCACACGTCCGTCATCGAACACACGGTGGATCTTGCCCTTGGGATTGCGGAGGTCCTGCGCATTGTCCTGGGCACCTCGATCGCCGATGCTGAAGTACAGGTGCTCACCGCCGAAGGTGATGCGCCCGGCGAAGTGCTCACCGTGGTTCGTGAAGAGCGTGTCCGGCGCGCGGTAGATGGTCTGTTGATCCGCCCAGCGGCCCTCGCGGATCCGCCCGCGCACGATCGCTAGCATGCCCTCGGGACCCTTGCCGCCGAGCGCTTCGGTATAGGTCAGGTAGATCCACCCGTTGCGCGAGTAGTCGGGATGCTTGCGCACCGCGAGCAAACCTCCCTGGCCCAACGTGTGCACGCTGGGAATGTTTTCGACGGCCACACCTTTGCCGTCACGGAACTGCCACAACACGCCGGTCTTCTGCGTGGCCAGCAGTGTGCGTGGGTCGAGGAGCTCCACCGACCAGAATTCGCCATCGATCTCCGCCACCTTCTCGAGTCGGAAGGTGTGGCCGCCGGCCGTGATCGGCCCGCCGCCCACGTCGAGGTCCAGCGTGATGCCGTCGTTCACGCCGGGTTGATCGCTGAGCACGAACGAATCGAGGTTGAACACGCCGCCGCCGCCCATTCCGATGATGCAGAGTCGGTAACTTCCCGAGAGTTCGCGTGCGAGGCCGAGGCGTTCGTCCCTGAACACATCCCAGCCGCCGGTGAGCGGCGTGTTCTTCTCGCCGAGCGGAAAGCGACGCCCGCTGCCGAACTCTCCCGCGAATGCCACCACGGCGAACCGGCGCGGGGGCTCGCCTTCGCCCTTGGCGTAGCGGTACTCGAGGCTGCGCACGCCCGTGAGGTTGATGCCCTCGTAGCAGAGGTGGCTGCCGCGATCGATCCACTGCAGGTATCGGCGGCCTTGCTGCGTCGTGATGTTGAAGCCCGCGGAGCGGTCCACGCGCAGGTCTTCGGCTTCGATGCGGCGGCCGATCATGCTGGGCGGGGAGGCGGGAGCGGCCGCCACCGAGGACTTCAGCCACGCGGCCAAGGCTTGCGCCTCGGACACTGGCAACGCCGCCGCGAATGCCGGCATGCCGCGCGTGGGACGGCCGGTCCTCATGAGCGTGGCGATCTCGTCGACGCTTCCATTGCGAACCAGGGTCGACCCCCGAAAGGACGCGCCGGGGTCGCGCGTATGACAACTCGCGCACAGCTCGGCATAACGCGCGGCCGGGGTCTGGGAGTGGACGGGAAGAGCCAGGGCCGCAATCGCGGCGAGCAGGAGTTTTTTCATGGCCGCCCGACCCTCGGGCGGCGGCGGACTTCAATCCAGCGATTTGGGCCGGGTGGATGCGGAGCGTGATGAATACATGCCGCGCAATTGGGCGCGGCAGGCCTTGCTGATGGGGAGCTCACCACCGCTGCGGAGTTGAACGATGCCGCTGCCTGACCGCTCCACGCGGATCCGTTCGATCTCGCACACGCGCACGATGTGCGATCGGTGGATGCGAACGAAGTCTTCCGCCGGCAGCAACGCCTGCGCCTCGCCCATGGTCGAGCGGAGCAGGTAGTCCTGGCCGCGTGCGCGGATGTCGACGTAATTGCCGGCGGCCGAGAGGTACTGGATGTCGTCGATGCGGATCAGGGACTGATCGGCGCCCTTGGTCACGAGCAGCGTGGCGGGTTTCCCGGCGACCGGGGCTGGCGTGGAGTCCGCGGCCAGGGGCGCGATGACCTCAGTCGGCTTCACGGACACTCGCGCAATGATCAGCAGCGCCAGCGTCATGGCCACGTTGCGCGGCCAGTACAACGCCAGGCTCGCGCCCAACGCGCGATCGCCCGTGATCTGGTCGATGAGGATCGGCAGGGCGGCGGCCAGTAGCGCCAGGGAGAGGCCCGCGTACGCGAACCGCCGCCACTCCAGGGGTCCGCGGAAGATGCGCAATGTCACCGGGGCCAGCAGCGCCCAGGCGCCCCATTCGCGCAGGGCGATGGTCAGCGTGCGGCCCAAGTCCGGCGTGATCACACTGACGAAAGCCTGATGCACGAGGCAATACGCGCTGGTCGCGACGATGAAGCCGGCCCAGGCGCCGAGCCCGAGGCGGAGTTCGAAACCGGGGTGGGTAGCCATGGGGCGACACTAATCGATCCGCTAAGCTCGCTCCATGCCCCAAGCCCAGCACATCCTCCGGATCACCGCGCGTCGCCGCGGATTGCATGAATTCACCGACGAGGTGCGCGCCTGGCAGAGCCGGCAATCCGTCAAATCGGGATTGCTCACGCTGTTCTGTCGACACACGTCGGCGTCGTTGGTCATCCAGGAGAACGCTGCGCCGGCGGTGCGGCGGGATATGGAAAAATTCTTCGACGACCTCGCGCCCGAAGGCGCGGGGCTTTATGAGCACGACGACGAAGGGCCGGACGACATGCCGGCGCATCTCAAGACCGCGCTCACGCAGGTGCAGCTTTCGATCCCGGTGATGGAGGGGAAGCTGATGCTCGGCACCTGGCAGGGCATCTATCTGTTCGAGCATCGAGATCACACCTCGGCGCGGGAGATCGTGCTGCATCTCGCCGGCGAGTAGCGGCTCGAGTTGTTTGCCAGCTAAGTCCTACAAACAAACTCTCCGATCGATTCTCTCGTTGCGTGGCACTACTCACGATACAGTGCTGCCACATCCCGGGGGCGCGTGAACATCCGCACGCGTGAAGTCGATGAGCAACGCAGGACGCGATCAGGAGATGGCCCCACCACCATCCCTGTTCTCGAATATTGGGCCTCTCATACCCGCGCACGCGCCGGCAATCCGTTATGCCGCTGCGGTTGGCGTGGTGCTCGTCGTGATCGCCTTGCGCGCCGCGCTCGCGCCATTGCTCGGCGTGCAGGCGCCGCTGCTGCCATTCCTGTTGGGTGTGCTGGCGGCGGCCTATCTCGGTGGCCGCGGACCTGCGCTGCTGGCGACGGGACTTTTTCCCGTGCTCGCCACGGTGTGGCTCACAGGGTGGCCGCACGACGCGCCGCCGTGGCAGTGGGTGCTGCACGTCATCTTCTTCGTGATCATCGGCGGCGTCTCGGCTTTCATCGTCGAAGCGCTGCAGAACGCGGTTCGCCGCGCGGATGAGAACGCGCGAATCGCGCATGCCGCCGCGGAAGCGCTGCGGGACGCGGATCGCCGCAAGGACGAGTTCCTGGCCATGCTCGCGCACGAGCTGCGCAATCCGCTGACGCCTGTGCGAAATGTCGCGCACATCCTGGGGCGCGCACCCGATACCGCGACGGTGAAGCTCGCGAGCGAAATGCTGGAGCGACAGGCCACACATCTCACCTACCTGGTGGATGACCTGCTCGATGTCGCCCGCATCACGCATCGGCGGGTCGAGCTCAAGCGCGAGCGCGTGAGGCTCGAAGACGTGGTCGCGACGGCCATCGAAACCGTGCAGCCCACGTTCGAAGCGCGACGCCAGCAAGTCACGACGAACGTGACCGCGCGCGAGGTCTTCGTGGACGGCGATCCGTTGCGCCTCCGCCAGGTGGTGTCGAACCTGCTGACCAATGCGTCCAAATATTCGCCCGAGGGCAAGCTGGTGCACGTGAGCGTCGGCGTCGATGGCCCTGATGCGTATCTGTCGGTGAGCGACCAGGGCATGGGCATCGACGCCGAGCTGCTGCCGCGGCTGTTCGACCTGTTCATGCAGGGCGACCGCAATCTCGACCGCTCGCAGGGCGGCCTCGGCATCGGCCTGACCATCGTCAAACACCTGGTGGAGATGCATGGGGGCACGGTGCAGGCTTCGAGTCCCGGCCTGGGACAGGGCAGCGAGTTCCGGATCAAACTACCGCGCGTCGCCGCGCCCGCGCTTTCCACCACCCGCGCGCGCGGCCCTTCGTCCGCGCCCGCGCGTCGCCGGCGCGTGCTGATCGTCGAAGACAACGCCGATTGCGCAGAATCGCTGCGCGCGGTGCTGCTCACCGATGGACACGAGGTACACGTGGTTCACGATGGTCCGGCGGCGTTGACTTCGCTCGATGACTTCCATGCGGAAGTGGTCCTGCTCGACGTGGGCCTGCCCCGCATGGACGGCTACATGGTGGCGCATGCCATCCGCGCGCGATTCGAGAAAGAGGTATCGCGGCCGCGCCTCATCGCGCTCACGGGTTACGCCAAGTCCGAAGACAGGCAGGCGGCCTTGCGATCGGGCTTCGATGAGCACGTGAGCAAACCATTGGATCCGCAGCGGCTGCTGGCGCTGGTATCCGACATGCCGCACGCGTTCGCGCGCGAAGAAACGGATCAGCGCGGCTGACCCGCCACGTACCGCGCGGCGATGGCGCGGTCATCCCCCAGAGTCATCTGCACGAACAACGCGTCTTCGAGCGTCTCGCAACGCTGCATGCGCGCTTCGATGAGGGGCGTCGAGGCGAGGTCCAGCACCACGACGTCCGCTTCCATGCCTTCGGCCAGACTGCCGATGCGGTCGTCGAGATACAGGGACTGCGCAGCGCCGCGAGTGGCCAGGTAGAACGCTTCCACGGCGCTCAAACTATTCCCGTTGAGTTGCGCGGTCTGATATGCCGAGCCCATGGTCTTGAGCATGCTGAGCGAGGTGCCCGCGCCCACGTCGGTTGCCAGCCCCACGCGCACCGGGCGCGAAGGCTGCTTCGCATTCTTCAAGTCGAACAACCCGCTGCCGAGAAACATGTTGGATGTGGGGCAGTGAGCGATGGCGGCGCCGCTCTCCGACATGCGCTGCAGCTCACGCTCGGTGAGATGGATGCCGTGGCCGTAGATGGCGCGCGGACCCAATTGACCGAAGTGCTCGTATACATCGAGATAGTCGCGCCGCTCCGGGAACAGCTCGCGCGCCCATTCCACCTCGCGCCGATTCTCGGACACGTGGGATTGCAGATAGGTGCCGGGCGACTCCTTCCACAAGGCGCCCGCCAGTTCCATCTGCCCGGGTGTGCTCGAAGGCGCGAAGCGCGGCGTGATCGCATACGACGCGCGGCCCTTGCCATGCCAGCGCGCGATCAGGGCCTTGGATTCGTCGTAGCCGCGTTGGGCCGTGTCCCGCAGCGCTTCGGGCGCGTTGCGATCCATGAGGCACTTGCCCGCGATGGTCCGCATGCCGCGCGCCGCGGCCTCCTCGAAGAAGGCGTCCACGGAGTGCGCATGCACCGTGCAGAACGTTGCCATGGTGGTAATGCCGTTGCGCAGGCACTCATCGAGGAACAGCCGGGCCACGCGGTGCGCGTGGGCCGGATCGGCGAACTGCTGTTCGGCGATGAAGGTGTATTTTTCGAGCCAGTCGAGCAGTTGCTCGCCGTATGCGCCGATGATCTGCAATTGCGGGTAGTGGACGTGGCAGTCGATGAAGCCCGGCAGGATCAGGTGAGGACCACTGAAGTTGCGCACCGGCGTGAGCGGTGGCAGGCGCGGCAAGACATCCGACGCCGCTCCGAAATGCGAGATGCGGCCTCGTGAGAACGCGATGACGGCATCGCTCTCGTAGCGCAGCGCCGAGACGCCTTGCACGAATACATCGCCCGTGAAGGTGAGGGCGGGACCGCGGATCGCGCTGGTGGACGGAATCGCTTCAGGCATTGCGGGCGGAGTCTGCCACACCGCCCGCATCCGGCCCGCGATCGTTCTTCAGCAGGCCATCGAGCACCCGCTCGATGGAATCGGGGTCCAGCGGCTTCGTGAGGTGTTCGTCGAAGCCGGCGGCGATCGCCGCTTGTTTGTCCTGCTCCTGCCCCCAGCCCGTGAGCGCGATCAGCGCCGCGTTGCGTCCCCAGGCCTCGAGCCGCATGCGGCGCGCCACTTCATGGCCGCTCATGCCCGGCATGCCGATGTCGATGATGGCGGCCTCGGGGCGCTCGCGTGCGCCGATCTCCAGCGCTTCTGCGCCGCTGAATGCGATGAAGACTTCGTAGCCCGCGAACTTGAGCACCATCGCGAGCGATTCGGCCGCGTCGCGATTGTCGTCTGCCACCAGCACGCGGCAACGCCGCGCATCGCTGGCATTCGCCGCTTCGGTCTTCACTTCGGGCTTCGCCGGCGTGGCGGGCGCGAGCACCTTGTGAGGCAGATGCACGATGAATTCGCTGCCGCGTCCCAGGCCTTCGCTGCGCACTTCCACGCGTCCGCCATGCAGCGTGACGAGACCCTTGACCAGCGCCAGACCGATGCCCAGTCCGCCTTCGGCGCGATCGATCGCGGAGTTCACCTGCGAGAACATCGTGAACAGGCCGGGCATGGATTCCTTCGTCAATCCGATGCCCGTGTCGCGGATCGATATCTCGAGTTCCCCGTTCGCGATGCGCGCGGTGAGGGTGATCTGTCCGCCGGCATCCGTGTACTTGGCGGCATTGGTCAGCAGGTTGCCGATCACCTGCGACAGCCGCAGCGGATCCGCCTCCAGCTTCACGTTCTCGGCGGGTAGTGAGACCTGGAGCCGATGCTGTTTGGCCTCGAGCAGGGGGCGCGCCGTCTCGACGGCGTCGCTCACCACGTGCCGCAGGTCGACGTAATCCTTCTTGAGCTCGAGCTGTCCGCGGGTGATGCGCGAGACGTCGAGGAGATCATCGAGCAGCAGCGACATGCGCTGCACCTGGCGCGCGATGACCTCGCGGCCCCACTTGCGCTGCCGTTCGTCGGCGGCGTCCGAATCCAGGATACGTACGGCGTTGCGGATCGGCGCCAGCGGGTTGCGCAGCTCGTGCGCGAGGGTCGCGAGGAATTCGTCCTTGCGGCGGTCCGCCTCGAGCAGCGCGCGCTCGGTGTTCTTGAGCCTGCTGATGTCGAGGTTGATGCCGGCCCAACGGTGGATGGTCCCGGTCTCGTCGCGGATCGGCATGCCCTGCGCGAGGATGGAATGGTATCTGCCATCCGCGCCGAGCATGCGGTGCTCGCGATACCACATGTTTCCCGCACGCGCGCACTCGCGCCACGAAGCCATGGTGTCGGCGACGTCATCGGGATGCAGCGTCTTGGCCCAGCCGTCGCCTGCAGCCTGGTCCTGCGTGAGGCCCACGAGCTTGAGAAAGGATTCGCTGAGGTAGATGGCGCGGCCGTCGGCATCCGCCACCCACACGCCGTAGTTGATCGATTCGCCGATGGCGCGATAGAGCTTCTCGCTGGTCTCGAGTGCGCGCGCATGCGCCTGCACCTCGTCGAGCATCTGGTTGAATGCGTCGATGACCACGCCGATCTCGTCGTCGGTGCTCTTCTCGGCGCGGAACGAGAAGTCCCTCTTTTCGACGATCTGCCGCGCCACGCCCGCCATGGATTCCATGGGGCGGCTCACCACGCGGTGCAGCCAGCTCGAGGCGAACAACGCGGCGAGCAGGCCGATGATCATGACCATGCCGAGCACGTTGAGATAGGCGCGCACCCGCGTGCCGACGTCGTATTCGGCGCGCAGGTAGATAGTTCCCAGGCGTTCGCCGGCCTGCATCACCGCGCGCCGCAGCAGCACGGTGCCGCCATCGACGTAAGGTTCACCGTCCGCGAGGTTGGAAGGCGGGCGCACGGGCGCCGCCGCGTGGCCCGGGCGCACGTATTCGGCAAACAGGGTGTCATCGGGAAGATAGAGCGCCGCTACGCCGATGGAACTGCGCGCCTGCAGCGATGCAAGGTTGAGCTGGGCGCGCTCGCGATCGTTGAATGACAGCGCCGGTTGCACGGCATACGCGACGATGCCGGCTTCGGTGAGGACGTCGTCGGCCCAGGCGGCACGATTCGCCTTCATGTCGGTGTACAACAACGCCGCGCCCGCGCTGCAGAGCGCAACAACGGTAGTCACGAGCATGACCACCATGAGTTTTCCCGCCAGCGCGCGCCTGGCGTGACGCATGGCCAGCAGGGCTCGCCAGGGCTGGCGCCCGGGATCAGGTGCGGAAGTCATGCCTTGTCTTCATGAGGGAATTGCGGTCCACTGCATCGTTGTCCTATAAAAGATGTCTACCACAAGAGCAACTCGGGAGTGATGTTGCCGGGATCCATCGCAAGGCGCGCCGGCCTCAGGACGAGGCTCACGCTGCTGATCATGCTGCTGGCGGCTGGCGCACTCGCACAGGCCGCGCAATTTTCCATCGATGCGGTGAAGGCCGCATATTTGTACCGCTTCACCTCGTACGTCGAATGGCCCGGATCGCAAACTCACGACGCGTCGCCGTTCGTCTTCGGCGTCGTGGGCGCTGAAGATGTTGCCGTGCACCTCGAGAGATTGCTGACCGGTGTGTCGGTAGGTGGGCGTCTGGCGCACGTCCGGCGCGTGCGGAATGTCGCGGATTTGAACGGCCTGCAGATCCTTTACGTGGGGCCGCGTGTTCACCGCAGCAGTTATGAGCTACGCGAGCGCGCGAAATCGAGGCCCATCCTCGTCGTCACCGACAACCGGCTCGGTCTCGAGGGCGGCGGCGTCATCAATTTCGTCGAGGTGGATCGCAATCTGCGCATCGAGGTGTCGCTCGAAGCGGCGGAACGTCACCGCCTCAAGATCGACTCGGCGTTGCTCGCGGTAGCGGCGCGCCTGAAGAAGAAAGGGGAATGAGCTTGTTCAATCGCCTCACGAAGACGTTCGCCCTCGGGTTGATCGTGGCGGGTCAAGGATGGTCCGCGCATGCGCAGGATGCGGATGGAGATCCGCTGGTGGAGCTCTCGCGCATGTCGCTGGATCAGCTCTCGAAGGTGGAGGTCACGTCGGTGTCGAAGTCGGCGCAAAGCCTCTCGGCGGCGGCGGCGTCCATCTACGTGATCACGCGTGAAGAGTTGCAGCGCCATGGCGTGCTGAGCGTGCCGGAGGCCCTGAGGCTCGCGCCGAACCTGCACGTGACCCAGCTCGGCGCCACGGACTACTCCATCGGCGCGCGCGGCTTCGCGGGCGCACCGGACTCGCAAAACTTCTCCAACAAGACCTTGATCCTCATCGACGGCCGCATCGTCTACTCGCCTTTGTTCTCGGGCGTGTCCTACGACATGCAGGACGTGGTCATGGAGGATGTGGAGCGCATCGAAGTCATCTCGGGCCCGGGCGCCACGCTCTGGGGCGCGAATGCGACCCATGGCGTGATCAACATCATCACGCGTCACGCCACGGACACTACGGGCTTGCTGGCGCGAGTGGACGCGGGTGAGGAAGAGCAGGCAGCCACTTTGCGCTACGGCGCCGAAACCGGCAGCGGCGCCTGGCGCGCCTATGCACGCTGGTTCGATCGTGGCGAATCGGAGCTCGGTGGAGGCCTGGGCGCCGGCGACGAATGGACCAAGCTGCAGACCGGCTTTCGCCTCGATCGATCCGCGGGCGCGAACGCCTTCACGCTCCAGGGCGACTACCTGCATGCCACGCAGGAATTCCTGCAGTCTCCCGATGCGGATATCGACGGCGCCAATCTACTCGGGCGATGGACGCACACGGGCGGGCGAGTGAACACGCGAGTGCAGCTTTATTACGACCGCGTGGACCGCGAGCGCCCGGCAAGCGGGATCGCGTACGACATCGATACGTGGGATCTCGAGCTGCAGCAGAGCGCGGATCTCGCCGGTCGACATCACCTGATGTGGGGGATCTCGCATCGCCGGAACCGGTACGAGACCGAGAACAACGTGCTCGCGTTCGTGCCCAATCGGAGGACGCTGGAGCTCACGAGCGTATTCGTGCAGGACGCCATCACGCTCGCCGAGGAATGGAAGGTCACCGCCGGCGTGAAGTTCGAGGACAATTTCTATTCCGGGTGGAGCGCGTTGCCCGACATCCGCCTGTCCTGGGCGCCGAATGATGTCTGGTCGCTGTGGATGGCCGGGTCTCGAGCCATCCGCGCACCCACTCCGTTCGATACCGACGTGGAAGAGTGGGTAGGTGGCCAGTTGTTCCTCGTGGGCGATCCCGGTTTCGAGCCGGAGAAAGTCGACGCCTTCGAGATCGGCGTGCGTGGCCGGCCGGAATCCGCTGTCTCGTTCTCGGCGTCCGTGTTCTACGACGAATACGATGATCTGCGCACGATCGAGATCACTCCGGTCACGTTGCTCCCGCTGCGCTGGGGCAACCTCATGGAGGGAAGTGCCTATGGCTTCGAAGCCTGGGGTCACCTGCAGATCACTCCGTGGTGGCGAGTCTCGCCGGGTTATCGGTCGGTGCACAAACGACTGCGTTTCAAGGAAGGCTCGTCGCAGCTCGGCGGTCTTCGGCAAGCTGGAAACGATCCCGATTCGATGTACTCGCTCAAGTCGTCGATGGACTTCGATCGAGTGACGTTCGACGCGATGCTCCGTCACGTCAGCGATATGCCCGATCCGGCACTGGACGATTTCACCGAGCTCTCCGCCCGGCTCGCCTGGCGCCTCAACGATCGCGTTGAAATCGCGATCAAGGGCTTCAATCTGTTTAACGAAACGCATCGTGAATACGCGGCTCCGGAAGGCCGCGAGATCCGCCGCAGCGTGCTCGCGGAGATCCGCTTCATTCGTTGACGATTTGGGACTTGGCTCACACGCAATCGAGGTGGATTGGCGTCTGCGGGCAGAGGTGATCCCTAGAATGATCATCCGATGTCCACACCCACCGTCGAGCGCCGGATCAGGATCGAGAGAAGGCGCTCCGTATTGCGCGCCCTCTGGCATGGCAACTTCGCCCGCCGGCGAATTGCACCAAGAAGAAGCGGCGAGCGGCACGCGGCCGTTACGGACTGGCATCACCCCCAGTGGCTGGCGGTGGGCATCACGGTCCTGCTGTTGAGTGCCGCCGATGCCCTGCTGACACTGACGCTCATCTCCCACGGCGCCATCGAGATCAATCCGTTCATGGTCCCGCTGGTGCACGGTTCAGGCTATGGCTTCGCCTTGTGGAAGATGGGTCTGACGGCGATGGGTGTGGTGGTCCTGACCGTGCTGGCCAGGCTCCGGATCTGGGGTCGAGCCGTGGGCGGCGTGCTCTATGTAGTCCTTGCCGGCTATATCGTCCTGATCAGTTACGAACTCTTTCTTTTACGTAACATCCCCCTAGATTAAGCACTGGTCGCCTTTCGGCGGTCGGCGGCATGGGCTAACATACCGCCCCCTTGTCGTCCCAGGACCTTGAGTCCAAAGGTTTTTTTCTCGTATGGCCACAAGCCTTAGCGAGCTGCTGGCTTCCACGCCGCTCTCCGGCGGTAACGCTCCCTACGTTGAAGCTCTCTACGAGCAGTTCCTCGCCGATCCTCAGTCCGTCGACGCCA
>JBKPPO010000318.1:0-14262 GCA_046733635.1 Pseudomonadota bacterium | reverse complement strand
CTCGTGCCAGACGATGATGGACACGCAGGAGCCCAGGATGGTCCACACGCGCGCGGGCGCGAAGCCCGTGTACATCTCCCCCGGACTCAGGAAGACGTCGTCCTCTCGCGGGGGCGGAAAGCGGCCGGAGTCAGGCATGAGTGAACGTGGCCGTCTGCACCGCGCGCACCTTGTTCGTGATGCCGTTCAGCGACTCACTGTGGCCCACGAACAGCAGGCCGTCCTCGCGCAGCATCGGCATGAGTCGCTCCACGACCTGCCGCTTGGTGTCGTTGCTGAAATAGATCATCACGTTCCGGAGGAAGATCACGTCGAACTTCGCCATCGGCGTCAGACGGTGATTCAGATTGACGTGCTTGAATTCCGCGCGTTGGCGCAGGGCCTTGTCGATGAGCAGCGTGCCTTCCTGCCGGCCCACGCCCTTGAGGCAGTAGCGATGCAGCAGGTCCGTGGGTACGTGTTCCGTGCGCGATATCGAGTAGTGGCCGCGCCGCGCCTTCTCCAGCACGCGCGTGCTGATGTCCGTACCGAGGATGGACCAGGGCGTGTTCGAGGGGCCGAGGCAATCCGCGAGCACCATGGCCGCGCTGTAGGCCTCCTCGCCCGTGGAACACGCCGCGCTCCAGACACGGAATTCACGCGCGCGCCCCACCGCCTGCTTCGCATGTCGACGCAGGATGTCGAAGTGTTTGGGCTCGCGGAAGAAGTAGGTCTCGTTGGTCGTCAGCAGGTCGATGGCCATCTGCGCCTCGCCCACGTGGGCGGGGTCGACGATGCGGCGCAGATACTCCGAGAAACTGCGCAGCGACAGATCGCGGAGCCGCTTCTCGAGGCGGCCCGCGACCAATGACTGCTTGCTGTCGGGGAGCGTGATGCCCGCACGTTCGATGAGGAATTGCTGGAAGCGCGAGAATTCCAGATCGGTGAGTGCGGCCATGAGCAAACGGGGGCCTCAGGCCCCCGCCGCCAGCGCCGCTCCGCGCGGCTGCTCGCTCGCCGGAAGCAATCCCGCTTCCGTCAGTCCTTCGATGGCGAGCACGCGTTCCGTCGCGAGCAGGATCACGAACTTCCCATTCACCTTGCCGAGCCCTTCGATGAACTCGGTGCGGATCCTGGGCCCGAAACTGGGCGGCGGCTCGATGTCCTCCGACGAGATTTCGAGCACCGCATTCACGGCGTCCACGACCACGCCGATGACCTCGCGCTGTCCTTCGCGCTGCGTCTCGACGATCACGATGCAGGTGCGTTTGGTCACGGCGCCTGCCGGCTTGCCGAAGCGCACCGAGAGATCCATGACCGGCACCACCGCGCCGCGCAGGTTGATCACTCCACGTACGCAGTCCGGCATCATCGGCACCTCGGTGAGGTTGCCGTATTCGATGATCTCCTTGATCGCGAGGATGCCGATCGCGAAGACCTCGGTGCCGAGCATGAAGGTCAGGTACTGGCCCTGATCCGCCGCTCGAGCGCCCTCAGTTGCTGGGTTGACGTCACTCATGGCTGCACCTCAGAAGCGCTTGAAATCTTCTTCGGCGAGCGCGTCTTCCACCAGCGCCAGATTGCCATTCGTCGCGTGCGAGGGACGGCGCGTGGCCGCCTTCGCTTCCAACGCGTCTTCCTGCTTCGCGCGCACCGGCGCCAGCTTCGGCCGGCGGACGTGCGAGGTGGCGTGCTCCGAATCCACCTTGAAGAAGCGCATCTTCGACTGCAGCTCCTCGGCCTGGCTCGTCATCTCTTCCGCAGTCGCGGCCAGCTCTTCCGAGGACGACGCGTTCTGCTGCGTCACCTTGTTGAGCTGCATGATCGCCGTGTTGATCTGCGACACGCCCGTGGACTGTTCGCCCGACGCGGCCGAGATCTCCTGCACGAGATCCGAGGTCTTCTGGATGCTGGGCACGATGGTGTCGAGCAGCTTGCCGGCGCGCTCCGCCAGGCCCACGCTCTCCGTCGCGACGGTGCTGATCTCCTGCGCGGCCACCTGGCTGCGCTCGGCGAGCTTGCGGACTTCCGCGGCGACCACCGCGAAACCCTTGCCATGTTCGCCGGCGCGCGCGGCCTCGATCGCCGCGTTGAGCGCCAGCAGATTGGTCTGGTAGGCGATGTCGTCGATGATGCCGATCTTCTGCGCGATCTGCTTCATCGCCGAAACCGTGGCGCGAACCGCTTCGCCGCCCTCGTTGGCTTCGCTCGAAGCCTTGCTGGCCATGGAGTCGGTGACCTTCGCGTTCTCGGTGTTCTGCGTGATCGAGGAGCTCATCTGCTCCATCGAGGCGCTCGTCTCTTCGACGCTCGCGGCCTGTTCGCTCGACGCCTGCGACAGCGACTGCGCCGTCGTGCTCACCTGCTCGGAGGCGCTGCTGATCGAATCCGCGGCCTGATTCACGCCGCTCACGACCTCGGAGAGCTTGCCGATCATGCGCTGCATGGCGGACAGCAACTGGCCGGTCTCGTCCCGGGTCGTGGCTTCGACACGCACGGTGAGGTCACCGTCGGAGAGGCGCTGAAGGGTATCGACGGCCAGGTTCATCGGCCGGGTGATGCTTCGGGTGATCAGGAATGCGATCACTGAGGCCAGCAGGATCACCAGCAGGCCTCCACCCAGCAAGGTGTTGATGGTGCGCGCGCGCAGCGCGTTCGCTTCTGCGGTACGCGTGACGAGCAGCCCCGCCTCGGCATCGATGACTTCCTTCACATTGGCGCGCAGGTCGTCCATGTACTTCTTGCCTTTGGCTTCGCGAATGACGGCCACCATGTCCTTCATCTCGGCTTTGCCGTTTTCGATGTCACGGCGCAAAGCGATGTCGGGCTCGAGCACGTCCGTGACCCACGCCTGCTCGGCAGCGAGTACCTTGGTCAAACGCTCTTGCTGTTCGGCATTGTCCGACGTGAGGCTCTTCGCCTTGTCAAAATGCTCGCGGAACGCCGCCTGGCCACCGCGATACGGCTCCAGGAAGTTGTCGAGACCGGCAAGCAGGAATCCGCGCTCGCCCGTTTCCATATTGATCAGCGCGGTGAGCATCGCGTTGGTCTCCGCGATCACCTCGTTTGTATGCGCATTCCAGCGATTAGCTTCCTGGAGCTGGAGCATGCTGCTGCGCGCGACGAGCACGAGCGCGATCACGATCGCAACCACAACTGCGAAGCTCAGATAGAGCCGCGTCCCAATCTTCAGATTACCCATGACGAACTTCCTTTATCTAGTGAACTGTGGCGGCGGCCATGGCCGCCTCGATTTTTGCAGAATCCAAACTACCGGCGCCGCTCACGGCCTGTTGCACGAGGGCCGGCACGTCGAGGATCAACGCGACCTCGCCATTGCCCAGGATGCTGGAGCCGCTGACGCACCTGGCGCGGCTGAAGATCTTCGACAGTGGTTTGATGACCGTCTGGCATTCGCCCAGCAGCGAGTCGACGACGAGTCCGGCGCGCTGGCCGGCGCTCTTCACGATGACGATGTTCTGGCGCGCGCCCTCGCGCGGCTTCAGCGACAGCACTTCGTGCAGGCGTATGAAGGGCAGGGCCTTGTTGCGCACGTTGGCGTAGTCGTGTCCCGACTCGCTGGTGTACTCGATGCATTCGTCCACCATCTCGAGCGGCAGCACGAACACGGTCTTGCCCACCGAGACCTGGAAGCCATTGATGATCGCGAGCGTCAGCGGCAGCCGGATGATGAAAGTGGTGCCTTCACCCGGCACGCTCTGCACTTCCACGGTTCCGCGCAGCGCGGTGATGTTGCGTTTGACCACGTCCATGCCCACGCCGCGTCCCGACACGTTGGTGATGGCCTCGGCGGTCGAGAAGCCCGGTTCGAAGATGAGCTGATCGATCTCCTTGTCCGAGAGCTGCGCGCCGGCCGGCACGAGTCCGCGTTCGATCGCCTTCGCGAGGATGCGAGGGCGGTTCAGGCCCTGGCCGTCGTCGCTGACTTCGATGACGATGTGACCGGAATCGTGGTACGCATTCAGCGAGACCGTGCCCTCCGCGGGCTTGCCGTGCTGCAGGCGCAGCTCCGGCTTCGGAATGCCGTGATCGATCGCGTTGCGGATCAGGTGCGTGAGCGGGTCGCCTATCTTCTCGACCACCGTCTTGTCGAGCTCGGTGTCTTCACCGGAGATGGCGAGCCGGATGTTCTTGCCCAACTCCCGCGCCGTATCGTTGACCACTCGATGGAACCGGCTGAACGTCGCTCCGATGCGCACCATGCGTAGTTGCAGCGCGCTGTCGCGCACCTGTTCGACGAGCGTGGAGAGCTGCGATGCCGACTCCAGCAGGTCGGGGTCGCGCGCGCGACGCGCGCCGAGCTGGGTGCCGGCCGCGGCGATGATGAGTTCGCCGACGAGGTTGATGAGACCGTCGAGTTTGGTGGCGTCGATGCGGATGGAGCGCGATTCACCCGATGCCGCGTCATTGCGGCGCCGCGCAGAGCCGTCGTCTTTCGAGGCGGCTGAACGCGAGGCTGCCGGAGTTTCGGCACTCGCCGCGACGGCAATCGCCGCGGTCAACTCCGCTTGCGTGAGCGTGCCGACTTCGACGAGGCGCGCGAGATCCGCTTCCGGGCCGTCCACCCGCGTGAGCGCGGCCAGGTAGGCGACGGCAGGCGAATGCGGCTCGACCACCTCCAGCACGCAGTCTTCGCGTACGAACTCGAAGGCATCCACGATGCGGCCACGGTCGGCGTCGCTCAGGAAGCGGAGGTCGAATCCCAGGTAGCAGGATTCGGGATCCCACTCGGCGCCCGCCTTCAGCGCATCCGTGCGCGGAAGGATCCGGGTCAGCGTTCCGAAGGTAGCGAGATAGCGCAAGAAAGACAGCGGATCCATTCCGTTGCGAAACACGTCGGCGCCGAAGCGGACACTGAGGTGCCACTCAGCGGTGGCCGCCGGTTCGCCGCGAATCTCCAACGAGGCGGAAGAGGTGAGCGTCGCGGCAGCTTTCTGGGTCGGCGCGTTCGAGGAAGCCTGCGCCCCCGTGAGCTCGCGGATCTGGCTCACGAGATCGTGGCCGCGTGCCGCCAATGCAGCATCGCCTTCGCGGCGGCCCTGCTTGAGCACGCCGACCAGAGACTTGACGTGATCACCGCAAGCAAGCAGCGCCACGGCGAGCGGCTGACTCATCGAAGCGGTACCCATTCGGACGCGATCGAGAACCGTCTCCACCTCGTGCACGAATCCGACGATGAAATCGAGGCCGAACAGGCCCGCCGATCCCTTGATCGTGTGCGCCGCCCGGAAGATGGCGTTGATGTCGTCGCTCGACGGCTCCGTCTTCTCGCAACGGAGCAGCGTGCTCTCCATGTCGGCGAGTAGTTCGTCGCACTCCTCGACGAACACTTCGAGTTCGGGTTCGACGCTCATGCGGCCGCCGGGAGGCGCGAGCGCAGCTCGTCGCATTGCAGGAGATCCAGCGCTTCGCGCACGCAGGCGCTGGCGTCGATCACGCGCAGGTCCTTGCCCGCGGCCACGGCCTGGCGTCGGGCCATGAGCAGGATCTGCAGGCCCGAGCAGTCGAACTCGGCGATCTGGCTCAGATCCACCGCGGGCGACTTGGCGTCGCGCAGCACCGGCAGCAGGCGGTCCGCGGCGTCCCGCGCCGTGTAGATGGTCATTTCACCGCGCAGCAGGACGGTGCCGCGTTTCGGCTGTAGTTCGAATGGCATCGGTGGCTCAGGGAAGAACGAGCTTCGAGACGGCGTCGAGCAGGGTCTGCGGCTGGAACGGTTTGACGATCCAGGCCTTGGCGCCGGCGGCGCGTCCTTGCGCCTTCATGTCGTCGCCGGCCTCGGTGGTCAGCATGATCACGGGCGTGAACTTGCACGTGGCGTGCTGTTTCACGGCCTTCAGGAACTCGATGCCGTTCATCACCGGCATGTTCACGTCGCTGATGATGAGATTGAGCTTGCCCCCGTTGAGCTTCGAGAGGCCGTCCTGGCCGTTCTCCGCTTCGATGGTTTCATAACCCGCGCGCCGCAAGGCGATGCCCGCCACCTGGCGCACCGAAGCCGAATCATCCACCAACAGAATGCGCTTGCTCATCGAGTTCTCCGTCAGAAAAAAGTGGCCGACTGCGGGGCGACCGTTTCGGCTTCCAGGCCGTCATGGATGCGGCGCTGTTCGTCCGTCGTGTACTGGCTCCTCATCGCCTCGAGCTGAACGTCGTTCGTCAGGGCGTCGGAGGCGCGCATGGTGCTGCTGAGCTGTGTGAGGATCTGCGAGACGCGATCCTGGAACTGCAGCTGCACCAGTGAGTCCTCGACGTCGTTGCGCGTCGCCGTGCTGTCCTTGCGCACCGCGTCCGCCGCGCGGGCCGCGTCTTCGAGGCGCTCACGCTGTCTCCGCAAGACGGCGGCGATGTTCTGTTCGGAGGTCTCCACGGCGCCGCGATCGATGTCGGCCACGGACCTGTTGCGCGCGGCGATGCTCTGCAGCGACTTGTTGATGGCCGAGACTCGCTCGTCGATCTTGTGACCGGTATCGCGTGAAGCGGCTGACAACACGCGAACCTCCTGAGCAACGACGGCGAATCCGCGGCCCGCCTCGCCCGCATGCGCCGCCTCGATGGCCGCGTTCAGCGAGAGCATGTTGGTCTGGAAGGCGAGCTGCCGGACTTCGTCCGCCATTTTCTGCAGCTCACCGATGTGCGAAACGATGGAGCTGATCTCGTCGGTCAGCGCCTGGCGGCTTTCCTGGATGTTGCGCAAGGCCGCGACCACGGCGCTCAGGCAGCGCTCGGCTTCGGCGGAGTCGCCCCTGGCGCCCGTCGACTGTTCATCCGACCGACGCTGCGATTCGGCGATGCTCTTGTCGAGGCGCTCGACGATGCCGGAGAAGCTCAATGTCAGCGACGTGATCGCCGACTCGACCTGGCCGCGTACATTGTCCAATTGCTTCGCCCAGATCTCCGCCACCGGATTCGAAGGGGCGGAAGTGTCATCGTGTTTGAATGCTGCGGTCACTGTGTCCTGGCGCGATCGATGAGCGGAAGCGTGTGCGGTTCGCCATCGGCTTTCACTACGATGGCTTGAGCGCGTGCTGCGTCGATGCAGTCCCACTGAGAGATCAGTCACGCGAGTTGCTACCAACCATGAAGGGACGCCACTCCGGGTTCGGAGCGATGTGTTCGCTGTTGCTACAAACCCGTCCGGCTTTCGGCAGGTGACACGCGTCGACGTGATCACACTGGGCGTACGGCGAGCTCCGCCACGCGCGTCACAATCCGACGCGAATCCGGGTTCCCCTCATTTCATCGCGATCCTGCCGCAAGGATTCTGCGCGGCCTGGCCGAATGGCCGCCCGGCGCAAGCCGAGTCTAACTACGAGGATTTTCTGATGTCCGTTTCCGTCAAGTCGTGTTCCCTGCTGCTCGCGGCCGCCATCGCAGCCGCGGCGCCGGTGCATGCCGAAGATTTCACGATCCAGCTCCAGCTCTCGCATGACGATTCGAGCTACGACTCGAATCTGCTGCCGGACGCTGACGCGACCGCGTTCAACGCCACGTACTATTTCGATCCCGTGATCACCGATGGCATGCCGGTGCCCGAGGCGGCTTTCGTCACGCGCAAGAGCTACGTGAACGCGGCGGCTTCCCGCACGGATTTCGGCGGCGACGAGGGCGACGTGCTGGTGGCGAACGCCGGATATCACGTGCCCGATTCCATCTTCTTCGGCCGCATCGGCCTGGTCCGTGACGACGTCGCGGGCGGCACTGACACGAGCTGGAACGGAACGCTCGGCATCGTTCCCGTTCAGCGCTTCTTCCTCGGAACGGATTTCCACGAGGACGGCTACGATCCGAACATCACCGCGCGATATGCAGGAAAACTCTCGAACGGCCGCTGGTTCTCGGCCAGCGTTCACGCGCTGGATCCCGATGCGGGTGAAAGCGAGGTCGGCTTCCAGGCCGACTACTACCTGGACGGCATCGCCTTCGGCGGTGGATTCGCTTCGGGGAACGAACGCTGGAACGTGCGCGTCGACAAGGGTCTGCCGAATGGATTCGGTTTCCTGGTGCGCTACTACGCGGAAGACGGCGGCAATGGCGTCGGCGCCATGCTGACGTGGCGCGATCTCTGAGAGATCGAACTCCGGCCGATCGCGGGCTCGTCACACCGGGCTTGCGATCGGCCGATTTCCGCGCTGAATGGGAAAGCCCATCTTTCGCCACGTGCCGAAACCGCCCGCGAGTGGCGACACGTGCAGGAACCCCGCGTCGAGCAGTCGACGCGCGAACACGGCAGCGGAAGCGTCATTGGGGCAATCGCAGTAGGTGACGATCTGCGACGCGCGATCGCAGTCCGGCTCGGCCGTCTGTGACGCCGGCACGCTGCCCGGGATCCAGCCATCCTGTGCGCGGCGATCGGGTGATCGCACGTCGAGAACGAGCGGCGGCGCGGCCGAGTCCATCAACGCACGCAAGTCATTCGCGGAGGTGCGCGGCATGCGGATCTTCGAGAGGAAGAGCTGGCGCTTCCACCATTTCACGAGAACGTAGATCGCGACGGCGGCGATCAGCGCGATCGTCGCGATGTGGCCGAGCTGTTCGAGCTCGAGCAATACCGCATCGACGGCATCGTTGAAGATCACTCCCAGCGCAACGGCGCCCGCGACCCACAACGCCGCGCCCAGCGTGTCGAACAACAGGAAGCGGCCGAGGCTGGTGCGCGCCTCGCCCGCGAGCGTGGTGGCCACGGCGGCGAAACCGGGTATGTACTTGGCGGCGATCAAGGAAGGTGCGCCCCATCGCGAGTACACGCGCCGCGTGAGACTTACGCAGGAATCCGGCGAAAGGGAGAGCCGGCACATCAATCGGAGCAGCGGGCCGCCGAACAGGCGGCCGCCGTAGAACCAGGCGATGTCCGCGATCATCACGCCGATCACGGCGACCACACCGATCGCGGGAACGGACTCGCCCGCGGTGACGGCCAGCGCGGCGGTCACGATGATGACGGGATAAGCGGGAAGAGGCAGGCCGCCCTGGTCTAACAAGACGGCGAAGAACACGACCCAGAGGCCATAGGCCTCGATGAACTGCACCACGGCTTCCATCGGGCCAAGCATACCGGCAGGCGCGGAGGCCGCGCCCGCCGGTGTTCAATCGCTCAATGAGTGCGGCGCTGGACTCCGGCGCCCGCGGCGCCATGCCAATGACGCGCCTCGGCGAAGTAACCCTTGAATTCGTCCTTGCGGCGCGGCGTGGGCTCGGCCAGCAGGTAACGATCGCCCAGCCAATTCACGGCTTTCTGAAGCTGCTGGCGATAGTCGTGCACCGGGATGATCTGGGACTGCGCCTGCAGCTGCGGCTGCACCGGCATCTCGGTCTGCGTCTGGGGTTCGGGGCGTTTCATGGTCTTCTCCTTCGATCTTTCTTCCTTTGTGTCTCGGGAGCCATTTTCGGTTTCGGCCCCGCGGCTAACAACGCTCCGGCGGTGCAGCGGCGCCTAGCCCGAAGGGGGTAGGGCGGATGCGCGCACTCTTTCTATCTACTGTTCCGCTGATGGGAGCGCGCCCGGTTCAGGGTTGGGCAGCACCCAGTTCCGTCCGGCCCTGAGTCCGCCGGCTCGGTTCCATCTGTCGACCACAGACGAGGATCGCGCGACGTGTTTCGCGTGTTCCCGGCCGGCCCCGTACCGATCTCCACAGCGCGGTAATCAGCTCGCCCCGCACTTCGCTTGGCGGCTCAAAAAGCTGTCCTACACGGATTTGAAATGCCTCACGTTTCGCGAACCTGCGATTTGCCCCCAAGACAGCGTAACGCCTTGATTAGCAACGTTTGTCGGCATTTGCAGACGTAGGAGTGCGCTCGCAGAACCTCGCGCTTTGCTGCATGAAGGACCTCGGAAGGCCGAAAAGCTTTCACCACGTTGTGATTGGCAGAGGATTCCTACATGTCCCGTCTCTCGATTTCCGCATTGGCCGCTGGCCTGCTACTGAGCGCCCAAGCGTTCGCCGTCCCCGTGATCCCGGGCGCTGGCGGCTTCGGCATTGAAACGCCAGCCGGTCGTGGCGGCACGGTTTACAAGGTGACCAATCTCAACCCCACGGGCACGGGCTCGCTGCGCGCCTGTATCGATGCGTCCGGGCCGCGCGTTTGCGTGTTCGAGGTTTCCGGCACGATCCGGCTCACCGCCGACCTCATGGTCCGCAACGACTTCCTCACCATCGCAGGCCAGACCGCGCCGTCCCCGGGCATCATGCTTCGCGGCGCCGCGCTCAAGATCCACGCCTCCGACATACTCGTGCAGCACCTGCGCATCCGCGCGGGTGATGACGCGACGGGCCCCGCGCCCGCGAATCGCGACGCGCTCAAGATCGAAGGCTCGAGCACGAAGACCGTGCGCAACATCGTGATCGACCACTGTTCGTTCAGCTGGGCGATCGACGAGACGGTCAGCGTCTGGGGTCCGCACGACAACGTGACCTTCACCAACAACATCTTCGCCGAACCGCTGAACGAGTCCATCCACCCCACCGACGATGGCACGGGCCTCGAGAAACATGGCTTCGGCGTGATCCTGGGTTCCGCGCCGGGCAGCAGCATCACGATGGTCGGCAATCTGTTCGCGCATCAGGTCGAACGCAATCCGCTGTCGCGCGCCTCGGAACTCGTGTTCGTGAACAACCTGGTTTATGACCGCGGCACGATGGACCTCGACCTGCAGGGCGAGAACGGGGCGTCTTCGCGCAACACCGTGCTCAACAACCTCTTCATCCGCGGCCCGTCCTATTCACGCGACAGCTCGCCCATCCACATCCGAACGAGCGGCTCGCTGGCAATCGGCGCCGGCAGCCGCGTGTACCAGACCGGCAACGTGGCGCAGAACTACGTGCGTGAACTCGTGGGACTGTCGGGCGGCGACATCATCACCGGCCTGCTGACGCTCGGCAGCTACCCGGTGTGGAATTCCGGCCTCTCCGTGCAGAACAACGCGAACAACGTCGTGTACGACCGCGTGCTGAGCAAGGCCGGCGCGCGTCCCGCGGACCGCGACGTGGTGGACCGCCGCGTCGTGAACCAGGTGCGCAACCGGAACGGCCAGATCATCAACTGCGTGTCGTCGAACGGCACGACCCGTTGCAACAAGAACGCCGGCGGCTGGCCGACGCTGACGCAGAACACGCGCCGCCTCACGCTGCCCGCGAATCCGAATACGGTCACGTCGAGCGGTTACACGAACCTCGAACTCTGGCTGCACTCGCTCGATGGCCAGGCGAACGGCGTGGTGCAGACGAATGCGCCGGCCGCGCCGCAGCTGGTGTCGGTGAACTGATCCGGGAGGGAACGTCCGCCACGGAAGGCGGGGAGGCGCCGGGCACGCAGGTACCCGGCGCCTTTTTCTTTGATTGGCTGTGATGGGGTGGAGCCGACACCCTGGCGCACACTGACGCCGCGTGCGGAATCTGTCTTACACCTCGAGGTGCACTCACGTGATGAGGTGGCGGCCCCTGGGAGGACCCGACATGTTCACGCTCCGCTGGGCACTCGCGGCAGGCGTTTGCGCGCTGCTGCTGACCCAGACGCTCCACGCCAGACCCATCGTCTTCGCCCGCAGCAGCATGGCGATGGCCGAATTCCGCGACGGCGCCATGGCCGAGGCGCAGGTGTTCTACGCGCCCACACATTACATGTCGGTGGGCCTCGGCCACATGGAGCTCGACGATGACGGCACCGACGTCCGTCACTCGGTGAGCTACGCGCGCCTCAATCTGCTCGGCAAGCGCTGGAACATGGAAGGCGCGCAGGCCAACATCTTTCTCTGGGGTGGTTTGGGCAGCGCCTACCTGGGCGGCTGGACCTATCAACCTTCCCTGCCGCCGCCTTCGGGCCATGATCACGGGCCGCCACCTTCGTCACCGGATCCGGTGCGCGTGGCCTCGCGCCAATCGTTCTCCTATAACGCGGGCGGTCAGGTCGACTACGAGACGCGCCGCATCTACGTGTCGTTCAAGACCGATTTGCACGACTCCGACCTGTTCTGGCATCGCGCGGACACGCTGCAACTCGGCTTCGCCCCCTATCCACACGACACGAACACGCTCGCAACCTGGTTCGTGATCTCGGGCCGCAACTACACGGGCGACATGCACGATGACACCGAGCTCGCGTTCCTGCTGCGGTTCTTCAAGAAGCGGGCCTGGCTGGAAGCCGGCGCCACCACGGAAGGGAAGATCCAGGCCATGGCCATGTTCAGTTTCTGACGGGATACCAATATGAAGAAGTGGTTGGCGATAGCGTTGATGTTCTCTGCTTCGGCAGCTCAGGCCGGTGCGATCGAGATGAAGGTCTACGGCCTGGTCTGCGGCTTCTGCGCGCAAGGCATCGAGAAGATCCTCAAGGAGAATCCGGCGACGGCGGATGTCGTGGTGAGCCTCGAGAACAAGCTCGTTGCGGTGACCACGAAGCCGGGGTTGGACATCAGCGATGCCGAGCTCACGAAGGCCATCACCGATGCGGGTTATGAAGTGAAGGGTATCACGCGCACGCAGCGTTCGATCGAAGAGATTCGCGGTGAGGCGCTGACCGCGGCCAAGTGATGGACGCGCACGCGCGCAATCTGGGCCTGACCAGCGGCGCGCTGCTCGCGGGCGGCGCCACGTTGGTGTGCTGCGTGTTGCCGGCGGTGATGGTGTCGCTGGGTGCGGGCGCCGCGCTGGTGGCCTTGATCTCGAACTTCCCGCAGCTCGTGTGGCTGTCGGAGCACAAACTACTGGTGTTCGGCGCCGCCGCCGCGATGCTCGCGATCAGCGTGTTCATGGTCTGGCGTGCGCGCCGGTTGCCTTGCCCGTCGGATCCCGTGTCGGGCCGTCGCTGCGCAAGACTCCGGCGCATCAATCTCGTGTTGTGCGGACTCGCGACGTTGTCCATCGCCGCGGGCGCGACCTTCGCCTTCCTGCTGCCGGCGCTGGCCGGCTGATCAGCTCCTGGCCTGACGTAGCGCGACGCGCAGCTCGCGCAGGCATTCCTCGACGCCCTCGATGGTCGTCATGTTGCCCGGCGAGAAGCGCAGCACGCTGCCGCGCGCGTCGAGATGCACGTGACGTTCGCGCAGCGCCTGGATGATGGATCGGGCGTCGACCTTCGCCGGCACGCGGAACATCACGCTGCCGCCCCGTTCATCCGCGCGGCGCGGGCTGACTTGCTCCAGATCGAAGGCAGTGCATCCCAGGATCAGCGCTTCGACGAGCCGCTGGTTGTGCGCCCACAAGCTCACGGGGTCCTGCTGTGCGTGCCACTCGAGCGCGGGTAGTGAGGCGGCGTACGCCAGGATCGAAGGCGTGCCGTGATCGAAGCGGCGCGCATCGCGCGCGTATTCGAAATTCTCCAGCGACCACGAAAACGCGTTCTCCTGGCTGAACCAGCCGCGCAATTCCGGCTGGCATTGCGATAGCAGGGGCTCGCGCACGTGCAGGATGCCGGCGCCGGCGACACCGCACAGCCACTTCAACGTGGATCCGACCACGAAGTCCGGCTGAAGAGTGGACACATCGAACGGCAGGATGCCCACGCCTTGTGTGACGTCGACTCCCACGAGCGATCCCATGGCGCGGCCGTGTTCCGCCAGCGCGCGAACGTCGCAGCGATGCGAGGCCGTCGATGTGACCCACGTCAGGAGCGCCACGCCCACGTCTTCTCCCCAGCACGCGATGAAGTCTTCGTCGCGCACCCAGCTTTCTCCGGGCCGCAGCGCCACGGTCACGAGTTCGAAGCCGCGGCGCCTGGCGAGCCCCGAGAGCAGGAAGTGCAGGCTGGGAAAACAATCCGCGGCGATGAGCACCTTGCGGCCCTTCAGATAACCCTCGGGCAGCGAGCCGATCACCGAATACAGCGCCGTCGTCACGTTCTCCGACGTGGTGAGCGTTCCGGCCTCCGCTGCGAGCAACCGCGTCCAGTGCTCCAGGAATCGCTGGCGCACGTCGAGCGAATACGCCCATTGGCCGTCGTCCGGCGTCCCCCAGCGCGTGGCGAAATCGGTGACCGCCGCTGCAACGCGTTCGGCCTTGTCCGGAAACATGCCGATGGAGTGATAGAGAAAGTAGCTGCCCATTGGCAGAGCATGTCACGTTTTGGCAGGCTGCCGGCATGAGTACTCACTCCGACGCTTTTGACCGATGGATTCGCAGCTCTTTCGTCGAGATCAACACGGAGCTCGAAAATCTTTACTTCAGCCAGGACGATCGCGCGGACGTGGCGCGCGGTGGTCAGCACCTCAAGCAGCGGCTGCGGGACGAGGGCCATGCCTACGTGGTGGCGCTGCTCGCGGAAGGGGAC
>JBKPPO010000317.1:0-2464 GCA_046733635.1 Pseudomonadota bacterium | reverse complement strand
GACGTGGACGGCCAACGCATGACGTTGCGCGTAGAGCAGGGCAAGGGCGCCAAGGACCGCTACGCCATGCTCAGCCCGGTGGTGCTGCAACGGCTGCGCGCCTGGTGGCGCATTGGCCATGCCCAGGGCAAGATCCTGCCTCGAGGCTGGCTCTTCCCGGGCATGGATCCGATGGAGCCGTTGACCGCGCGGCAGCTCAACCGCGCCGTGCACGATGCCGCCGCGGCCGCGGGCATCGCCAAGCGTGTGACCACGCATACGCTGCGCCACTCGTTTGCCACCCACCTGCTGGAGCGCAAGGTCGACATCCGCGTGATCCAGGTCCTGCTGGGCCACAAAAAGTTGGAGACGACATCGATCTACGCCCACGTGGCCACCGACCTGCTGCGCGAGGTGATCGGCCCGCTGGAGGAACTGCCGCCCAGGTCGTGAGGACGCTGCGGTGGGGCGGTCAGCCCTTGAGGTCGCCGACATCTTCCGTGAGCATGGCCCGACCTGGCGCGAGGCGCAGCGCGGCCATCTGAGCCTGGCGCAGCTCAAGGTGATGTCGGCCATCACCCAGTGCCGCACGGCGGCACTGGGCGGTCATGTGCTGCGCTGCGACCGGTGCGGCCAAGACGAGGTCTCGTACAACTCGTGCCGCAACCGGCACTGTCCGAAGTGCCAGGGCGGCGCGGCCAAGCGCTGGCTTGGTTGGAGGGAGGCGGACCAACTGAAATCGACCGCCACTTCGTTCTTCCCAGTGACGGTGAAGTTTGCGGACACCACCCGATCTGAGGCTTCGAGTTCAAGCACTAGTGTAATGAATCAAAAATAACGATACATTGATAAACTATGCTCTACTGATTCCATGGAGCCCATGTCATGCGTCGAACCGAGCTGCGTCTTTCTGCTGCCGATCGAAGAGAAGTGGACTCGATTCGGGCCAAGGGCCTGCGGTCGGCGCGGGAAGTCAATCGTGCCCACGTCCTGCGTGCGCTGGATCAAGGCATCCCCGAGGGGCAGATCATGTCGGTGCTGGGCGTTGGTCGCATGATGGTGTGGCGCACCCGGGCTGCGTACAACGACGGCGGCCTGGAATTGGCGGTCCGTGATATGGCCCGTTGCGGCCGTCCGCCCAAGTACGACGCCGAAGCTCAGGCCCTGGTGAGCGCTCTGGCCTGCTCGCAGGCTCCGGCCGGCAGCTCGCGCTGGACGGCTGATCTTTTGCTTGAAGCCGCCCGCAAGGAGCCGGGGCTGGGCGCGATCAGTCGCGCCACCATTCTCAGGATCCTCAAAAAAACTCCCTGAAGCCTTGGCGCAAAGCCATGTGGTGCATCGGAGTGCTGACGTCCGAATATCGCAAGCGCATGTATCACCTGCTCGCGCTGTACGCTCGCCCGGCGCGCAAAGACGAGCCGGTTGTCTGCATCGATGAGAAGAGTCTGCAATTGCTGGCTGATAGCCGTGCGCCAGTGGCGATGAGGCCGGGTCGTCTACGCAAGCAGGACTACGAGTACGCCCGCCGGGGCACCATGAACCTGTTTGTGGCGGTCGAGCCAAAGGCGGGGCGGCGCCACGTCGCTATCACCGAGCGACGCGGCAAGGCCGATTTCGTCGCCTTCGTTCAGCACTTGCTCAACACCATCTACAAGTCAGTGCGTCGCCTGCATCTGGTGGTGGACAACCTGAACACTCACTTCGAGAAGAGCTTCATCGATGTCTTGGGCCGATGCGAGGCGGCCAAGGTGCTGCGGCGGGTCCGATTCCACTACACGCCCAAACACGCCAGCTGGCTGAACATGGCGGAAATTGAAATTGGCGTGCTTACCCGCCAGTGCTTGAATCGGCGGTTCAGCGCGCGCGACAACGCGCGCGAGGAGCTGCAACACAACGTCAGCGCTTGGCAAGAGCGTCGTAACAGGCAGCGCAAACCGCTGTGCTGGAAGTTCACACGAAAGAAAGCCGATAAAAAACTCGGGCGGTACTATGTATCGTAATTTTTGATCCACGACACTATGAGGTCGGTCTGAAGGCTTCATCGTGACTTTGGCGGGAAATCGAAAAACTCTCACGCTCTCAGTCCCCGCCAGCCCATTCCGGCAAGGCTGCGCCGGTCAGCTCGGCGACCTGCGCGTTGAACTCGTCGCGCTCCGCGATCTTCCCGCGGATGAACTCCACAGCTTCTTCAGGTCGCAAGATCCGAATGTCGAACTGCTCGTGCAGCCTGTCCCGGTTGCCGAGGATGCCCGCCGGTTGTTCTTTTGAGCCGCCGTCCATCGTCACGAGGATCGCGTGCCACTTGATCGCCTCGCAGACGACCTCGACATCGTTTGCTTGGTTGTCATCGGCAGCTTGGCCCCACAGGATCGTCTCAACGCGCGCGTAGGTGTCGTCTGCCTTCGCATCACCAACATCGTTGATCGTGTAGATGTGGCCGGCAGCCTTGCGTTTCCGCGCTTCAACATTCCCGCCCGCACCGGCC
>JBKPPO010000316.1:0-16382 GCA_046733635.1 Pseudomonadota bacterium | reverse complement strand
TTGGCGCTCTTGAACGCATCCAGCAGCGTGGTCTTGGCGCCGAGCACCGTGAGCAGCTTCTGGTTCGGGATCGTGATCAGCGAGTCCACGTACTTGCCGAGTTCCGACAAGCCATGGTTCGCGACCAGCGTGCGCTTGCCGCCTTCCATTTCAAAAGGACGCGTGACCACGGCCACCGTGAGGATGCCGAGCTCCTTCGCGCACTGCGCCACCACGGGCGCCGCGCCCGTTCCCGTGCCACCGCCCATGCCGGCGGTGATGAACAACATGTCGCAACCCTCGATCATCTCGATGATGCGATCGCGATCTTCCATCGCAGCCTGGCGGCCCACTTCCGGATCGGCGCCCGCGCCGAGACCCTTGGTGATGTTGCAGCCGATCTGCAGGCTGGTCTTGACCTTCGAGTGCTTCAGCGCCTGCGCATCGGTATTGATGCACAGGAACTCCACGCCCTCGATGCCACTGGTAATCATGTGCGCGACCGCGTTGCCGCCGCCGCCACCCACCCCGATGACCTTGATTACAGCGTTCTGGCTGTAAGCATCCATTAGTTCAAACATTCGTGTCGCTCCTTCACTAGTTAGACGAGGCTGTCAGCTTCGTTTCTTCACTCAACAAATGGCTCCCGGCGGGGCAGACCCCCGTCAGAAGTTCCCCTGAAACCAGTTCTTCATGCGTTCGGCCATCGTGCGCGCGTTGCTCACGACGGACTTGCCGCGATTGCCGGCGAGCGCGTTGTCTCGCGCGTACAGCAGCAGGCCGGCGCCGGTCGAATAGATGGGATTCCGGACCACGTCCGAGAGCCCCTTGATGTGCTGCGGCAGCCCCAGGCGCACCGGCACGTGGAAGACCTCCTCAGCGAGCTCCACCACGCCTTCCATCTTGGCGCTGCCGCCCGTGAGCACGATGCCCGCGGCGATGATCTCCTCGAACCCCGAGCGGCGCAGTTCCTCGCGCGCAAGGCCGAACAACTCTTCGTAGCGCGGCTCGACCACTTCGGCGAGCGTCTGGCGCGCGAGCCGGCGGGCGGGACGATCGCCGACGCTGGGCACTTCGATGCTCTCGTCCGGGTTCGCTAGCTGCGACAGCGCGCAGGCGTACTTGATCTTGATGTCTTCCGCGTACTGCGTCGGCGTGCGCATCGACACCGCGATGTCGTTGGTCACCTGGTCACCCGCGATCGGGATCACCGCCGTGTGGCGGATCGCGCCTTGCGAGAACACCGCGAGATCGGTCGTGCCGCCGCCGATGTCGATGATGCAGACGCCGAGATCCTTCTCGTCCTCGGTGAGGCAGGCGAAGCTCGACGCGAGCTGCTGCAGAACGATGTCGTCCACTTCCAGGCCGCAGCGCTGGATGCATTTCTCGATGTTGCTGGCCGCGCTCTCCGCGCCCGTCACGATGTGCACCTTGGCTTCGAGGCGCACGCCCGACATGCCGATGGGATCGCGGATGCCTTCCTGGCCGTCGATGATGAATTCCTGCGGCAGCACGTGAAGGATCTTCTGATCCGCCGGAATCGCCACGGCCTTGGCCGCATCCACGACGTGCTGCACGTCCGCGTCGCTGACCTCGCGATTGCGGATCGCGACGACGCCATGCGAGTTCAGCGAACGCACGTGTGATCCCGCGATGCCCGCGAACACCGAACGAATCTCGCAGCCGGCCATGAGCTCCGCTTCCTCGATGGCGCGCTGGATCGACTGCACCGTCGATTCGATGTTCACCACCACGCCTTTCTTGAGACCGCGCGAGGGCTGCGTGCCGATACCGATCACTTCGATCGAGTTGTCGGCGGCCACTTCGCCCACGAGCGCGGACACCTTGGAGGTGCCGACGTCGAGGCCGATGATGAGGTTCTTGTCAGTTCGCTTAGCCATCAGAATTATCGTCCTCGGCAGCGCCGCTCGCGACGCGCTGTCCGCCCGCGCGCCAGCCGATCGCAAATCCGTTCGTGTAACGCATGTCGATGTAGTGGATGTCAGTGGCATGCGCGGCGATCTGGCCCACGCCGGCCTGCACGAATCGCGCGAAGCGCTCGTCCACCTGCCGGCGGCCGAGCCGCACCGTGATGCCGTTGTCGAGATCGAATTCCCAGGCGCCGCGCGCATCCAGCCGCACGGCGGTCAGGCGCATGCCGGCTTCGGTGATCTGCGCCTGAGCGGCGAGGTAGCGTCGCGCCACCTCGGCTTCGGTGCCCTTCGGGCCGGAGAGCCGGGGCAGCTCCGGCGGAATGTGCCGTGCTTCGGAAATGAACAGTTCGCCGCGCGTGTTCAGCAGGCCGTTCGCGCCCCAGCGCGCGGCAGCCACCTGCTCGGTCACGCGGATGTTCAAAGCACGCGGCCACTCGCGCTCGACGGTGGCGCTGTCCACCCAGGGGAGCTGCTCGACGGCGCGCTGCACGGCGGCCAGGTCGACGCTCACCAGCCCGACTTCGCGCACGCGCGCCTTGACGGCCTGCTCCACCTCGCCTGGCGACACACGCTGGAACCGGCCCGTCACCGACACTTGCGAAATGTTCTGGTCGAGCGCCCCGAGCGCCAGGGTGGTGGCGAGCGAAAGCCCGGCGATCACGATGGCGACGATGCCGAAGCGCGCGAGCAACGCCGTGTTGAGGCGGAATTTCTTCCCCTCCGTCTTGCGCCTGTTTTTGGGCTTGGCCCAGATCACTTGATAGGCGTCCTCGTGAACGAAGTCTCCAGCACGTGCCAGACGAGCTGTTCGAACTCGATGCCCACGGCGCGCGCGGCCATGGGCACCAGGCTGTGGTCCGTCATGCCGGGGACCGTGTTGATCTCCAGTAGATAGGGCTTGCCGGCCTTGTCCATCATGAAGTCGGCGCGGCCCCAGCCCTCGGCGCCCACCGCCGCGAACGTGGACTGCGCCAGGTTCGCGAGGTGCTTCTCGGCCTCGGGCGAGAGACCCGACGGGCAGTGGTATTTCGTGTCGTTGCGGAAGTACTTGGCCTGGTAGTCGTAGAACGTGGCCGGCGTCTCGATGCGGATCGACGGCAGCGCGCGGCCCTGCAGCACGGCCACGGTGTATTCGGCGCCCGTGATCCAGGCTTCCGCGAACACATTGGGCTCGAGCTTCGCGGCCGCCTCGTAGGCAGGCAGCAATTGCTCGGCCTTCTCCACCTTGGTCATGCCCACCGAACTACCCTGCGTGGCGGGTTTCACGATGAGCGGCAGGCCGAGACGCTCCAGGCAATTGTCGAGATCGGCGGGTGAACGCAGCACCATGTATTCGGTCGTCGGGATGCCGACCGAGGCGGCGAGCCGCTTGGTGCGCAGCTTGTCCATGCCGATGGCCGACCCCATGACGCCGCTGCCGGTGTACGGAAGGCCCAGGAATTCCAGAGCCCCTTGCACGGTGCCGTCTTCGCCGCCAGGCCCGTGCAGCGCGATGAACACGCGATCGAAGCCTTGCGTGAGCTCGGCCAGCGGGCGCTCTTTCGGATCGAAGCCCTGCGCATTCACGCC
This sequence comes from Pseudomonadota bacterium, assembly GCA_046733635.1. Taxonomy (GTDB): domain Bacteria; phylum Pseudomonadota; class Gammaproteobacteria; order Steroidobacterales; family Steroidobacteraceae; genus CADEED01. The sequence goes on along the minus strand of JBKPPO010000316.1, from coordinate 12,900 downwards.
GCGCTTCTTCAGCGCTTCGAGGCAGGCGTTGCCGGACTTCAACGAGATCTCGCGCTCGCTCGAAGTGCCGCCGAACAACACGGCGACGCGGCCGAATTCCTTCGCATCGGTGACGCGCCGGACGGTCGCGGGATCGTGGGAAAGACGCATCAGTTCGACTCCCCGACCGTGTGGAACTCCGGCGTGAGCGCCACGTCGAAGCGATGCCGCACGGTCTGCTGGATGTGCGCGACCAGCGCGAGCACGTCGGCCGCGGTCGCGGCGCCCACGTTCACGAGGAAGTTGGCGTGTTTGGGTGAAACCATGATGTCTCCGATGCGGTGCCCCTTGAGACCCGCCGCTTCGATCAGACGCGCGGCGTGATCGCCGGGCGGATTGGTGAACGTCGAACCACAGCTCCATTCGCCGATGGGCTGCGTTTCCTTGCGCTTGGCCAGCAGCTGCCGCATCGCCTCGTCGGTGATGCCGGGCCTGGGCTCGAACTCGAGCGCGGCCGCGAGGAAGAACTCGCCCGGCGCGGGCGGCACGATGTGGCGATAGCCGTACTGGTATTCACGCGCATCGCGGCGGCGCGCATTGCCGCGCGCATCGCAGACGTCGACGCTGCGCACACGTGGCCAGGTCTCGCCGCCGAACGCGCCGGCGTTCATCGCGAGCGCGCCGCCCAACGTGCCGGGGATGCCGGCGAGGAATTCCGCGGGGCCCAGTCCCCATTTGATGCACTGACGCGCGAGTCGCGCGCACGGTACGCCGGACTCGCAGGTCAGCATGGTGTCGTTGATGCGCTCGAGACGCGTGAGGCCGGCTTGCGTATCGATCACCACGCCGCGAATCCCGCCATCGCGCACCAGCAGGTTCGAGCCGAGGCCCAGCCAGAAGAGCGGCGTACCCTCGGGCAAACTACCGAGGAAGGCAAGGAGGTCGTTGCGGTCGCGCGGGCTGAAATAGACGTCCGCCGGCCCGCCGATGTGCCAGGACGTGTGGCGCGACATGGGTTCGTTCCGCTTGATCCGCGATTCGAAATCGCTCATGCGCGGCGCCTCGGGTTTTCGCAGGGCTGCATGGGTCACGCCTGCCTCCGGGGTTCCGCCGTCCCCAGCTTCGCCGGCAGCGCGTGCGAGACCGCGCTGATCGTGCCCGCGCCCATGGTCAGCACCACGTCTCCGGGCTTGAGCACGGCGCGCAGCGCTTCGTCGAGGGTCTCCACCTTCTCGACGAACACCGGCTCCACCTTACCGCGCGTGCGGATGGCGCGGCAGATGGCGCGGCCGTCGGCGGCGGCGATCGGCGCCTCGCCCGCCGCGTACACCTCGGTCACCAGCAGCACGTCGCCGCCCTCGAGCACGGCCGCGAAGTCATCGAGCAGATCGCGCGTGCGCGTGTAGCGATGCGGCTGGAAAGCCAGCACCACGCGGCGGCCCTGGTAGCCCTGACGGATCGCGTCCAGCGTGGCCGCGATTTCGGTGGGGTGATGCCCGTAGTCATCGACGATGGTGATGGCATCGCCCGCGGGTTGATCCGCGGCGGCCGGTAGTTTGACGTCGGAGACGTGTGTGAGCCGCCGGTCGATGCCCTGGAAATTCGCGAGCGAACGCTGGATCGCCTCGTGCGGAATGCCGATCTCGAGCGCCACCGCGATGGCGGCGAGCGAGTTCAGCACGTTGTGCAGGCCGGGCAGGTTCACCGTGACGGGAAGCCGGAGTCCATCCGCGCGCCGCACCACGTCGAAGTGGGTTTTCAATCCTTCGCGGCGCAGGTTCTCCGCGCGCAGGTCCGCGCCCTCGGTGAAGCCATAACCCACCACCGGGCGATTCACCTTGGTGAGGATGCTGCGGATGTGCGCGTCGTCCACGCACAGCACCGCAAGTCCATAGAAAGGCAGGTTGTGGAGGAAGGCGACGAAGCTGGCCTTGAGGCGCTCGAAATCGCCGTCGTGTGTTCCCAGGTGATCGTTGTCGATGTTGGTGACGATCGCGATCATCGGGTTCAGGTGCAGGAACGAGGCATCGCTATCGTCGGCTTCGGCCACGAGGTACTTGCCCGCGCCGAGGCGCGCATTGGTGCCGGCGCTCTTGAGCAAGCCGCCGATCACGAACGTGGGATCTTCACCGCCCTCGGCGAGCAGCGAGGAGGTGAGGCTGGTGGTCGTGGTCTTGCCATGCGTGCCGGCGACGGCGATCGCGTAGCGGAAACGCATGAGCTCGCCCAGCATCTCGGCGCGCGGCACCACGGGTATGCGGCGCGAGAGCGCGGTGGCGACTTCAGGATTCTCCTGGTTCACGGCGCTCGACGTGACCACCACATCGGCCTCGCCGATGTTCTCGGCGCGATGACCGATCATGACGCGCGCGCCCAGCTTCTCGAGCCGCTCCGTCACCGGGTTCTTCTTGATGTCGCTGCCTTGCACCTCGTAGCCCAGGTTGAGCAGCACTTCGGCGATGCCGCTCATGCCGCTGCCGCCGATGCCGACGAAGTGGATGCGATGGATGCGACGCATGCGATCGCTCATGCGGCCTCCAGCGTCGCGATGCAGGCGGCCGCCAGTTCTTCGGCGGCGCGCGGGCGGGCCACGAGTCGCGCACGCTCGGCCATGGCCAGCAGCCTGCCGCGCCCGGCGCAGAGTTCGCGCAGCGTGGCGGCGAGTTTCTCGGTAGTGAGGTCGCGGTCCGCGATCAGCACCGCGGCGCCCTCACGCACCAGGAACTGCGCGTTGTGCGTCTGATGGTCATCCACGGCCGCCGGGTACGGAACGAGCACCGACGCCACGCCCACGGCCGCCAGCTCCGAGACGGTCAGCGCACCGGCGCGGCAGATCACGAGGTCGGCATCCGCGTAGGCGCGAGCCATGTCCTCGATGAAAGGAGAAACCTCCGCCCCGCTCACCTTTGCCTCGGCGTAGGACTGACGCGCAGCGTCGATGCCGCGCTCGCCGGCCTGATGGCGCACGTGCAGCGTGACGCCCTCCTTTGCCAGCTGCGCCACGGCGAACGGCACGACCGCGTTGAGTTTCGACGCGCCCAAACTACCGCCGACGACGAGCAACCGCAGCGACCCTTCGCGGCGTGCGAAGCGCTGCGCCGGAGGTTCCTGCATGACGATCTCCGCGCGCACGGGGTTGCCGACCACCTCATCGCGCACACCCGGCGGGAACGCCTTCGGAAAAGCGCTGAGCACACGCCGCGCGAGATGCGACAGCAATCGGTTCGAATAACCGGCGATGGCGTTCTGCTCGTGGATCAGCACCGGCCGGCGCGTGAGCCACGCCGCCACACCGCCCGGACCGGTGACGAAGCCCCCGAATCCCACGACGAGATGCGGGCGGCGGCGGCGCATCACGCCCAGCGCCTGCCAGATCGACTGCAGCAGCTTGAACGGCGCGAACAGCAACGTGAGCGCGCCCTTGCCGCGCAGGCCGCTCATGGAGAGATATTCGATGGCGAGGTTCTCCGCCGGAACGACGCGCGCCTCGAGTCCCTTGCGGGTACCGAGCCACACCACTTCATGCGAGGCCGCACGCAGCAGACGCGCCAGCGCGAGCGCGGGGAACACGTGGCCGCCGGTGCCGCCGGCCATGATCAACACCGTGGCGGGCTTGCGCGTGCTCATGCGCCCGCCTCCGCCGTACGCAGCGAGCGCGCCGATTCGTCACGGCTCGTGGCCATGCCGCGCGTGTTCTGCATGGCCTCGTGATAGACGCGCAGCAGCAGGCCGACCCACGCGAGCGTCACGATCATGCTCGAGCGGCCGTAGCTCATGAGCGGCAGCGTCAGGCCCTTCGTGGGAAGCACGCCCATGTTCACGCCGATGTTGATCAGCGCCTGCGCGCCGAGCCAGAGGCCGAAGCCCAGCGCAAGGTACGACTGGAACCTGAGACCTGCGCGCGACGCGAGCTGCGCGATCCAGAAGCTGCGCCAGACCAGCGCGATGAACAGCGCGAGCGTCGCGGCCACGCCCACGAGGCCGAGCTCCTCCGCCAGCACCGCGAACAGGAAGTCCGTGTGCGCCTCGGGTAGATAGAACAGCTTCTGCACGCTTTCGCCCAGGCCCACGCCGAACCATTCGCCGCGGCCGATGGCGATCAGCGATTGCGTCAGCTGGAAGCCGCTGTTGAACGGATCCGCCCACGGATCGAGGAACGAAGTCACGCGCTGCATGCGGTACGGCACCAGCATCACGAGCAGCGTCATGGCCGCCGCGCCCAGGCCCGCGGCGATGAGCACGTACCGGAGCCGCGCGCCCGCGATGAACAGGATGCCGAAGCCCGTCAGGAACACCACCGATGCCGCTCCGAAGTCAGGCTCGGCCAGCAGCAGTAACGCGACGAACGCCAGCAGGCCCACGGGCTTCACGAGACCCATGGCCGTGTTGCGCAACTCGGTCTCGCGGCGCACCGCGTAGCTCGCGATGAAGATGAGCACCAGCACGCGCGCGAGTTCCGACGCCTGGAAGTTGAACCCCAGCAGCCGGATCCAGCGGCGGCTGCCGTTGACGACGTGACCGAGGCCGGGGATCAGCACGATGAACAGCAATGCGAGCGCCACGATGAGCAGCGGCCAGGCCATCTTCTCGAGGAGTTCGGTGCGGACGCAGAACACCAGCGCGGCCAGCACGAACCCGATCACGCACAGGACGAGCTGCCGCTCGAGGAACGCGAACGCATTGCCGCCGTTTCGGCTGGCGATCGAGATGGAGGCCGAGGTCACCATGACGAGCCCGAGCAGCACGATGGCGGCCACCAGCGAGAGCGCGATGGCATCGAGATGCATGGTCCGGTTGCGGGAGCTCACGGCGTACCTCCGGACAGCGCCTGCACGGCCGCGGCGAACACCTGGCCGCGGTGCGCGTAGTCGCGGAACATGTCGAGGCTGGAGCAGGCCGGCGACAGAAGCACGGTATCTCCCGGCTGGGCAAATCGCGCCGCTGCGCGCACGGCCTCTTCCATGCTGGCGACCCGCACGGTGTGCGTCACACCGCTGAGTGCAGTCTCGATGAGGCCGGCATCGCGCCCGAGCAGCACGGTGGTGCGCACCTTGCCGCGGAAGGCATTGGCGAGCGGCGAGAAGTCCTGACCTTTGCCATCACCGCCGGCGATCACCACGAGCGGTTCGGAGAATCCGGCGACGGCTGCGAGCGTGGCGCCCACGTTGGTGCCCTTCGAATCATTGATGTAGCGCACGCCACCGGACTCGCCCACCCACTGTGCACGATGCGGCAGGCCGGTGAACTCGCGCAGTTCATCGAGCATGGGCTGGATCGGCAGGCGCAGCGCATCACCCAGCGCCAGCGTCGCCAGCGCGTTCGCGGCGTTGTGGCGGCCGGAGATGCGCAACGCGGACACCGGCAGCAGCGGCGAACCGCGGCGCGCCAGCCACGGAGCGCGATCGGCAGGCGGCGTCACCAGCGAGAAATCGGCGCGCGTCTCATCGACACCGAAGCTCACCACGCGCGTCCCCGCGCGCGGCATGCGCACGGTTTCCGCGTCGTCGGCATTCACCACGGCCGTCTCGCAGTTCACGTAGATGCGCGCCTTGGAATCCGCGTAGTGACGCAGCGTGGCGTAGCGGTCCAGGTGATCGGCGGACACGTTGAGGACCACGGCCGCCTTCAGCTTGAGCGAGTGCGTGGTATCGAGCTGGAACGACGAGAGCTCCAGCACGTAGAGATCGGTGGGGCCACGATCGAGCAGATCGAGCGCGGGCTGGCCCAGATTGCCGCCGACGCGAACACGCACGCCCGCGCGTTCGGCCATTCGGCCCAGCAGCGTGGTCACGGTGCTCTTGCCGTTCGTGCCGGTGATGCCCACGACGGGCGCATCCGCGGCGCGGGCGAAGAGCTCGATGTCGCCCACGATGTCCAGGCCACGCGCGCGCGCCTGGATGAAGAAGGGATCATCGAGCGGCACGCCCGGGGAAGTGACGACGATGTCGGCGCGCTCCAGCAGCCGGGCGTCGAAACCACCGGTGCGCGTGACCACGGCGGAACCCAGCGCCTGTACCGCGGACAATTCCGGCGGCGATTCACGCGAGTCGGTCACCGCGATGTTGTAGCCGCAACGCTGCAGGTGCCGCGCCACGGACAGACCCGTGCGGCCCATGCCGACGACGACCGCACTCTGCGCAGCGGCGCTCATCGCAGCTTCAGGGTGGCGAGCCCTGCCAATACGAGGATGAAGGAGATGATCCAGAAGCGCACGATCACCTTCGGCTCGGCCCAACCCTTGAGCTCGTAGTGATGGTGGATAGGCGCCATGCGGAAGACGCGCTTGCCGGTGAGCTTGAACGAAGCCACCTGGATGATGACCGAGGCGGTCTCGACCACGAAGATGCCGCCCATGATGAGCACCACGAGTTCCTGGCGCACGATCACGGCGATCACGCCGAGTGCGGCGCCCAGCGCCAGCGCCCCGATGTCGCCCATGAACACCTGGGCGGGATAGGTGTTGAACCACAGGAATCCCAGCCCGGCGCCCACCAGCGCGGCGCAGAAGATCAGCACTTCGCCGGAGCCGGGCACGGCCGGGATCACGAGGTACTGGACGAAATTGGCATTGCCGCTCGCGTAGGCGAACACGCCCAGCGCGCCGCCCACCATCACCGAAGGCATGATTGCGAGACCGTCGAGGCCATCGGTGAGGTTCACCGCGTTGCTCATGCCCACGATCATGAAATACGAGAGGAGGATGAACGACACCGCGCCCAGCGGCAGCGCGAAGTTCTTGAGGAAGGGTAGATAGAGCGTGGTCTCGGCCGGCGTCTTCGCCGTGTAGTACAGGAACACGGCGGCGCCGAGGCCGAACAGCGACTGCCAGGAATACTTGTAGCGCGCGATCAGGCCCTTGGGATTCTTCTTCGCGAGCTTCAGGTAGTCGTCCCAGAAGCCGATGAGCCCGAACGTGAACGTGACGCCGAGCACCACCCACACGAATCGGTTGGTGAGATCCGCCCAGAGCAGCGTGCTCACGAAGATCGCGATGAGGATGAGCATGCCGCCCATGGTCGGCGTGCCGGCCTTGGAGAAATGCGTCTTCGGACCGTCGTCGCGCACCACCTGGCCGACCTTGCCGAAGCGCAGCTTCTCGATCATCCACGGGCCCAAGAGCAGCGCGAGGCCCAAACCGGTGACCACGGCGAAGATCGCGCGCACCGTGAGGTACGAGAACACGTTGAAGGCCGAGAAATGCGGCGTCAGTTGTTTGGCCAGCCAGTACAGCATCTCAGTGCCCTTGTGAACTCGTTCCGCCCGTCAGCGTGTCCACAACACGCTCCAGCCGCGCGCTCCGTGAACCTTTCACGAGCACGCAGACCTCCCGGGTGAGTTCGGCGTTGACGGCGCGGGCCAGCGTTTCACTGTCCTGGAACCATTCACCACCCGCACCGAATGCCTCCACCGCGAGCGCCGACAACTTGCCGGTGGCAAACAGCCGGTCGACATGATTCTCGCGAGCGAAGCGGCCGATCTCCTCGTGACTGCTCGTCGCCGAATCACCCAGCTCACCCATGTCACCCATCACGAGCCAGCGGCGCGCATCCACGCCGGCCAGCACTTCGATCCCGGCCTTCATGGAGCTCGGGTTCGCGTTGTAAGAGTCGTCGACGATCCAGGCGCCACTGGGCGCGGTTTTGAACTGCAATCGGCCCGGAACGGGGCGCATTGTGGCAAGCCCCTCGCGGACCTGTTGCAGCGAGGCGCCGGCGGCGCAGGCCGCGGCGGCGGCGCACAACGCGTTGAGCACGTTGTGCCGGCCCGCGAGGTTGAGCTCGATGTCCTGCGCACCTTGCGGCGTGCGCATCTGGAACAACGTGCGGAAACCGTCTGCGCCGATGGCGGTGCGAATGTCGGCCGCCGAGTAGTCAGCCGGCTCGTCGATCCCGAACGTGACGACACGCGCGCGAGTCATGCCTCGCCACAGGGGCTCGAACTCGTCGTCCGCGTTGAGCACGGCGGTGTGAGACGCATCGAGCTCGGCGATCATCTCGCCTTCGGCGCGCGCCGCGCCTTCGATCGTCCCGAAACCTTCGAGGTGTTCGGCGCCGGCGTTGGTGATGAGCCCGACCGTCGGCCGCGCGAGTTTGCACAGCGCAGCGACTTCGCCCGGGTGATTGGTGCCGATCTCGATGACCGCGTAGCGATGCGTGGCGTCCAGGCGGTGCAACGTGAGCGGAACGCCGATGTGATTGTTGAGGCTGCCACGCGTGTGCAAGGTGTGGCCCGCGCGGCCGAGGATGGCTGCGGTCATCTCCTTGCAGGTGGTCTTGCCATTGCTGCCGGCCACGCCGATCACGGGCATGGAGAACTGCGCGCGCCAGGCGGCGGAAGATTTCTGCAAGGCTTCGAGCGTATCGCCGACGAGAATCTGGGCGATCGGCCGGTCCACGCGAGTATCGACGAGAGCGCCCGCGGCGCCTGCGGCTTCCGCGGCGGCGACGAAATCGTTGGCGTTGAAACGCGGACCGCGCAGCGCGACGAACAGCTCGCCAGGCTTGATCGTTCGGGTGTCGCTCGACACGCCCCCGTAGGCGCGGTCGGCGCCGATGAGTTCGCCCCCGCAGGATTTCGCGAATGACGCCAGCGTACGGCTGCTCATGCGATGCCTCGCAGCGCGGCCTCGACGACGGCGCGATCGCTGAACGGCCGCTTTTCCTGGCCGATGATCTGGTAGTCCTCGTGTCCCTTGCCCGCGATCACGACGACGTCGTTCGCCCGCGCCTCCGCGATGGCTTCGCGGATCGCTTGCTCGCGATCGAGCTGCACGCGGTAGTCGGTCCCCGCGGGAATGCCTTCGCGGATGCCCTGGGCAATCGCTTCATGCGATTCGGTGCGCGGGTTGTCGTCGGTGATGACGATGCGGTCCGCGAGTTCCGCGGCGATCCGCCCCATGATCGGTCGCTTGCCCGGATCGCGGTCGCCACCGCAGCCGAACACGACGGACAGGCGGCCCGTGCAGTGTGCGCGCGCGGCGCCGAGCGCCTTCTGCAACGCGTCCGGCGTATGCGCATAGTCGACGACGGCCAGCGGATCTTCTCCGCCACCGAATGTCTGCATGCGTCCCGGGGCCGCCTGCACTTTCGCGACGGCCGCGACCACCTGATCCAGCGGCAGCTTCCAGTCGAGCAATACGGCGATGACGATGAGCAGGTTGTCGACGTTGAAATCGCCGACCAGCGCAGTCGTGACCGCGCCCGTGCCCCAGCTCGAATCGAATTCCAGTTCGATGCCGCGCGTCGAAAGCTCCACGTGCATCGCGCGCACGAAACCGTCGGCCTCGCGCACGCGCGACTGGTGACCGCGGCACGTGACGACGAGCCGGCCGCGGCCGCGCGGGTCGGCGGCGAGCTGGCGCCCGAAGGCGTCGTCGACGTTGATCACCCGCGACTCCAGGTCTGCACGCGTGAACAGCCGCGCCTTGGCGGCGCCATAACTGTCCATGGTGCCGTGATAGTCGAGGTGATCGCGCGTGAGATTGGTGAAGGCGGCCGTCCGGAAGCGGACGGCGGCGACGCGCGACTGGTCCAGGGCATGCGAGGACACTTCCATCGCCACGTGATCCGCACCGCTGCCGCGCAGCGTCGAAAGCGAACGCTGCACCGTGACCGCATCGCCCGTCGTGAGCGCGCTCTCGACGAGCGCGCCCGGGCGGCCGACGCCGATGGTGCCCATGTAGCCCGCGGCACGGCCCGAGGCTTCGAGCGCCTGCGAGAGTAGATAGGCACACGTGGTCTTGCCGTTGGTGCCGGTGACCCCTGCCACCGACATGCCGGCCGAGGGAGAACCGAAGAATCGCGCGGCGATCTCGCTGGCGTGCTCGCGCAACTGCGGTACCGGCGCCACGACGATGTCCGAGGGCAAATCCGGCACGACGGCCGCGGGCGCCGGCTCCCACAACACCGCGCGCGCGCCGTTGGCGATGGCCTGTGGCGCGAACTTGAGACCGTGTTCCTGCGTGCCGCGCACGGCGAGGAAGGCGGAACCCGGGCGTGCGGCGCGGCCGTCCTGGGTGAGGTCGCTGATCGCCACGTCGGCCGGTAGTTCGGCCAGGCCCGCGAGCAGCGAGCGAAGGCTGTGCAAGGTGGCGCTCATCGCGTGGCCACCTGGCGCGGGACGGTGGTGTCGTCGCTCACCGGCGCATCCGGAGGAACGGCCAGCAGGCGCAGCGCGCCACCGACGACTCCCGAGAACACGGGCGCCGACACTTCGCCGCCGTAGTACTTGCCCGCGCCCGGCTCGTCGATGACGACGACCGCGGCCAGCCTCGGATTGCTGGCCGGCGCGATGCCGCCGAACACGGCCAGATAACGGTCCGTGGCGTAGCCGCCTGCCGTCGCCTTCCAGGCTGTGCCCGTCTTGCCGGCGACGGTGTAGCCCGGGATGGCCGCTTGTTTGCCGCCGCCTTCCGGCGCCACGACCGCCTCGAGCAGATGGATGAGCATCCGCGAGACATTGCCGTCCAGCGCGCGCGCCCCTTCGGGCGCGGACTCGACACGCAGGAAGGACACGGGCTTCGAAACGCCCAGCGATCCCACCGTGGCGTAGGCATGCGCGAGCTGCAGCGGCGTCACCGAGAGGCCATAGCCGCGCGACATCGACGAGATGCCCACGGGGCGCCAGTGCGAGTAGTGAGGCAGCAGACCGGCGGACTCGCCGGGATACCCCGACGTGGTGACCTGGCCGAAGCCGAGGCCCGCGAGAGTGCCGTACATCTGCGCGGGTTCCAGCGCCAGCGCGAGCTTGGTCATGCCGACGTTCGAGCTCTTCGCGAGGATGGTCGCGAGATCGGCCGCGCCGAGGTTCTGACGATCCTCGAGTAGTTTGGCGCCGACCTTGATGTAGCCGGGGTTGGTGTCGATGACGCTGCGATCGGTGAACCGGCCCGACGCGAGCCCTGCGGCCACGACGAATGGCTTGATCGACGAACCCGGCTCGACGATGTCGGTCACCGCGCGATTGCGATAGGTCTTGGCCTTGATCTGGTCGCGATCGTTCGGGTTGTAGGCAGGCTGGTTCACCATGGCGAGCACTTCGCCCGTGGCCACATCCATGACGATCACGGAGCCGGACTTGGCGCGCTGATCGCGGATCGCCGCCTTGAGCTCGCGGTACGCCAGATACTGGATGCGCAGATCGATCGACAAGACGAGATTGCGGCCCGGACGCATCGCGCGGATTTCTTCCACGTTCTGCACGATCTTGCCGTAGCGGTCCTGGATCACGCGCTTCGCGCCATCTTCGCCCGCCAGCCAGTGATCGAACGCCAGCTCGAGGCCTTCCTGGCCTTCATCGTCCACACTGGTGAAGCCGATGATGTGGCCCGCGACCTCGCCTGCCGGGTAGTAGCGGCGGTACTCGCGCATCAGATAGACGCCGGGAATCTCCAGCGCGCGGATCTTCGCCGCCTCGGCCGGCTGCATGTGCCGCACCAGGTAGAGGAATTCGCGGTCCAGGTTCGAGGTGACGCGGCGCGCGAGCTCCGTCTTGTCGCGCTTGAGCGCTTTCGCGAGGCGCGGCATCTGGTCGCTGGCGAGCGCCAGCTCCTTGGGATTCACCCACACCGAATCCACGGGCGTGGAGACCGCGAGCGGCTCGCCGTAACGGTCGGTGATCGTGCCGCGGGTGGCGGTGATCTCGGCGACACGTGAGAACCGGGCGTCGCCCTGTTTCGCGAGGAACTTGTGATCCTTGAGCTGCAGCTCCACCGCGCGCCACACGAGCCCGGCGGCGCCGCAGATCAGCAGCGCCAGCACGAAGTTCGCGCGCCAGCGGAAGCTCTGCGGGTCCTCGCGCGAGGCGCCCGAGTAGTCGCGCGTGCGTTTTTCGCGCGTACCGGAGAAGACCCTCACGGCGACACCAGCTCGATGTCCTTGGGCGGCGGCATGCTCATCTTGAGCTTCGTGCCCGCGACGTTCTCGACGAAGGCGTGCGTCGACCACGCGCTCTGCTCGAGCTGGAGCTGTCCCCACTCGATCTCGAGGTTGTCGCGGCGCACGTTGAGCCGCTCCAGCTCGACGAACAATTCGCGCGCGCGGTGTTTGGAGTAGATCGCTCCGGCGGCCGAGGCCAGCGCTGCGATCCACAGCAGCGGCACTGCGATCATGAGCAGTTTCCGCCCGCCGTTCATGGACGCACCTTCTCGGCCACGCGCAGCACGCTGGAGCGCGCGCGCGGATTCACGGCCAGCTCTTCATCGCCCGCGCGCGTCTTGCTGCCAACGCGTTTGAGCCGCGGCTGCGCGGACTCCGGGATCAGCGGCAGGCCGGCGTACACGGGATCCACGCTGGAGTTCGCCTGGATGAATTGTTTGACGATGCGGTCTTCCAGCGAGTGGAAGCTGATCACGGCGAGGCGCCCGCCGACCGCCAGCAGTTCCAGCGCGCCTTCGAGCGCGCGGCGAAGCTGGCCAAGCTCGTCGTTCACGTGCATGCGCAGCGCCTGGAATGTGCGCGTCGCGGGATGTTTGCCGGGCTCGCGCGTGCGTACGCAGCGCGCCACGAGTTCGGCGAGTTGCAGCGTCGTGGTGAGGGGTTTGCGAGCGCGTTCCGCGACGACCTGCGCGGCGATGCGCCGCGCGAAGCGCTCTTCCCCGAGTTCCGCGATCACCTCGCGAATCTCAGGCTCGCCCGCTCGCGCGATCCATGCGGAAACCGGTTCGCCGCTCGACGGATCCATGCGCATGTCGAGCGGGCCGTCCGCCCGGAAGCTGAAACCGCGTGCGGGGTCGTCGAGCTGCGGCGAAGAGACGCCGAGGTCGAACAAGATGCCGCGCACGGCCCGGCCCGGAGCGAGCCCCGGCACGCGCGCGGCGATATCGGCAAACGGCGCGCCGACGAGCGCAAGCCGCACTTCGTCGGGAAAACGGCGGTGGCCGGCCTCGATGGCCGCCGGGTCGCGGTCGAACGCGAGCACGCG
>JBKPPO010000315.1:0-7984 GCA_046733635.1 Pseudomonadota bacterium | reverse complement strand
TTCGCCTCCGAAGTGCACAGCATCTTCTCCAAGCTCTGCAACGCCGACGACTGGACCGTGCTCACCTGGCTGGACCGCGAAGGCAAGGTGATCGCGAGCAGCGATCCGCTGCAGGTTCCCGAAGGCACCGTCGTGCCGCTGGCGCTCGACGAAGGCGGCAAGCTGGTGCGTCTCGCAGGCCGCGAGTATCTCGCCATCACGCGCCCCACCGCCGGCTATCAGGGCTATATGGGGCCCGGCTGGTATGGACACGCGATGGTGCCGATCGAACATGCGTTCGAGTCCAACGAAGAAGACCGGCGCATCGACGATCCCGTGGTGCTGGCGGCGCTGGCCCGCAGCACCGAAGTGTTCACCGACTCGCTGAGCAAGGTTCCCGAACGCGCCGACGCCATCCAACGGGAACTGAATCGCTCGGTGTGGAATGGCAACGTCCGGCTGCTGTCGAACGACCAGGAGAACACCTCGTTCTCCAAGGTTCTGCTCAAGGAAGTCAGCAACACGGGCGAGAAGACGCGCGACGTCTTCGCGCGTTCGATCGGCGACCTGCATCAGACCGTGTTGTCGTCCATCCTCGAGGACAGCCGCTTCTTCGCGTCGCTCGCCGTCGAGATCATGGATCGCAATCTCTACGAGCGCGCCAATGATTGCCGCTGGTGGGCGCTCAACGGCACGCTGCGCAGCTTCCTCGAAGGACAAACTACCGTCGAGCAGGCCACGGCGACGCTGGCGGACATCAACCGCCTGTACACCGTGTACGACAATCTTTTCGTATTCGATCGCGACTGTCGCGTGATGGCCATGTCGAATCCGAATGCCGCTGAGCTGAACGGCCAGGTGCTGGAACAGGCCTGGGCCCGCTCGACGCTCACGCTCGTGAATTCGCAGGCCTATGGCGTCTCCGCGTTCGAGCCCTGCGCGATCTACTCGAACCGCCACACGTTCGTCTTCACCGCGGCGATCCGCAGCCGCCAGGGACGCGTGCTAGGCGGCATCGGCATCGTGTTCGATTCCGAGCCGCAGTTCCGGGCGATGCTTCAGGACGTGTTGCCGCGCCCCACAGGCGATGCCGCGGCCAGATCCATCGCCGTGCTCGCGGATGCACAAGGCCGCGTCATCTCCGCGACGGAGCGTTATCGGCCCGGTGATCAGTTAGACCTTCCAGCGGACTTCCTCACACCTTCACCGGAAGGCATCGCGCAGATTCATGCGATGGACGGGCTGTACTACGCCGTAGGCGCGTGCCGCACTCGGGGTTATCGCGAGTTCAACGGCGTGGCCGCCACCGCGTTGATCCTGGAGCCGATCGGATCCATCGCGGAGAAGGTGCAGGACGATTCACGCCTGCGTTCGCGCCCGGTCTCGACGCCGGCTCGCGGCAAACAGGCGCTCGAGATGGCGACGTTCTACTGCGCCGGCCACTGGTTCGCCGTGCCCGCGGCTTCCGTCGTCGAGGCGGTGGATGTAGCCAACGTGACGCGGTTGCCAGGCTCGAATGCCGGTTGTTCCGGTGTCATCCGCTTTCGCGACCAGGTGGTTCCGTTGCTCGACCTGGGCGAAATCGCCGGCTCCGCGCGGCCTCGCCAGAGCGACTCGGTCATCGTCGTCTCCGTGCCGGGGCAATCTTTGATTGGCCTGCACGTGGACGCGCTCGGGGATGTCGTCGAGGCGCCGGTAGACAGCATCGTGCCGATGCGGGAGGCGCTGGGCGGGCTGGACATGGGCCTCCCCGCCCGCATGGTCCGGCCGTTGACGCCCAACGCCACACTGTTCCTGTTGCTCGAAGCGTCCGATCTCGCGCAGATGATGCGGGACGACGAACCCGCGAAATTGATCGCTTGAACCGCCGGCGCCGCGAGCGTCAGATCCAGCGCCGAACGCGCTTCCGGTACTCCGCGAATGGCGGCCCGAATAGTTTGTCCAGCACCCGCTCCTCGGGAAGGATCTGGAATCGCGTGATGTATGCGGCGAATACCACCGGACCCACCAGAGTCGCGGGCGACGATAGATAGACGGACCAGGCGCACAGCACCAGTGCCATGCCCAGGTACATGGGATTACGCGTGAAGGAATACACCCCGGTCGTGACCAGCGTCGCGGACTTCTCGGGCTTCAACGGGTTCACGGTGGTTTTGGCACGGTGGAACGAGATGACGCCGCCCAACGCGATTCCGGCGCCGAGGACTAGGAGCATCGCCGCGCCTGTCCATCGGGCGATCTCCGGCAACGGAAACGGGGGCGTGGCGTGAGCGAGTGCCCACATCGCGGCGGCGATCAGGAGGCCGACTAGCGGCGGTGGGATACGGAGTTCGAGGAAGCTCATGCGGGTCTGCTGCACAGTGTATTCACGACGCTCATTGATGATTCCTTCAGAACAGCCAGAACTGCGGCGCGTTTATGTCTTCCTCAGACTTGATGGTCGGCTTTCCATCGACAATACGGATACACGTATGCAGCCGCTCCCCGAGATCTAGGATTGAACAGATCAGATCAGCCTGCTTGCCAAAGGAGTCCATACACGAGGTGTTAGACACATCACGTCGCGTGAAATGGATCGCCAGAGACGAGCTTGCCGCCACACCAGGCGCATACAGTGGCGCTTTTTAGTACGCGGCGAGAGCAATGCGGACAATCCATTGCCCCCTTGCTACGTGAAATTCTCCCGTCCCTTACACCGTCATCGAGATCTACCTTTTCGATGTACTTTTTCAGATCCGAGTCGGTTAGCCCGGTGTGCGCCTTGAGCAGTTGCCACAAAGCATTGGTAACCAGACTCATCCGCTCGTAACGCTGTTCCAGCTCACGAAGCTTGTCACCGGCGTTCGTGACGCGCCGGTCAGTGTCCGCTTGAAGCGAGCCCAGGCCGCCGATCTTGCCCTGTTGATATACGTCGAAGATGTCGATGAAGTCGATCATGGTTCATGCCCCGGTTGTGGCACAGATGCCGTCTGACGATTTTGTTGTGCGGCGCGCGCGCCGGCGTAGGAACTTGGCACACTATTCGTCACGCGTCCGCTCGACCGCGTTGTTAGGCTTGACGCCGCGCTTCTTGGCCATACCGGCCTCGGCCACTTCACGAGCAGTGTTTCGTCGGGCGCGCTCGCGTTGCCTGCAGGGGCGGCAGCGATTGGCAACGGTCCACACGTCGCCTTTGGCTATTTCATACCACCACCGCTGCTGAGTGGGCGACCAGACTTCAGACTTGCCGCAGTCCTTGCATTTGAACGGGACGTCCATGTAGTACCCGCGCGCCACAAAGTCCGGAGTACCGTAGCTGTTGGTGGGGCGGAGATTCGAAGCGTTTACAACAACCTGGCCGGCCAGCCACTTCTGGTGTGCGCGTTCCGCCTTCGCGGTGCGATTGCGAGCAGCCGCCGCCTCCACCGCGACGCTTTTGCGCGAGGGTCGTGCCTTTCCTCGAGCTCTGTGTTGACCGCGACGACTCATGACGCCTGACGTTGGAGTTGAGCGGCGCGCGCGCCGGCATTTGATCTTGGCACTTTATCAATCACGCGCCTGGTCCATCGATTTGTAAGACCGCGTCGGCAGAACCCGGTCGGCCCTCGCGGCCGCTCGGATCAGCAGTTAGGAGGCTTTCATGAAGCATGATTACGTCACCATCGTCTACACCTGGGTCGCCAAGTGCGTAGAGAGTCTGAAAAACCGCTTCATAGGCGGCGTGCCGCTGAAGCAGACCAATATCACGAGCCGAGGCACCCAGAGCCAGCAGGCGCTCGATTGCCGGGCCGCTATCAGCGAACGGGTCGTCAGGGCGCAGCTTCGAAGCGGCTACGACGCGATGGAGCGCGGCCGCGTCGAGCGGTCGATTGATGACTTCGCGCCAAAGGTGCTGCAGGAGTTCGGCTTGGGTTCCCAACTGAGCTTGCTCCATTGCGGTCTAACGGTTGAGTTGAGCGGCGCGCGCCGACGTTTGAGCTTGGCCCTTTAACGCTCACGCGTCCGCTCGAACGATTTGTCAGGCGCAGCACCCGCGATGCGGAAGGCCACTAGGAAGCCAACGCCGGCCAGGAACCACACGCCTGCGCTAACGAGCTCAAATACGCCGCGGAAGTCTGACTGTGAAAGGGCGATCAGCGGAAGAATGAGTGCCCGAAAAACACAGACCGTGGCGATGATGGCGAGAACTATTTTCTGCAAAGGAGGGCGACGTACCCAGCCGAGGACGGAACCGGCATACAAGGCACACACCGCCATGATTCCCGCAATGAGCACTGCGCTTGCCGGCGCAAGCCACGTGCCCGCTTGGGCGGACGCGACGATACGCGGTGGCGCGCCAAAAAACGCAAACCATGATGGCCCACCAAACACCGCGCCAACGTGGATCAAAACGCCGGCAAGGGCTACGAGTGCGGCCATTTTCACCCAGACTATACGGCGGGCTCTCATGCGGGGCCTAACGGTCGAGTCGAGCGGCGCGCGCCGATGTAAGAGCTTCGCACTCTATCCCTCACGCGTCCGCTCCAACGAAGTGTTAGACGTCATTTCGCTGTACGCTTGTTCGCATCCCTGCACTCATCACTGGTCAGGTATGCGTTGCCCGTAACCGGCGAGACGTAAACGCCATAGCTTCGATCGTAGCCCCCGGAGTGGCCATTGCCAGGCACCACCGCGATGCAACCGAAGTGCATGACCACATAAAACTCGTCTTCGACGTCGGAATGGCGGAATTCGATCGTCGTGGCGGGGCCCCCCACACCCATAATCCAAAAGTTGAGCTTCCCGATCGAGAATTCACAAACTCGGCCGTTGTAATGAGTCTCTTGGCACCTCGCTCCCTCAAGGACTCTGTTGAGCAGCTGAACCTGCTGGGCGTCGGACCCGCGCGCCGTAGCAACGCCCGTCACAATTGACGCAACAGAAGCTAATGCGGCTAAACGAATTGTCATGACGTCTAACGGTTGAGCTGAGCGGCGCGCGCGCCGGTGCATGAGCTTGGCACTTTATCTCGCACGCGTCCGCTCCAACGAGGTGTTAGGCGGCACGTACCTTTACCACGTCGCTCTTGGACGTCGGCTCGGGCACTGCCTGGCCAGATTCTCGCAACGCTTCGATATGCAGCTTTACGGCATCGCGAATAAGCTTCAATACTTCGCGGCGAGTTTCTCCGGCCGCGAGGCATCCGGGAAGATCTGGGACGTATGCGCCGTAACTAGACCTGCCCTTCTCAACCACAACGAGATATTCCATAACTCGTGCCTTTCTCACTTCTTGAGGCCCGCAATCTTGAGAATGCTGTTGAGTGTACCCGGAGGGATGTCTATGCCAAGTTTTCCCGCGACCGTGACGGTTCCTGGCTTCTCTGGATGCTGAAACTGCCGGTGGCAGCCTCTGGTGCGGACGTGGCGCCACCCGTCGTGCTGCAACAGTCGTATCACTTCTCGGGCCTTCATGTGCCAACGGTAGCGTTGGCTTCTTGATCCACAACTCGAGAAAGCTTCTTGATTCGCTAGATTCGTGCCGCCTAGCGGTTGAGTTGAGCGGCGCGACCGCCGATGTATGAGCTTGGCACTTTATCCCTCACGCGTCCGCTCCAACGAGGTGTTAGGGAGCGCCTGCGAGTCCGCCACATACCAGTCGTCATACCACTGCTCAGGATCGCGGGCCGAGGCTGCAGCCGAGGCGATGATGCTCCAACCGCTTACGAATCGGAATCGCGCCAGTGACCCGCCCTCTCTCGAAAGAGAAAGAAAGGCGCCAGGCCGAAACCACCGTGCTCTACGCAACCAACCTCGTTCCTCGCGGCGCCCGAGAACGGAGTGAGGATTCGGATAAGAGCCTGAATAGAGGAATGCGCGATCGTTGAGCCAAAGCTCCCACGGCGCGTCTACCCAGATGTAGCGATTCGCAGCTGCCCCGAGCGCGAAGGAAAGCTTTATCGAATTCGCTGCGAAGGTCACGAGGGGCCGGCGAAAGCGGAGCTGCGCTGCGAGCTTCCCGAATGTGGTCAGATCGAACTGCGACAACTCGCGCTCCCTAACGGTTGAGTTGAGCGGCGCGCGCGCCGATGTATGAGCTTGGCACTTTATCTTCCACGCGTCCGCTCCAACGAGGTGTTAGCACGTATCTTTAGTGCGTCTCGAAGGAATTCCATTGATACGTGTCGAGCTAGACAGCGCAGTATGCCTCGAACACGTACAACTCAAGCGGATTGGCTATTGCAACGGTGGCGACGTTCAGAGACCGCAAGTACGTCTGCGCTTCGTCAAAAGAAGTACCGAACAAGGGGTCCTCCATCGCTTCCGCTCTCTTTAGCCGCTCCACGGTGCGATCAGGATGCCGTGCCATCGCGATACGGAACGCGAGGCTCGCATCGAAGTGCGTCTTTCCAAGACGTGCTGGCGCAACCGCCCGATCACGCCACGCGAAATTCCTACGTAGATCGGCGCAGTCCCTTCAATTAAGACGTAACAACCGGAGAAATCGCTTGGCAGATCTAGTTCCCGCAGCAGCGTCTTCACTCCGGCGCCGTCTCTCGAAAAGAGATCCATTGGCCGAGTAGCTTGCATCGCTTCACGTAGGCGCGCCATATGGCCAGGCAGGACCGTTGTGGCGAGTTGCTGAAAGGTGTGGGGGCCGTCGTGAAGAGGCATTGCGTGCTAATGATTGAGTTGAGCGGCGCGCTCGCGGCGGTATGAGCTTGGCACTTTATCTCTCACGCGCCCGCCCCAAAGATTTGTTAGGCGACTTGACCGGCGGAATCACTGAAAGACGCAGCTCCCGGCGAGACAGGTCAATCATCAGATCGCCTATCGCGGCCCCTGCGCGGCGCGCCCCGAGCATTCGTTGTGGGATTGACGCGATAAAGGAGAATTTCTCCTGTGAGTCGCGCCCTCTGGCCACCCAGGCTATTCCCGACACCTCAATGCCTTCCTTCGTATTCTGCACGGACTCCGGAATCAGGCCATCGCACCAGAATCCGCCCAGCGATTCGTCACCCCGATCACGAAACCATCCAGACATGCCGTACTCGAGCATGAGCCAGAACTGCGAGTCTTGAAGAACTTCGTGACGATCTCTCACAAGTCGCCTAACGGCTGAGTTGAGCGGCGCGCACGCCGGCAATAACGACTAGCACTTTATCCCTCACGCGTCCGCTCCAACGAGGTGTTAGGCATCATCTCGCCACCTCGAAGCTTGTGATCTTGAAGCCCTCGTCGTTGTCCTCGAGCTCGAGCTTCTCAACGAAGTAGGACGTCGGCACTCCATAGGTATCGTCGTACGTGGTTGTGATTCGCACTTGAACCGGTGGGTTCGCAATGTAGCGATTCATCTCCTGAAATGCTTGGTCGATAGTCGACGGCACCGAGAACCCGATTGCATCAGTGCCCTTAATACCGCGCGGACATCTAGAACTTCCGCGAACCACCGTCGGAGTGCCGCCCACTCCGTCTTTCACTCGAACCCTAATGGTGGCGTCCGCGCACGCAGGGGCGATGACCACTGCACCATGCCACCGATAGGTGAAGGTGTAGTTCTGCAAACCCGCGCTACGCCACTTTGCCATGGCACTTTCAAAGTCGCTTCGTGGATCCGCGGCGGCGGGCAGCCCGAGACTTAGCGCGACAAAGAAGACCAGGTAACGCACGAGTGATGCCTAACGGTTGAGTTGAGCGGCGCGCACGCCGCCGAATGAGCTTGGCACTTTATCTCTCACGCGTCCGCTCCAACGAGGTGTTAGGTGACCCGCGATGCCATTGTTCACCTGAACCATCAGTTGTCTCCACGCACGAGGCTGCCCAAGCCGAAAAGCGCCAAGCCAACGATGATGCCGGCACCACCAAGGGCGCGATAGAGCTCAGGTGCCGGAATCAGCAAGAAGACGTCGTGCGTCCAAGGCTTATCCCGAACACGAACCAGCAGCTCCTCTGGGGTGTAGTTGATTGTGAGGAACAGCAGGCCGATCCCCAACAGGAACGCGGCGGCACCTAGACCCAGCAAAACAGCCCCGACCAACTGTGCGCGG